>CAYTHB010000027.1:0-35579 GCA_964437515.1 uncultured Sterolibacterium sp.
ATACGCCCACCCCACCCATCCGCCCCTCAAGGGGCGGCTACTGATTTGCTCGCTACGCTCGAAGCTTCAACGCGACTCTGATTTGTGTATTTCACGCTAAGGAAACACAGATTAAATCCGTTCGCCCTGAGCTTGTCGAAGGGCATTCCCCGGAAATACAAGGGCTTCGACAGGCTCAGCCCGAACGGTTTCAAATAAATCAGCGTTTCCCTAACGATCATGGTAGCCATCTCCACACTGCCACCCACAGAGGATGAAATAATCGTTACCCGATAACAGATACGCCCACCCCACCCATCCGCCACGGACGGCTTTGCACAGCCGTCCGGCTTCGGCGGCACGGAGCAGTGCTCCGTGAAACCCCGCCTACGCCCCCTCGAGGGGCGGCTATCGATAAAGGATAGCATCGGGCAGTCAAATAATCACACGGGACTGAACAATTACCATCGCTGAGATCGCACGCAGATTCTGGAACCGAAGGTCTTAATCCCTTTGAAATCAGGGCATGGGTATTACCTTAAAGGCGTTAGCATACCCGCCGTTATCGGGTCTTAATCCCTTTGAAATCAGGGCATGGGTATTACCGGAAGATTCAGCAGGGTGTATCCACGAAGAAAGTCTTAATCCCTTTGAAATCAGGGCATGGGTATTACGGCTGAACCTGCTGTAGGTTCGGTCAATTTGTTCGGGTCTTAATCCCTTTGAAATCAGGGCATGGGTATTACCTATGATGACTGGCTTGATGAGGAATTGGAGGTCTTAATCCCTTTGAAATCAGGGCATGGGTATTACCCACGCGACCGGCAAAAGCCGGTCGGCTCGACGTCTTAATCCCTTTGAAATCAGGGCATGGGTATTACAAGGGACAAACTCTTATTGTCCGGCAACAGCGTCTTAATCCCTTTGAAATCAGGGCATGGGTATTACATTCCTTTATCAGAAAGGAATATGGTAATAAGCCTCGTCTTAATCCCTTTGAAATCAGGGCATGGGTATTACCCCCCAGGGGAGGGCAAGACAATTGAAGGGCTGGAGGTCTTAATCCCTTTGAAATCAGGGCATGGGTATTACACACAAAATATTACAAATATGCGGATGGAAACTGGTCTTAATCCCTTTGAAATCAGGGCATGGGTATTACACAAACAAACCGTTCGCACGGGTGGACGAAAGTCTTAATCCCTTTGAAATCAGGGCATGGGTATTACCACAACATAGCTGTAAGTGCGACCTCACGAGGTTTGTCTTAATCCCTTTGAAATCAGGGCATGGGTATTACACGCGTTGCGTAACGAGTGTCGTTACCCATTCCCGTCTTAATCCCTTTGAAATCAGGGCATGGGTATTACGGATGTAGCGATCGACAAGCTGAGGGAGATTGTCGTCTTAATCCCTTTGAAATCAGGGCATGGGTATTACATGTAGCGATCGACAAGCTGAGGGAGATTGTCTCGTCTTAATCCCTTTGAAATCAGGGCATGGGTATTACCTAAAAGCGGCCATCCGTTCTCGCGAACGGACGAGAGTCTTAATCCCTTTGAAATCAGGGCATGGGTATTACGACAAGCTGAGGGAGATAATAACCCTCAATCTAAGTCTTAATCCCTTTGAAATCAGGGCATGGGTATTACCCCCGCCCTATGTGCAATTCCGCTCATGGGGCTTTGTCTTAATCCCTTTTTTGAAATCAGGGCATGGGTATTACGCCGTTTTATCACGGCCGCTAAAAGAGGCCGTCGTCTTAATCCCTTTGAAATCAGGGCATGGGTATTACCCCTTGCGGATGACGGGGCGAAGCAGGAATGTTAAGTCTTAATCCCTTTGAAATCAGGGCATGGGTATTACTTGCGCCCTGAATCAAGAAACGCAGGGCGTTACAGGTCTTAATCCCTTTGAAATCAGGGCATGGGTATTACTCTTTAGTCAATTCGCTCAGACAGGCGGGTGGAGTCTTAATCCCTTTGAAATCAGGGCATGGGTATTACCATAGCTGTAAGTGCGACCCCACGGGGTTTCACGAGTCTTAATCCCTTTGAAATCAGGGCATGGGTATTACGGACGAAAAGACGGCGGCCGCGCGACGCGCACCGGTCTTAATCCCTTTGAAATCAGGGCATGGGTATTACCGACACCGGTTACATCACACAACGAAGGAATGTAGGTCTTAATCCCTTTGAAATCAGGGCATGGGTATTACTGTATTCAAACTGTCTACGATTCCATAAACCAGAAGTCTTAATCCCTTTGAAATCAGGGCATGGGTATTACCTAACGCCATGTGGAAGCGCAGGCCATATGCACAACGTCTTAATCCCTTTGAAATCAGGGCATGGGTATTACTTAAATATAGGGTACAGCTATGAGGTTGGTGGGTCTTAATCCCTTTGAAATCAGGGCATGGGTATTACCAGCTGGCGATGCGGAGCCTCGCATCGGTCGGTGTCTTAATCCCTTTGAAATCAGGGCATGGGTATTACGTCGAGAAAGCTCAAAAAGAATGTCAAATTCGGTCTTAATCCCTTTGAAATCAGGGCATGGGTATTACTGATCCCCCACAAATTCAACTTCAAAATCAATAACTTGGAAGGGGTGCTGCGGAAGTTTTGCGTTTGGTGACAAGATGTCTCCTAAAGCAAGCCATTACGCGGGTGAGGAATGGCTACTTTAGCATGTTTCACCACGCAGTGGGCAAGCCGCTCCACTGGATGCCTTCGGGCAAGGCCGGACGGCCGATTCGGGCTTTGAGGCCGCGCGCAGGAAGCGGATAGGCGCGCAGATCGTCTTCTTCTTCGTCAATCAGCGCCACCGCGCCTTCCAGACAACGATCAAACTTGCGTTCGTCCCCTGTGTACAGAAATACCGAGTATTGCAGGGCTACGGCATGTTTTTTGAGATAGCGATGGATGCGCCCCAGGCGACGCGGATCGCTGATGTCGTAGCAGATGATGTATTCGCTCATGGCTTATTCTCCTTCCCATGCCAGCGGTTCTGGCTGGGCTTCTGCTGCGGCATCGATCATCCCGGCGAGCCGGTCGACTTCCTGATTGACGCGCTGGCGTAGCTTTTCGCTATGTGTTCCATAAGCGGCGTAATAGTGTGTGCGCCCTGCTTTGCCCATCAGGCAGCCTTGCGCCGTGGTGCTGAAGTGATCTTTGCTCAATAGCCGTTTTTTGACCAGATCAAACGCAAACTGATCGGCGAGCGGACGCAGGGGTTCGAGCAGATCGGATGCCAGCGATTCCCGTCCAAATTCGAGCCGGTGATAAAAGCCGACGTAGGGATCAAAACCTGCGCCATGCAGGGCAATGGCGACTTCGGCATGTAGCAGGGTGTAGGTGAGCGAGAGTAAAACGTTAAACGGGTCACGCGGGGGACGACGGTTGCGACCATGAAAGCCGAGGGATTCGGGTACGACTGTTTGCAGGCCGGCAAAATAACGGGCAGCCGCCGAACCTTCTAAACCACGCAGGCTGGCAGCGTTTTCCATGAGAGGGATGCGGCTGCGGGCTTCTTCCAGTCCGCGCAGGGCATGGGTGATTTCATAGCGGGTTTGCAGGCTGATGTGCTGCAATTCTTTCAACCATTCAATCTGGTGGCTGAGTTTGCGTTCAACCAGATCGCGGGCGATGGCGAGACTGGCGTCTTGGTCGACACTGAGACGTATCTGGGCGACACGCCGGGTGGCATCGTTATGGGGACGTGCCAGCAAAAGCGTGGGGCGACCCAGGCGACCACTGAGGATGACGACCCCCACTCCATTTTCACCCAGCTTGCCCAGGAGTGAGACAGGCAGGGTGACATCTCCCCGCATGAAGACGCGGGTGAGCGGTGCGATGGGTACGGTTCCCAGCCGTGTGCCATTTTCGCGAAAGACGATGGCTTCGCCTTCGAGTTCAAGTTCTACACCACGTCGATCGATGAACAGGCTGGTCATGCTGTGCTCCTTTTCAGGAAATTACATGGCACTCAGGTATTCAGGCAAACAGGAAACTGTTTCAGACGATGAGAAACTGGCTTTGGCCATTGAAGGTGTGGGCGCGCCCATGGCAGCGAGGTTTCATGCGTGGGTCTAGCCGCAGGATGTGCAAACGATCAATACCTTCTTCCATCAGGCGATCCAGTTCGCTACGAATTTCTTCTAACTCGGCTGGAGTTGCCCAGATTTCAAATACAGATTTTTGCCCGCCGACCTTGTAACCTGTCAGGTAACGACACACCCGATAGAGCCGGTGGGGCTCACATACATCGTAGGCTATCAGGTATAGGTCGCGGCTCATGGGGTCATTATGGTGGCTGAAAAAATCCGGTGGGCTGCGACAAGCTTGCCGGAAAAAGACGGGAGCTTGCCTTCTTCAAACCGAGTAAAAACAGCAGAAAATATGGGGGAGATCGGGGCATGCCAGGGTTTTTTTCAACCTAGAACCGCCATGCCTCGCCTAGCTGGCCCAACCTTGGGGCACTGAAGACGTGGAAGGCACCTTGACGAAGAGTGATATCAATGACTACAATGAAATCGTTGATACCAAACAAGGAGTTGCGTCTATGGCAGCCTTGACGATTCGCAATATGGATGATGCGATCAAGCAGTCGCTGCGCGTCCGTGCGGCGCAGCATGGGGTGTCGATGGAAGAAGAAGCTCGCCGCATTCTGCGTGAAGCCTTGGTTCGCGTATCCCAACCACAACCTCTGGGGCAGCGGTTGAAACAACGTTTTGCCGAGACCGCCGACGGGGCATTTGAGCCCCCTGCACGCCAGATGCCGCGCACGTCGCCCAGTTGGGATGACACACCGTGAATCTTCTCGACACGAATGTGCTGTCTGAATTCATGCGCCCGCAGCCCGCTGAGAGGGTGACAGCGTGGCTGGATCGTCTACCCACCGAGCAGGCATGGATCTGCGCCATCAGCCGCGCCGAAATCATGCTCGGGCTTGCGCTGATGCCTCCAGGAAAGCGTCAGGCGACGCTGGCACTGGCTGCACACGCAATGTTCGAAGAAGACTTTGTGAGACGATGCCTGCCATTCGATGAGCGTGCAGCACTCCACTATGCGGCCATTGTGGCTCGGCGCACGCATAGGGGTCACCCCATCAGTACCGAAGATGCCCAGATTGCCGCCATCGCACTCGCGAACAATCTGACCTTGGCTACGCGTAATGTGTCCGACTTCGAAGACATTGACGGTTTGCACATCGTCAACCCCTGGCTAACAAGCTCAGAATAGAAACAACAGAAACAGGGAGACATCGCTCAGACCGTAACAGATCGGCCTGCCCCCGTTTTACGTTTTACCTCGGTTATCAATGACATGGCTTGTCACCACGATACCTTTTTCGATCTTGACATGCACCTCTTGTTCAAAGGTGGAATCAAAACCCATGTGGATATACCGAAGCATTTTGCCTTTTGGGATGCAAAGATCACCCGAGAACCAATCGGCGAAAATCGGCTCGTTGCCGCGCATCCGTAAATTTCCGCTAAGGCTGACGAGATAAAAGCGTCCATTATTTATTTCCCAGGTACCCTGGTAGTTACGCCAACATGACGTGTCCATAAAAACATATGTCCCTCCCTCCGCTTCTATCTCGTTGGAACTTGGGGCATAGATACGAGGATGCTTATCCGGAAGATCTGGGCAGCAAGCCATCGATGTCTCTTCACCATTGAAGATGAGCAATTCATGTATTTGTGCCGTCATTATTCCCCTCTATGTAGTTAATAGTTACGGAAGCGCTGCACAAATCAGCCCGTCACTTCGACACATTCTGCAGGCAGTGTGAGCCCTCGTTGGGTGTATGGCCGTTGCCCAGTCGTGACCAGCAAGTAAGGCATGGCAGCAGCCGCACCGAGGGTGTCTTTGAGTACCCGTTCGAGCTTGGCGTTTTTGGTTTGGAAAAATTCTTTTTCCATGCCGCCTTTCAGCAATTCAACGGTGTTTTCGTAGTCGCCGGCATCACGCCCGACCACGGCGCTGTAAAGCTTGAGAAACAAGGCTGCATCTGCTTCACGCCAGTGGCAATCCGGCCGCCCTTCTTTGGCCAGCACCGCCCACCAGGCAAACCAGGCAATGAGTTGGGGCTTGAGTGTGATGGGGGTTTCGCCGCAGATCACGCGACGCTGGGTCAGATTAATCCAGAGCCGTGGCGGGGCGAGTTTATGTTGGATGGCATCCACGGCCTGACTGTAGCTGCTTTGTCCTTGCAGTAGCAGGTCAGGCAGACCGTGACGCAGGCGCACAAAGGGAATTTCCGCCAGCGTGACGCGGGCATCGGCGGTGTCGATGTGTTTACCGTCGCGGGTGGTGAGCCGCCGTGCTTGGCGCGGCGGGTAGAAAAACTCGGGGTGGCCTTCAAAGGGCGATGAAACTAGCACATGCGAGAGCCGATCTTGGGGGCGCGCATAGAGCGAGAGGGCATAGCCGAGATAAAAACCCATGGTTTTACGGCCGCCGGCAATCGAGACATGCAGGGCGCACGCCGGGTCGCGCGTCAGTTCGCGAACGGTGCTGGCGATGGTATCCGCCGCCGAGGCGTTTTCTTCGGGGCTGCGGATGTCGTTGAGCGGCTGCCCATCCGGCCCGCTGATGAGGTGGATTGTGTGGCTGTCCAGCCGGGGTTGTTCCAGTTGTGGCCAGTCGGCCAGCAAGGCATGAAACTGGCCGCCATCGGCGTGGAGTAGCGAGGCTTGTGCAAGACGCGCACCTTCCACAGTGGTGACCAGATGGACTTCTGTGGGGATGAAGGCGGGCTGCTGCTCGACCGCCAGCGCGTAGAGTGTTTCGGTAATAATCTGCGGCGACAGCCCGGTGACGCAAAGCAGTACGCGGCGTGGGTAGCTATGGGGTGGACGAGCGGTATTCATGAAAAGCAGTTTATTCGTAAGCGACGATGCACGTAGACTGGCAAGCTTGCCAAGCCAGATTAAGGAAACGCTGATTTATTTGAAACCGCTCGGGCTGAGCCGTTGGTATTCATGCTTCCTAAATTATTTTCAAATCCAGACCCGTCAGCCTATACTTCCGCCATCATCAATATGACCAGCACCCTATGACTAGGGGCACACAATGAGTATTCAGGTTTCAAAATCTCAATTCAAGGCGCGCGCATTGGAATTCTTTCGTCAAGTCGAGACGAGTGGGGCTGCGGTCGTGGTCACCGATCACGGACAACCGAAGCTGGAAATTCGCCCGTATAAACAAATCTCTCGTGCTCCCTTGGATATCTTGCGTGGCTCGGTGTTGCGCTACGATCGTCCGTCCGACCCAGTGGGCGAAGACGATTGGAATGCCATCCAATGATCGTTTTGGATACGCATACGCTGCTTTGGTGGGCGGCAGGAGAAAAAGCGTCATTATCTACAGCCGCATGGGAAACCATTACAGCTGAGCTAGAGGATGGCCGGATTCTGGTGTCTTCAATTTCAGCGTGGGAGCTGGCCATGCTGGTTGCCAAGGGACGTGTGGCGCTGTCGATGGATGTTGCCGAATGGTTATCGGTCGTGGGACAGATTGAGGCGCTCAGATTCATTCCGGTCGATAACGAGATTGCAGTCAAGAGCACGGAACTGCCGGGTGAGTTCCACAAAGACCCGGCAGATCGGATTATTGTCGCCACGGCACGCAAGTTTGCCGCCCCACTCGTCTCGGCAGACGACAAAATCCTCGCCTATCCGCATGTTCGGACGATTTGGTAGAGCATGAGTGGTGTTCAGTCCAGTAGGACTACGAACAATGGATTGCGGGCTACTGGCGTAAATTGAAGATTACCGAACCCAAGCTTTGAGCTTTTCTTCCAGCCGCCATAGTTCCGCGCCACACACCAAATCAACATTCAGTGCTTTGGCCAGTTTGCGTTCAGCATCAGCAACTGGACGATAGCTGGCCAACATGCCGCGTGTGCCTAGACCGCCTACACGGCGACAAATTTCAGAGAGTTTGAACAGAGTGTCATTTGCCTTGGGGGCTTGTGGCTTGTCCATGCGTGCTGTCTTGCATTCGATGACAAACAAGCGATTACGCGCCATCAGGGCGACATCCATTTCATTAGTCACACCGGCTCCTGTCACCACCAGATTGGCTGCCTTGTCGCGTATGCCGACTTCGCCGGAAATCTGCGCCACCGCATCGTAGACGTAGTATTCCAGCCAGCCACCTTTAACAAAATTCCGGGCAGATTCATTTTGAAATACGATCGTGTCTCTTTGTACCTGCAACAACCCGGCTTCCGAAAAATGACGTAACAAAGCTTCCAGACTCCGACTGTCGGCCTGTTGCGTGTCCATGGAAACATTCAACTGACGTCGGTCTTCGGCTTGCTGGGTCAGCCAGTTGAGCTGGGTGATGGGTGTTTCCAGACTGCCGATTTGAGTGACCAGCGTTTGCATGAGCTCACGTTGTTCCCGCGTAATTTGCGGACGTTCCGGCGCACTCTTCAATTCAAAGCCGTAGGACTTGAGGTAATGGCGCAGACGAAATTGTTCGGCCAGTTTGATGCTCGGTGTTTGTCGATCCAGCCAAATCACGTTGTCGGTATCCACATCCACATAAAAGCTATGCCAGTCGGCGGCTTGGGCGACCGCTTGAGCAGTCAATGCCATCAATTTGGTGCCGCCCGTCAAATTCAGCAGAATGCGCTGCCCTTCCCGCGCTTGGGCGACTTGCAGCATGGTGTCTTCGATGCTGCCAGGATCATGTTCATCCGCAATAGGCAGTATCGTGGTTTTGATGCCCAGCTCCCTGAACACGGAAGCCAGCGCGTCTGCTTGTGGGCGCATGGTGCTGCTGCATAGCTGCACCACTTCGTCGGGACGGAGTTGCGGATCCAGTACCGGCAGGATGTTGGGGGCAGCCTGTTTTGAAATGAGACAGACGTGAACCGTCATGATGATTTCCTCACAAAATATTCTTCCAGCCGCGCATTGCTTGCTTCCAGCGTGGCAGCATCGAGCTCGCGACCGCGCTGGTGCGCCAGTAAATCGAGGGAAAGATTGAAATAACGTGCGCCCAGGGCACACACTTCAGCCGCCAGATGAACCGGCAGCGAGCCGATGACAATATCCCCCGCCGCAATTTCATGGGTTTCGAGATGGGCGACATGACGATCCCAATGGATGCCTTGCGCTTGTGCCCAGTCGAGCGCGCCGGGGTGTCGGGTGATGAAGTAGGTGGTCATATCAGCGTGAAACAACGAAAACGGAGTCCAGTTGAAGCTTCGAGCGTAGCGAGCCAATCAGTAGCCGCCCCTTGAGGGGGCGGATGGGTGGGGTGGGTGTCTAGGGTAACGTTCGTTTTATCCTCTGTGGGTGGAGACGGCTACCATGTACGTTAGTGGGCTGGCAGGTCGGGGCGGATGCAGCGTATGTCGAGGTTGAGTGGAGCGGCCAGTTCCAGCCAGGGGCGGTCGGCAGTGAGCACGGGGGCGTTGAGCTGCTGCGCCAAGGCGAGGCAGGCGCGGTCGCCTAGCGAGAGGCCGAGTGGCCGGGTGATGGGTCGCAATACGGCGCAACGTTGCGCCAAGGCTGAATCAAAAGAAACGACGCGGATTTCCAAGCTGGCGACCGCGGCTTCGGCTTCTTGTGCGGGCATGCCCCAATCCAGCAAGCGGGAGACGACTTCCACCCAATTCACTGTCGTCACCAAGCAATGATGTTCGTGCACCGCGGCCACGACCTTTTCGGCACCCGGTTCGTCATTCAGACAGGCCAGTATGGCCGAAGCATCCAGTACGCAATCAGTCATCCCGCGCAGCCTCTTGTCGACGTTCAGCAATCAACTCGTCTACCACCGAGGTTCCTGCAGGAACGTATTGGCGCACCATCTCTTGCGCTCGCCGAATACGCGCCGCCCGCGTGGTGATCACCGCCTCGCCATCGCGCAATTCAAACAGCACGGCATCTCCTTCTTTAAGACCCAACGATTGACGGATTTCAACTGGAATGACAACTCGACCACCTTCTGACATTTTCATCTGAATCATGATTATTTCTCCATTTCTATCTGCTTATGTCAGCATAGCACATGAAGTGTCATTCACCAGACATCTGTCACAAAACGATATTGCCCCAGACCAAAGCTGGCGTTTTTGCCGACGTGGAGCCATTGGCCTAGGTGCAGCAACTCGGCAAAGGGAGCCAGTTGTCCTTGCAGCGTCAGGCTTCCGAGCAAACCGCCGAATTTCATCTCTTGCTGCTGGCTCTGTGAAAAACGCCCCCAGTCGAACCAGCGCAACGCGTGAGCATCCAAGGCAATATCTTCGGCTTGAGTGATGATCTGGGCAAAATCCTGCTGCGCAGCGTCTTGACCTAAGTCGATGTCTTGTAACAGTTGCCAGCGTCGCGCCAGAGCGACGAGTAGATGGCGTGCCGTTAAATCTTTGGCCTTGGCGGGCTTGCTCTGCACCTGCAGGCGCAGCGGGCTGGTGAAGTGCAGTGTGACCTGCTTATCCAAAGCGGGTGCGGCGGGTAAGGCTTGCTCTTGGGGTGAGAGCGGCTTGCCGTAATCCAGCAAGGGCTGTTTGCTATTTTCGTTTTGTACCTGGAGCAAGGTACAGGGAGTTTGCTGCACGCCTAAGCCGGTGCGCAAGGCGCGCTCCCAGGCTTGCAGCAGGATGGGCAGATGCGCGTGCGCCTTGCCAATCAGCACCAGGCCAAAGCTGAAGTTCTGCCCGGCGGCCAGACGCTGCGCCCCGCCCTGAGGCGGCTCGATCACATAGGGCTGGGGCATGGCACTGAATTTTTGCAGGTTGTGTGCGAGCAGAGGCTGCGTGGCGAACACTTGGCAGTAAGGGCAACTGGCGTGCAGAGCGCAAGGCTGACCGTCGCGGTGCGGCAAGGGTGCCAATGCCAGCAGCGCATGACCCCAGGCTCCGCGCAGCATGGAGCCGGCGTAGGGCGGTAGGGCGAGCGGCGCATCGGCACGCACGCTGAGGTGCAGACGGGTGATGGGGAGAGCGATCGTCATGCCTTTTCGATACGCACCAAAACGCCTTCGGCTACATAGGCGGTGATTTTGACGAACTGGTTGGTCTTGATTTTTTGTTGCAAATCAGCAGGCAGTGTTTGTAGCAGTGCTTCGCCTTGCGGAGCCAGAGCAATGGCGGTTTGGCCGCTCTTTTCCACCATGAGCGAACCGTTGCCACGGTTGAATTTGGGACGCGCACCTTCCCATGCAACGGCGTTTTCCTGCTGGCGTTGTTGTGCTTCGGCTTTCTCACGCGCTTGAGCTTGGGCGCGTTGTTCTTGCTCCCTTGCCACTTCATGTTCTTTTTGTGCCTGCGACTGCATGGCTCCATACCCCACCCGGGTCTTGGCACCAAAGCCCAGCCATTCAAAGGCGTGTTCGAAGGCCTTGGTCAGTAGCTGTTGCCAACGCTGGCCATGCGCCAGATCGGGGGCGAGGAGCTCCAGACGCGCCACGTCGCATTGCACATGAAAGGCAAAACGTGTGAGCGGTGGCAGGGTGAGAAAGCTGATCGGGTTGGGTTGGCCGCTATCATGCGGGTTGGTGCTGTTGCCGCTGTTGCGCTCCAGACGCTGCTGGTAATAGTGGCTCTGGTGCGGGGTCATGATGTCCACAGCCAGGCTGTCGCCGGGGATTTGCGGCAGCGCATCCCAAAACCTCAAAGCGCCGCGCACATGGTCGGTGCCGCCGTCTTCACTCTCCAGACCGAAGAGCGCGTCGATGGTGGAGAGTTCGATCTTGCCCAGCAGGTGAATTTTCTCGCTGCTCCAGCCGTGGCTGTCGCCCCATTCACCACTAGCGAGTTCCCGCGCCGCTTGGCGCAGCACGCCCTTGACACCGCTACCGGGCAGGTAGGGCAAGCCGTAGGGGTTCAAAAAGGCAAAGCCGTTTTCCAGCGGGTGCTCGTTGCCAAGCCCCGTGGTGAAAGGCGCGGTGGCGATGGCATCGAGCGTGAACACATCGGTGCAGGCTTGGGTGGAGTGGCTTTGACGCTGAGCGATGGCCTTCAAGATTTTTTGATCCTCGGGGGTGAGCTTGATGGCCTTTTTTAACGCTTCCGTTTTCTGATCCCTCAACAAAGCAAAGGACTCATCCCACAGCGGCAAATACATCCCAAAGCGCAGCCCCGGCGAGGCTTGGCTGAAGTCTTGCCCTAGGTAAGCGGGCGTGGCGGAAATCGGCATGGCTTATTCCCCCGCCTTGCGGGCTGCGGCCATCTGGCGCAGCCATTTGAGCCAGGCAAAGGCTTCGGCGTTAATGGCTTGGTAGTTGGCGGGCACGGCCTGCATCAATGCCTGCATGAAAGGCGCGAAGTCGCTGCCCTGCACGAAAGTGTCAGGAAAACGTCCAGCGAGCCACTTGCGCAGATGGGTGGCGACATCAGCCTGCGCATTGCCTTTTTCGTGGCAGAAGGCCAGCACCTGCATCAGGCCGCTGTTCATGATGAGGGCGGGCAGGCCTTTGGCGGCGTTGACGTGCTCTTTGGTATAGTGCTCGCAGGCAGCCCAGGCGTTCTGGGCGCGCTGTTGTTCCAATGTGGGTTTACTCATGGTTTAGCCCTCCACCTTGGCGAGCACCAGGCCGCGGCCGGTGGTGGCGTCGCCGCCGATTTGTAGCAGGCGACCATCGAGCAGGGGACGCAGCTTGGTCAGTACTTCTTCGGCGGCCAGGTCTTCTTTGCCACTGCGCGTCTGGCTGGCCATGAGCGGTGCAATCATGAGCGATTCAGGCGGCAGGTTCTCGGTGTAGAACAGGCCTGTGGGCGCCGCCGTGCCAGTGTCGGGGTCGATGCGCACATGCGGCTCGACCAGCATGGCGTTCTTGGCGAAGTAGCCGAAGTCTGTGTCCGAGAGCACGACCAGATCGGTTTTGAGCTTGTCGGCAAAGAACTGGTACGCCGCATCCTGCGGCAGGGCGCGGTCGGCCAGATCACTGGCGATTTGCGCGGCTTCGTTGGAAGCCTTGGCGGTATATTCAAAGGCTTCCAGATGTAGTTTGTTACCCGAGAGCAGGGCTGAGTTAGCGATCAGGCATTGGCCGTCTTGCACCTGCACGCCCGGCCAGGTGGGCGCAGTGCCGGTCAGTGCCAACAGACGTTGGGCGCGTGCCAGGGCTTGCGGGCAGGTGGCGTAAACGTAGCCGCCCTTCAAGCTGCGCACGGGCAGCAGCACGAGTTGCGCATCGCCAAAGCTGACCGCACCCGCGTGCAGATTGGAACTGCCCGATTCGGGGCCGAGCAGGCGGGCAATATCGGCTGCATCTCCACCGAGTGCGCGGTAGCCGTGGCGTACCGCGCCCTTGATACCGGAGCCGGCAAAACAAGGGTGCTGAGTGTGGCGCTCGCGCTGGATGGGGTTGTCGATGACATCGACGGCCTGGCCTGCCCCCATGTGCACGGGGCTGACGGCGTAGAGAAAGAGAGCGGCAGTTTTTTCAAACATGGATGTGGTTCCTTTCGGGCAATTTTGGGAATCAGTAAGCGGCGAAGCTGAAGCGGTTGAACCCCTCGGCGCGACGTTGGGTATCTTCGCAAGGATTGAGCCACAAGCCGTGCGCGGCAAGCTTGCCGAGGGCTTCAGGGGTGGTGTTGAGGTCGTCGAGCCAATACACACTGCCCGCAGCAGCAGTTTTTTGTGCAGCTTTGGGCGCGCGGGTGGCGAGATTCCAGCCCGAGACGGTGTCGGCACGACTCACGGCAGCGGCCACGACGCGAGCGGTCAAGCCCGGCAGGCTGATGCAATTTTCGTCGCCCATGCCGGGTAGCTGCCAACCACCGGCAAAAATACTTGGGCTGGTAAGCACGATACGGCAGCGTTTGGCTTGCGCCAATGCGGCCAATGCTGCGTCATCGGCCTGCGGCCAAGTGATGGCGGCACTGCGCAGGCTGGCAGCGCGGCCATCACCGCCAAAACGCAGACCACCACTAGCGGGCACATCAGCCCCCGCCACGGCGGCGACAAAGCCCACGCCCTCACACAGCGCAATGGCGCGGGTAGTGAAGAGCTTGCCGTCCGCTGCGCTGCGTGTGCCCTCATCCAGACCCACGCCCACGCGCTCGTCAAAACGCCAGAGTTGGCTGCTGTGGATGAGATCTTGCGCCGTGGGTACTTTACCGGCCAGATAGCTTTCCCAACCACGCTGGCGCAGCCACCAGCCACTGGCGGCCTTGCTGCGCTCGGGCTGCGCCAGCACCGGTACACAATTCAGCGGGCTGGAGGTGGCGATGCCCGCATGCAAGGCGGTGGGGCGCAGGGCGGTGATGTGCGTCACCTTGTCGCCTTCGGCCTCGACCACTAGGTCGGCGGGCAGGGGCATGAGCAGTTCCACCTTATCACCCGCTTGGTTTGCGCGGCGGGCGACCTGAAAGGCGTGCAGCACAAAACTGCCGGGCACAACTGGGCTGCCAAGCTGCGAATGGCTAATGCGACCTGCGGCAAAGGCGGCCAAATCCACGCCCGCGTCGGCCAGAATGCGCGAGCGCAGTGCGCCTGCGGCCACCGACGGCCAGGGCGGCATGAGTGCCTCGCCGTAGCTGCCGGGCTCGCCAAAAAGCTGGTTGCCGCGCAAAAAAAGCACGTCCAGCGGTTCGATGAAGTGGGAGGTGATAGCGGTCATTGGGTCTCCGTAGTCTGCACAGCCGCAAGCAAAGCCCGCCCTTCAGGCGTGAGGCGGTAGCGTTGCAAGCGACTTTGGGGTTTGTCGGGGATAGTCATGGCGATCAGGCCACGTTCTAGCAAGCGGCTGATCTGCTTGTGCAGCTCGCCCGAGACGCTGCGGTGGCCTAGGCCTTGCGCCAAAGTGGCTTTGCCAGCGTCTTGCGCACGCAGCAGCAAAAAGACCTTGGCAGCGAGTTTTGACTCTAGCCGTGACTCTAGCCGTGACTCTAGCCGTTCATCTGACGACAAGGGTTCGACAGGAGCCGCGGCAAGGGTTGTCACACCCGCTTCTTGCACCGTCTGGCCAACGATATGCACCTGCATCAGCGGCACACTCAGCCGCACGCCGGTGGCGATTTCCGTCAGGCTGGGGGCGGGCAAGCCCTGCTCTTTGGCCATGGCAAAAATGCGCCGCACGCCACTACCCCATTGCTCCGACAGATGCAGCTCGCGAAACACCCGAGCGATAACGGGATTGCGGATACGTGAGACACCCGCGAGCATGTCCTCCACCGTCATGCCGGGCAGCAGGTAACCGGGGTTTTCGATGTCGATGCGATCGTCAAAAAATGCGATGCGAATCGGCGTGCCGCGCTGGGCGTAATCGGCATGGATCAGGGCGTTGACGATGGCCTCGCGCAGCATGGCCAGCGGGATGCTCCACACATCCTCGCGCTGCATGGCGCCAAAGCGTGCGGATTTGAAGGCGTGCTTTTTCAAGAACAACTCGATCTCGGTCACCGCATCGGGCAGATGAGCATGAATGTCTTGCTGATCAAAAATCTCCACCTTGTCGCGCCCGCGAAAGCGTCCGCACTGCACCCAGGCATCGGGGAAGTGCAGAGCACGCGCTTTGCCAAACAGCAGCACCGCGCCCTGCGTGGGCACCAAGCGACCTTGCTCAGGGCGCAGCAACTTCAAGGTTTGCAGAGCTTTGTCATCCAGCGTGCGACTTGCGCCCAACCAACGCGAGAGTGCGGCCACATCTAGGTCATCCACGCTCAACTCGGGCATGGGTTGCTCGTCAAACACTTGGCCGGCCGCGCTGCGGTGAGCCTGTGCGATCCAGTCAAGCCCGGCTTGGCGGTTGCTCGAACCCAGGCGTTGATAAGTGCCCTGCGCTTCGCCCAATGCCTTGAGGTGATGCGGGCGACTGCTGCTGGGATAGACCTCCACCACCAATACGGTGGCTTCACCCATGCTGATGAGATCCACATTGGGAATCAGGCGCGGGACGATGCCATCGGCAATCAGGTTGCAGATGCGCTCTTCCTCGGTCAGTGGGTCGGCCACGCCGACGACATGCCGGGCATCGTCCACGCCGATGACGAGCTTGCCGCCAGCGGAGTTGGCAAAGGCCACCAGGGTCTTGAGCAGGTTACGCGGTGAAGAACTGTCCTGCTTAAACTCCAGTTGCTTGCCTTCGGGTTGCTGCAGCAAGGGGTGAGTCGCGGGTGCGTTCACTGGTGCACCCTTCGCGCTGCGCGCTGCCCCGCCAAGCGGGAGTTGAGCCCCTTCGGGCGGCCGTGCGGGGCTCATGCGGCCTCATCCGTTGTGCTGCGCACTTCACGCGCGAGGAATTCAGCCACACTAATGAAGTGGCGCAGCCATTCGATGCGCTTGTGATCCGCTTGCTCCAGCGTCAGCGCAGTCAAACGCTGGGCGAGTTGGGGTGCTTGATGTTTGGCGTTACCTTGCGCCTGTCGGTCGAGCTGGTAGGCCAATAGGCTTTGCAGCATGTCGCCTTGCAGGGGTTGGGGGAGCTCATTGCCATCGAGCCATTGCAGCGTGTGGTAAGCGGCGCGGCGCGACACGCCCTCATCCGCCAGGAAGCTGCGCAGGTCGTTCAGCAAAGCCACAGGCTTTCCCCATTTCGCCGTCAGACGCAGCGCGCCGCCCGAGCGTTTGACGACGGTGATGGAGAAGGCATCGCGCCCGCCTTCGTTTTTGGCACGTTGCTCGGCGGCGTGTAGCTCACGACGCACGGCCGATAGTGGTGCTTGGTGGTGGGCGATGACCGCGCCGCAGGAGGCGGTGGCTTGGGTGCCCATCATGCGCATGAGCTGGCCGTTCAAGAGGGCAAAGCCGCCTTGCAGTGTCAGCCCACGCGGGTCGTGTCCGCCCTCATGAGCCGGGTCATGGCCGCTGTAGGCATGACGCAGGCGTTGCATGGCGGGGAGCAGATCGGCCACCGGCAGCATGGCAAACACATCGTCACCCCCGGCGTAAATCAGCCGCCCCAGGTGCTCACGCTCCACCACATGGCGCACGACGGTGAGCGAGAAATCATTGAGCGCGCCCGAGATGGCTTGATGGCGACCGGGTGACAAGGCACGCGCTTGCTTGCCATAGCGCTGTAAATCGGTTTGATGTGTGGCGCACTTATCAAAGCCTGTTTGTACCTGCGGATGAAAGCTCGTGCGGTAGCTGATGGCATTTTCACCCGAGAGCCAGGCACCCATGCGGTCGCCATCGAGCAGCAGCAGGCTGTAGTAAGTTTCCAGCCGGTCATCGACCTGACCCGATCGCAGCGTGGCTTTGATGGTGCGTTGTATAGCGCGGGCTTCACTCTCGGGCAGATCGGCTTCGCTGGCCAGATCGAGCAAAGCGGGGAGCTGGCTGGCATCGCGCAGGGCGGCGGCGTTCGCGCCTTGGTGGCGTTGCACGAGACGGCGCGGTAGGGCAGCGCGGTCAATCTTGTTTGTGTAGCGCGCTTGCAGATCGGACAGGCCATCGGCGTACAGGCCACCGTGCTCCAACCATTGGTCAAGCTGATGCGCCAGTGCCATGGTGTGAGTGGAGACGATGAAGCGGCCGATGTCCTTGCCCAGCGCGCGACCCACTTCCTCGGCAAACAGCGTCGGCCACAGACGTTTGAGCGCGGCCAGCGCGCCCAGGTGCTCGCCCTTCTTGGCCCAGGCGGGTTTGGTTTGGGCAACCTTGGCCCACAGCGTGTTGCTGCGCTGGCCGGGTGGCAGATTCAGTTCGGCGCGGTCGGTGGTCAGCCACTCGGTTTCGCCACTCAAAGAGCAGCGCCAGCCTTCGTGGGTGCTTTGCGCAAACGGGCGCAGTGCTTTGGTGGCAGCCAGCGCACGCTCGGCAAGGTCGTGCACGGCGGGGTAGAGCACGCCGGGATTGGGGCGGAAGAAGGTGAACTTCTGCCCGCTACCGTCTTGCGCTTGCAGTTCTTGGCGCAGCAGCTTCCATGCGTCGGTGGCGAGAAAGCCGCAGTCTTTGTCCTTGCCCGGCGCACTACTAAAGAAGGGGCGCATGGCATCGGAGAGTTGCGTGGTGTCCAGCCCAGTTTGTTTTTGCGCGTCGGCAATGCCAATGAGCGAGAAGGGTACGGCGGCCCAATGCACTTCGGGGAAGTCTTGCAACTGCTCGCGCATCTGTGCCCAGCAAGGCAGGCCGGTATTGGCCACATCCCTACCCGCCTCTTGCAGCAGACGCTGGACGGCTTCTTGCCCTTTGTCTTGCAGCCACTGCCTGACCTGCGTTTGCACGGCTTCGGCCAGTGCCTTGGCTTGGCTGGCGGGCACGATGGCGACAAAGCGGTTGGGCAGGGCTGCGGCAAACAGCGGGTTGCTGTCGGTGCTGCCTTGCATCCAGTCACAATCCTTGAACAATTCGGGCGGCAGGCCGCAGGCATCGCGCAGCCACAAATCCACCTGCGGCACGCCGCGCAGGCGCGGGAACAAGATCGCATCGGGCCCCAGTTGTTCACAGACCACGCGCATGGCTTCCCACGCCAGACGCGCCAGCAGATGCGAGCCCGCCCACAGGTCTTCCATCTTGCGCGCTGCTGCGATGAAGGGCTGCACCGGGCCGATGGCCAGCGTCAAAAGCGCGGCTTCACCTTGCGGGTCGGCGGCAAAAGCACCGGCAAAAGCACTGGTCAGGTCGAGGTGATCCCAGATCGAGTGGTCAGGGATGCGGGTATCGGCGGGCAGCAGCTTCCACAGCTCGCCCAAAACACCGTTGTCGCTGGTCTCACGCAGCTCCGGGGCAAAACGCCAGAGGGTGAGCAGAGTCTTTTTCCAGTCTTGCTCTTGACCGGGGGCTTGGCTGTCGAGTGCCAGCAGCAAATCGGCATGGTGGTCAAAGCTGCGCGCCTTAATGTCTTTGAAGTCTGTTTCAGAGAGGCTGCCCAGCTTGTGTTGCTCGCCCGTCAAGGGATGGACGAGCACGGGTTGGTTCGTCCAGCGCACCTGCGCCCAGTCGGCGACGGCCAGGGTTGTTTCTTCGCCCTTCTTCGTCGTGACCTGAATTTCGCGCAGCGGCCATTGCGGGCGGTCTGCCGCTGCAGCCCACCAGTCGGCGCGCTGCACATGGCGGTACATGGCCGCAGGGATGCCTTTTTTGAACAAGGTGCGCGCCAGGGCTTCGTCGTTGTCGGCATCCACCGTCTCGCTGCCGATGGCATCAAAGCCAAGCAGACGCGTGAGGGCGCGACTGCTGCCGTTTTCATGACCTGCCGGATCGCGTAACAATACCAAGGCCTTTTCAGCGGGGTCGTGCAGGCGGGCAGCGAGTTTGGTTTGCCAGAGGGTGTTATCAGTCGTCATGGGAGTCAGTCCTCAGGCGGGAATACGGGTCAGTTGCTGGGCGTTGTTATCCAGAAAGGCATGGACTTGCTTCCAGACGCGCACCAGCGTTTCGTGATTCGGATTGAAGCTCGGTGGCGGCTTGCAGGGGACATGAAAAATCACGCCGACCACTTTTTGCGCGTCACCCGGCGCGGGGCGCACTTTGAAGCGCAGGCTGTTGGGCAGGCGGGCGTTGTTGCCCCAATCGCGCACGCTGTGGTGGGTGATGGGGTAGCTGAGCCAGTGGCGGTTGTGGATTTGCCCGGCTGGCTGTGCTTGAGGGAATTGGAACTGGGTGCGCAGGCCGATCTTTATTTCAGCCAGCTTTTTCATCAGTGTTTTCCAGTCATCAAAAGGCTGGGTTTGCCAGACCAGTGCGTGCCGCCCATCGCTGCCGATGGCGTGCGGCCAGTCCAGTGTGAGTGCCTGCGCTAAAGGTTGGAGCAGCGTTGTCTTTAGTTCACCCGGCAGGGCGGGTGTGTTGCCATCCGCCGGTATCAGCGAAAACGACCCCCAGCCATTACGGCTGCGCCCGCCCAACGTGCCGTAGAGATTCATCAGTGCCAGTGCGCTGCGGATGGCATCGGCATGCTCATCGGGCACGGCTAGGCTCAAGGTGGCGTAGTCGTCAGCCTGGAGAGCTGCGTTGGCTTTGAGAGCCGTGCTGCGGGTGGCTCTGTTGTAGGTCAGGGGTCCAAAACCCAGGTACAGGTCACTGCCGACAGGGTTAGGAACTTCAGGGTGCTTTACCGTACCATGACTCGGCCAATCCTTGAGCTTGCCCTCATTCCAATGGCTCAAACGTAACCGCACCCGACTTTGGTGCGAATCACCGCCATCCGCAGCTACGCCAAACAAATCGTGCTCAGCTCGGCGCAGGTCGTCAACATTGAATTTGAGCTGCTGCGCCATCGCCACCCGCCACCACTGGCGCAATAGTGCTTTGATGGGCGGGGTACGCCACTGGGCACTTTGCTTGGCGTTGCCCAAAAAAGCGGGAGTCTGAAAACGAAGTTGATAGCGGTAAGTTTTCATGGCAATAGTCTTGTCAGGAATGCCCGTTGGTTCGGGCGATTTGAAAATGGGGTAAGAACGATTATGCCGCTAAATTATTCGCTCAATTCATTGGCAAGCTTGCCGCAGATGCAAGACGATGACCTCAAAGCCCCGCATCCACTCCGTCCTCACCTTGCAGTGCAGCCAACACCAATTTGCGCGACAAATGCGGGGCAAACAGTTCGATGAACACATAAGCGTAATCCCGTAACCACGCATTGCGTCGCAGGCCGATGCGGGTGGTGCTGGATTCGAACAGGTGTGCCGCGTCAATCGCACGCAGCCCGGTATCGGCCTGTGCGTCATACGCCATCGCGGCGACGATGCCTACGCCCAAGCCCAGTGCGACGTAAGTTTTGATGATGTCAGCATCAATCGCTGTGAGCACGACGTTAGGAGTGAGATTGCGTGCGGCAAAAGCTTTGTTGATCTGGCTGCGTCCGGAGAAAGCGGTATCGTAAGTCACCACTGGATAGCGGGCGATGGCTTCCAGCGTAAGCGACCGTTCTTTCAGCAAGGGGTGATCCGGCGGTGTGATGACGCAGCGATTCCACTGCTGACAGGGCAACATGACCAGCTCGTCATGTTCTGCGATGGCTTCGGTGGCGATGGCAATATCGGCTTGTCCTTCACTCACCCAGTCGCAGATTTGCGCCGGATTACCCTGATGCAGCTCCAGACGCACTTTGGGGTAACGCGCCATAAAAGCTCGAACGACAGGGGGGAGCGCGTAACGGGCTTGGGTGTGGGTGGTGGCGATGGTCAGTCGCCCAGTGTCGGCCTGGCTATAGTCGTCAGCCACTTGTTTGAGATTACCCAGCCCCGTCAGTAGTTGTTCAATGATGTCCAGAATCTGTCGCCCCGGCTCGGAGAGCGCGGTCAGTCGTCGCCCTTGGCGCACAAAAATATCGACACCCAGCTCTTCTTCCAGTAAACGAATCTGTTTGCTCACTCCGGGCTGCGATGTGTGCAAGACTTCAGCAGCGTCGGTAATGCTCAGGCCGTGTCTGGCCACTTCACGTGCATAGCGGAGTTGTTGAAGATTCATGTGTACTCCCAATAGATTGCTTCGCTCATAACCAAAAGTTATATTTTTGTGAAAATAAAGTATTTTTTGATTTTTTGGAAGACCGATACCATACGCACTTTATTTGTCGTGCTTTCTTATTTTTCATGGACTTTGCTTACAGTCTTGCCGGATTTTTTGTCGGTGCCGTTGTCGGTCTGACGGGTGTGGGCGGCGGCTCGCTGATGACGCCCTTGCTGGTGCTGCTATTTGGCATCCATCCCGCAACGGCCGTGGGCACCGACCTGCTCTACGCTGCCATCACCAAATCCGGCGGTAGCTTCGTACACGCGCGGCGCGGCACGGTCGAATGGCGTATCGTCGGGCTACTGGCGGCAGGCAGTGTACCGGCCTCTGTTTTAACGCTAATACTGGTGGCGCATTTTGCTCCTGAGGGTCTGGGGGGGGCGACCCGGCTGATTTCTGCCGCTCTCGGGGTTGCCCTGCTGCTCACCGCTGCCTCATTGATCTTCCGCCGCCATTTGCAGGCTTTTGCCCTGGCGCATTTTTCGACCGAACCCAATCCACGTCGCACCGCACTATTGACAGTCATTACCGGGCTGATCCTTGGCACATTGGTGACCATCTCATCGGTCGGTGCAGGCGCACTCGGGGTGACTGCCTTGCTTTTCCTGTATCCCAAGCTACCTGCCTTGCGTATCGTCGGCAGCGACATCGTTCATGCCGTCCCGCTCACCCTGGTCGCCGGTTTAGGACACTGGTGGTATGGCAGTGTGGATTGGTTTTTGCTGGGCTCCTTGCTGGTGGGTTCTTTGCCGGGGATTTATCTGGGCAGCCACTTGGCCACAAAAATACCCGATAAAATCCTGCGCCCCACACTCGCCGGTATGCTCGTCCTCATCGGTGGCAAGCTGATCGCCACTTCCTGATTTTTCTTACGTTTTTTATGTCCGAGCCTCGCTCCGGAGATTTTCATGTACCAATACGATGAATTCGATCAGGCACTCGTCGATCAACGTGTCGCCCAATTTCGCGACCAGATGACCCGCCATTTTGCTGGCGAACTGAGCACTGACGACCTGCGCCCCTTGCGTCTGCAAAACGGGCTTTACATCCAGCGGCATGCACCGATGTTCCGTATTGCCGTGCCTTACGGCATGCTGGCAAGCCGCCAGTTGCGCTGCCTGGCGCACATCGCCCGCACTTATGATCGCGGTTATGGCCACTTCACCACGCGCCACAACATGCAGTTCAACTGGATTCCGCTAGAACGCGTTCCAGATGCCCATGCCGAGCTTGCCAAGGTGCAGATGCACTCGATCCAGACTTCCGGCAATGACGTGCGTAATACGACGACTGATCACTTTGCTGGCGTCGCTGCCGATGAAATCGCCGATCCGCGTCCGTGGTGCGAAATCATCCGCCAGTGGTCGACCTTTCATCCCGAATTCGCCTATCTGCCGCGCAAATTCAAGATTGCGGTGAATGCCGCGGCCACCGATCGCACGGTCATTCAGGTCAATGACATTGGTCTGGATCTGAAAAAAGATGCCGCAGGCAACATCGGTTTTCGCGTGTTGGTGGGCGGCGGGCTAGGGCGCACGCCGATACTGGGTAGCGTGATTCGCGAGTTTTTGCCTTGGCAACATCTGCTCAGCTATCTGGAGTGCATCCTGCGCGTCTATAACCGTTATGGCCGTCGCGACAACGCTTTCAAGGCGCGGATCAAGATTCTCGTCAAGGCTTTGGGTGCGGAAGAGTTTGCGCGGCAAGTCGAAGCCGAATGGCAGCATGAAAAAGACGGCCCTGCCACACTCACAGCCGCAGCGGTAGATCGCATCGCCCGCCATTTTGCGCCCCCCGCCTACGCGCAACTCAACGATGACGACCCTGTGCTGGCGCAACATCGTCAGCAAGACAAGGCGTTTTCCCGCTGGCTGGAGCGCAATATCACGGCGCATAAAGTGCCCGGCTATGCGGCAGTCACCGTCTCGCTGAAATCCTACGACCAGCCCACTGGCAATATTTCTGCCGATCAGCTTGATCTCGTGGCTGATCTGGCCGATCGCTATTGCTTCGGCGAAGCACGCGTCTCGCATGAGCAGAACGTGATTCTGGCGGATGTGCCCAAGCGCGACCTCTATAGCCTCTGGCAAGAGCTGCGCGCGCACAAGCTGGCAACGCCCACGGTCGGGCTGCTCACCGACATCATCTGCTGCCCAGGAGGTGACTTGTGCGCGCTGGCCAATGCCAAATCGACTCCGATTGCGATGGCGGTGCAGGAACGTCTGGGTGATCTGGATTATCTACATGATGTCGGCGATGTCTCGCTCAACATTTCTGGCTGCATGAATGCCTGCGGCCATCATCACGTCGGCAATATCGGCATCCTTGGCGTCGATAAAAAAGGCGAGGAGTGGTATCAGGTCTCCATCGGCGGTCGTCAAGGTAATGACACCCGTCTGGGCACGATTCTCGGCCCTTCGTTTGCGGCAGTGGATGTCCCGCGTGTGGTGGAACAACTGATTGATGTCTACATCGAGCAGCGCGTTGAAGGCGAACGTTTCATCGATGTGGTGGATCGCATCGGTGTCGATCCCTTCAAAGCCCGTATTTATGCCCCGCAAAATAACGCTCCGGAAAAGAAGGTCGCCAATGGCTAAGATCATCAAAAACTCAACGGTCATCGATGACGACTGGCAGGTCGTGCGTTTGGCCGAAGGCGAAACACCCCAAACGCTGACATTGCCCCAAGGCAAGCTGCTCGTTCCGCTCGCGGTCTGGCAGGAGCGTCGTGACGAACTGCTCACCCGTCAGCAGGAACATGACGAACCGCTGGGCGTGTGGTTTGCCCCCAACGAAGGCCCCGAGAGCATCGCTGACGATATCTCCCGCTTTGCCGTGATCGGTGTGGACTTCCCAAAATTCGTCGATGGTCGAGGCTATTCGACCGCACGCCTGCTGCGCGCACGCCATGGCTATACCGGCGAACTACGTTCCATCGGCGACGTGCAACGCGATCAACTGTTCTATCAACGCCGTGTCGGCTTCGATGCCTTTGCCCTGCGCCCCGATCACGATATCGAGGCCGCCGTTAAAAGCCTCAAGGATTTCGATGCAGCCTATCAACATTCGACCGATCATCAGCTTGAGCTGCGTCGTTTGTCTTATGCAGCCGCAGGATGACCTTCATCATGAACAAGAACACCCGTCCCGATCTGAACGATACTGCGCTGATGGCAGCACTCGATGCCCGCATCGCCCAAACACGCACGCTGTTGAATGAAATTGCCCGTGATTTCAGCCCTGCCGTTTTTGCCAGCAGCCTCGGTGCGGAAGACATGGTGCTGACTGACCTCATTCTGCGCGATGCCTTGGCGATTGACATTTTTTCACTGGATACGGGTCGCCTGCCTAATGAGACCTATGCGCTCATGGAGGCCGTTCAAAAACATTATGGCTTCAAGATCAGGCTCTACTATCCACGCCACGAAGCCATCGAAGCCTGGACGCACGAACACGGCATCAATGCTTTCTACGATTCCGTTGATCTGCGCAAAGCCTGCTGTCACATCCGCAAGGTGGAACCTTTACAACGCGCCCTCGCCGGCAAAAAAGCCTGGATTACCGGGCAACGCGCCCAGCAGGCCGCAACCCGCGATGGACTGCCCACACGTCAAACAGACACCGCCAATGGTCTGGAAAAATTCAATCCGCTTTCGGCATGGTCGGAAAAGGAAGTCTGGGCATATATTCGTCGCCATGAAGTGCCGTATAACACCTTGCACGACAAGCATTACCCCAGCATCGGTTGTGCGCCCTGCACTCGCGCCATTGCCGTAGGCGAAGATATCCGCGCCGGTCGCTGGTGGTGGGAAAACCCCGAAACAAAGGAATGCGGGCTACACGTCAAAGCAGGGCGATAGACGAGATTGCGGAGTGTGGGGTGTGAGGTGTGAGGTGTGAGGTGTGGGGTGTGGGGTGTGAAGTGTGAAGTGTGAAATGTAGATTGTGCATGACAACGCCACAGGCAGCGCGCTTGTGGCATAGTGTGCGCTTTCGAGAATTGCCCTCTGTCTGCCTCCTCTCTGTCTGCCTCACTTGAACCCCATGTCCGGCTTTTTCTTTTTTTCTCGCACCACGCGCACGTCTCGCGCCCCATTCCTGATTATTTTCCTCGTTGCCTGCGGGCTCTTCGGCGGTGCCGTTTATCTAGGAAATGCCTTGCGGCTTGCTGCTTGTCCCTTATGCATCCTCCAGCGCATGGCCTGTCTCGCCCTCGCATTCAGTGCCCTAATCGGGATCATGGGTGTGTCGATACGCCCTATGCGCTTGCTCTCTGGTCTGCTCATGATTCTCAGCAGCGTAACTGGCGCAGGAATTGCCGCCTATCAGATTTATATCCAGCGCATTGCCCCCGATGTGCAATGCAGCGGCGAGGCCGCGTGGTGGGAATTGTTTGTGGATTGGGCGGGTGAAAAATCTCCGCTGCTATTTCAAGCAAGCGGCCTGTGCTCCGACCCCGCATGGAAACTGTTCGGGCTGTCACTCGCCGAATATGCCTTGCTAGGATTCATTGTATTGACTGTATCCTCAGCACTGACGCTGAAATCGTCAATCAGGAGTTCGTAGAATAGGCAACAAAAAAGCCGGGAGAGGAAAAATCCTCACGCCCGGCTCTTTTGAGAGACGGTAAAGCTGAATTTGCTGAATTCGATTACTCGGCAGCAGCCGCTTCCGTTGCGCCTTCAGGCTGATCCAGCAACTGAACCATGGCCATGGGGGCATTGTCGCCATCACGGAAGCCCACTTTCAGGATGCGCAGATAGCCACCATTGCGGTTGGCAAAACGCGGGCCCAGTTCATCAAACAGTTTGACGACCATTTCACGATCGCGCAAACGATCGAATGCCAGACGGCGATTGGCCAAGCTGGGCTTCTTGCCGAGGGTAATCATCGGCTCGGCCACACGACGCAATTCCTTGGCCTTGGGCAGGGTGGTGGTGATGGTTTCATGACGCAACAATGAGTTGGTCATATTGCGGAGCATCGCCAAGCGATGCGATGAAGTGCGATTCAGCTTACGCAAGCCGTTACCGTGACGCATGATACTTTCCTCTTGTTTGTGCGGCCACCGCGCAATGCAAATGGCCGATTGATCGTTATGGGGAGGGGTTAAAAATCAGGAAATCTTTTCGAGGCCGAGACCTTGCGGCGGCCAGTTTTCCAGCTTCATGCCCAGTGCCAAGCCACGCGATGCCAAGACTTCCTTGATTTCGTTGAGTGACTTGCGACCCAGATTCGGGGTCTTGAGCAATTCGGGTTCGGTGCGCTGAATCAGATCACCGATGTAATAGATATTCTCAGCCTTCAGGCAGTTGGCTGAACGTACCGTCAATTCCAGATCATCCACAGAGCGCAGCAGCAGCGGATCCACAGCGGATTGCTTGGGGGCTTCTGCGGCGACCGGCGTGCCTTCGAGATCGGCGAAAATCGAAAGCTGATCCATCAAGACGCGTGCCGCATAACGAACCGCTTCTTCGGGGTCGATGGAACCATTGGTTTCAATGTCCATGACCAGCTTGTCAAGATCGGTGCGCTGTTCAACACGCGCCGCTTCAACCGCATAACTGACACGACGTACCGGACTAAAGGAAGCGTCCAGCACGATATGACCAATGGCACGCGACTCTTTATCCGCAGGGCGCACCGATGCAGGTTCATAGCCACGACCGGCTCCGACCTTGATCTGCATGTCCAGCTTGCCTCCCGGTGCCACGTGCGCAATGACGTGATCCGGATTGATGATTTCTACATCATGGCTGACTTCGATATCGCCCGCAGTAACGACGCCTTCCGTATGCTTGGACAGCGTGAGCACCGCCTCTTGACGGTTATGGAGCTTAAGCACCACGCCCTTGACATTGAGCAGGATATCGACGACATCTTCACGCACGCCATCCAGTGTCGAGTACTCATGAAGAACGCCATCAATCTGGGCGGAGGTCGGAGCAAAACCGGGCATGGAGGACAACAGGATACGACGAAGGGCATTACCTAAGGTATGACCATAGCCACGCTCGAACGGCTCCATGACGACACGGGCATGAACCGGGGAGAGCGTTTGTACATCAATATGCCGGGGTTTGAGAAGTGCGCTGCTTTGCATCTGCATTCCTTCTTTTGTTGGCGCCTCAAATAAGAGAAGGTGCGCGGTATGTATATGCGCACCTCAAATTCGATTGAAATTGCCACGGCATGAACCGCAGCAATTTCTGGGCTATTTAACGCGAATAAAGTTCGACGATCAGACCTTCGTTGATCGTGGCAGGCAACTCGGTGCGCTGCGGATAAGCCTTGAATACGCCTTTCCCTGCCTTGACATCCATCTCGATCCACTCGGGAAAACTGCGGGACTCAGCCGCTTCCATCGCAGCCTTGGAACGCAGATGATTACGGGCGGCATCGGTCAGTTGAACGACATCACCCGGACGCAGGATGTAAGACGGAATATTCACACGGCGGCCATTGACGAGCACGCCATTATGACGCACCACTTGGCGTGATTCCGCTCTTGACCCCCCAAAGCCCATGCGATAAGCCACCGCATCCAGACGACCTTCGAGCAACTGGAGAAGGTTTTCACCTGTCTGACCTTTACGGCGGTCGGCTTCAGCAAAAATCTTGCGGAATTGACGTTCGAGGACGCCATAAATACGGCGCACTTTCTGCTTTTCACGCAACTGGGTGCCATAGCCAGACAAACGCTGACCCGACTTCTGGCCATGCTGACCAGGGGCATAGGCGCGGCGTTCGACCGGACACTTATCGGTAAAGCACTTTTCGGCCTTCAGAAACAGTTTCTCACCTTCGCGGCGGCACTGACGGCACTTTGGATCAAGATTACGAGCCACAATTTACTCCTTGGGTTCTGTCCAGATTAGATGCGGCGGCGCTTGGGCGGCCGGCATCCGTTATGGGGGATCGGGGTGATATCCGTGATGCTGGAAATCTTGATCCCCAGCGCATTGAGTGCACGCACGGCTGATTCACGCCCAGGCCCTGGGCCCTTGATGCGAACTTCAAGATTCTTGATACCACATTCCTGTGCCACCTTACCCGCTGCTTCGGCAGCCACCTGTGCGGCAAAAGGCGTGCTCTTACGCGAACCTTTGAATCCAGCGCCACCGGATGTTGCCCAAGAAAGGGCATTACCCTGACGGTCGGTAATGGTGATGATGGTGTTATTGAAGGAAGCGTGCACGTGGGCAATGCCCTCGGCAACATTCTTTTTGATCTTCTTGCGAACCTTGGTTGCGGTCTTGGCCATGTTCTATATCCTAAATTACTTCTTGGCGCCGGCGATGGACTTGCGCGGCCCCTTACGGGTGCGGGCGTTGGTGCGAGTGCGCTGGCCACGGCACGGAAGGCCACGACGATGACGCAAACCACGATAGCAGCCCAAGTCCATGAGACGCTTGACGTTCATCGTCACTTCGCGACGCAGATCGCCTTCTACCGTGTACTTACCCACTTCTTCACGCAGACGTTCCATCTCGGCGTCGGTCAGATCCTTGACCTTGGTGGACGGCGTTACTTTTGCGGCCACACAAATCTTTTGTGCGCGTGTGTTGCCAACACCATAAATTGCCGTCAATGCAATGACAGCATGTTGATGGTTTGGAATGTTTACCCCTGCTATACGGGCCATAGGCTCACCCTGAAATTAAGTCCCACAAATGGGAAACAGAGAATTATAAACGATAAAACCGCTTTGTTCAAGCGATTAACCCTGACGCTGTTTGTGACGCGGATCTGTACAGATGACGCGAACAACACGTTTACGACGAATGATCTTGCAATTACGGCAAATGCATTTGACCGAAGCCATTACTTTCATGACGCTTCTCCGGAAGGATGGATTACTAAAATTACTTGGCGCGGAAGACGATACGACCTTTGGTCAGGTCGTAAGGTGTCAACTGCACCGTCACCTTGTCACCGGGCAGAATGCGAATGTAGTGCATACGCATCTTTCCGGAGATATGCCCGAGCACGACATGGCCGTTCTCGAGTTTGACTCTGAATGTTGCATTGGGCAGGTTTTCCTGAACTTCACCCTGCATTTCGATCATGTCCTCTTTTGACATCGCTCTTATCGGGCCGGGAAGCCTGCTCCCTTGAAATTAGCCTTCTTCAAGAGGCTCTCGTATTGATGAGACATGATGTACGCCTGAACTTGAGACATGAAATCCATAGTAACGACAACAATAATCAGCAGTGAAGTTCCACCAAAATAGAAGGGAACATTCCATTTGAGAATCAGAAACTCGGGGATGAGACAAACGACGGTGACATAAATAGCCCCCACCAGCGTCAGACGCATCAGAATCTTTTCAATGTACCGTGCGGTTTGCTCGCCAGGACGAATACCGGGAACGAATGCCCCACTCTTTTTCAGGTTGTCGGCAGTTTCCTTGGAATTGAACACCAAAGCTGTGTAGAAAAAACAGAAGAAAATAATTGCAGCGGCATAGAGCAGAACATAGGGGGGCTGCCCTGGAGAAAGCGTTGCTGCAATATCCTTGAGCCAGCTCATTCCTTCACCATGACCAAACCAGCCCGCTACCGTTGCAGGAAACAAGATGATGCTCGAAGCAAAAATGGGGGGAATGACGCCCGACATGTTGAGCTTCAGAGGCAGATGCGAACTTTGCCCACCATAAACCTTGTTGCCCACCTGACGCTTGGCGTAATTGACCAATATCTTGCGTTGTCCACGTTCAACAAAAACAACAAACCCCGTCACTGCAATCACCAAGGCAAAAATGAACAAGGCCGCCACCGGATGCATGCTGCCGGTGCTCACCAGTGAAAACAGCCCACCCAATGCGTTCGGCAAACCAGCGGCAATCCCCGCAAAAATGATGATAGAAATGCCATTACCCAAGCCACGTTCTGTAATCTGCTCACCTAGCCACATCAAAAACATCGTGCCCGTCAACAATGTCGTGACTGCCGTAATGCGAAATGCCATGCCCGGCTCCAGCACCAGTCCCTGTTGCGACTCTAGGGCAATCGCGATGCCCAGCCCCTGAAAAAGAGCCAGACCTACCGTACCATAACGGGTGTATTGCGTAATCTTGCGCCGCCCGGCTTCACCTTCTTTTTTCAAGGCTTCTAGCTGCGGAGATGCGATAGCCAGTAATTGCATGATGATGGATGCCGAGATATACGGCATGATCCCCAAGGCAAAAATGGTAAACCGCGAAAGCGCGCCGCCTGAAAACAGGTTGAATACGCCGAGAATCCCACCCTTCTGGGTTTCGAAAAGCTGAGATAAGGCAACAGGATCAATCCCCGGTACAGGAATATGAGCACCGATGCGATAGACAATAATCGCGCCCAGCAAAAAGCCGAGACGACGCCACAAATCACCGAACTTTCCGGTAGTGGCGGCCGTCTTGCCAGATGAAAGGGTTGCAGGATTAACCACGAAGCTCGACTCGATCTATTCTGTGTCGTAAGGTATTTAGGGGGATAGCGTTCAAAGCGTCAAGCAGCGATGCTGCCGCCAACCGCTTCAATCGCTGCGCGTGCACCCTTGGTGACGCCAACACCCGTCAAGGTGATTTTGCGCGTGAGCTTGCCCGACAGAATGACCTTGGCAGAAAGTGCGTCAGAAGCAACGACACCGGCCTGCTTCAATGCCAGCAAATCAATGTCGGTCAATGGCAGCTTTTCGATTTCCGACAGACGCACTTCGACATTGCGGTCACGCGTCAGCGAAACGAAACCCCGCTTGGGCAAGCGACGCTGCAAAGGCATTTGACCGCCTTCGAAACCCACCTTGTGAAAACCACCCGCACGAGATTTTTGTCCCTTGTGGCCACGACCCGCTGTTTTGCCCAGACCACTGCCGATACCACGACCCACGCGACGACGTGCATGAGTCGAACCTTCAGCAGGCTTGATAGTATTCAGTCGCATTGCTCAACCCTCACACTTCACCAGATAGGCGACTTTGTTGATCATGCCGCGCACGCAAGGCGTGTCTTCCAGAACGGCGCTACTATTGACGCGGCGCAAACCCAGACCACGTACGGTGGCACGATGATCTGCCTTGGTACCGATCAGGCTCTTGACCAGCGTCACCTTGATTTTTTTGTCAGCCATGTTGCTTACCCCGTAATATCCTGCACGCTCTTGCCACGCTTGGCGGCAATTTCAGCGGGTGTATTCATCGCTTGCAGACCATTGATGGTGGCGCGCACGACGTTGTAAGGATTGGTCGAGCCATAAATCTTGGCCACGACATCAGTGACGCCTGCCACTTCAAATACGGCACGCATGGGACCGCCGGCAATGATGCCGGTACCCGCCCCTGCCGGCTGCATCAGCACACGACATGCGCCATGATGACCAATGACGGTATGCTGCAACGAGCCATCCTTGAGATTCACGCGCGTCAGCTTGCGACGTGCTTCTTCCATTGCCTTTTGAACGGCGACAGGCACTTCACGCGACTTGCCCTTGCCCATACCGACACCCCCATCGCCGTCACCCACAACGGTGAGTGCAGCGAAGCCGAGAATACGGCCGCCCTTCACTACCTTGGTGACGCGATTGATGCCGACCATCTTCTCGCGCATGCCGTCGTCAATCTTCTCCGGCGCTTGCTGTTGCTTTCTGGTTTGCGGTTTTGCCATGATTAGCCTCTATATTCGAGCGGAACTTGCGCCGCGCATCAGAACTTCAGACCGCCTTCACGCGCAGCTTCTGCCAGCGCCTTGATGCGTCCGTGGTAATGAAATCCGGAACGATCGAAAGAGACACTTTCGATCCCCTGAGCCTTCGCCCGTTCGGCAATCAGCTTGCCTACCAACTCGGCGGCCTTGATGTTGCCACCATTGGGTATCTTGCCGCGCACTTCGGTTTCGGTCGTTGAAGCCGCTGCGAGCACACGCGTGCCGCATCCCGAAAAAATCTGGGCATAAATATGCAAATTGCTGCGATGAACGGCCAGGCGCACAGCCTTGAGCTCGGCCAATTTGGCACGCGTCCTGGCGGCTCGGCGCAAACGCATCGATTTCTTGTTCATGATGATCCGCCTTATTTCTTCTTGGTTTCCTTGATGATCACTCGCTCATCGGCATAGCGCACGCCCTTACCTTTATAAGGCTCAGGTTCGCGATAGGCGCGAATCTCGGCGGCGACCTGACCAACTTGCTGGCGATCGATACCCTTGATGAGGATCTCTGTTTGCGTGGGAGTTTCGCACTTGACACCCTTGGGCATCTCATGAACGACCGGGTGTGAAAAGCCCAGACTCAAATTCAGCTTGTCACCTTGCGCCTGAGCACGAAAGCCCACGCCCACCAGTGTCAATTTCTTTTCAAAACCCTTGGTAACGCCCGTTACCATGTTGTTCACCAGTGCGCGCATGGTACCCGACATGGCTCCGCCATTCGGTTGGCCTTCAACCGCCTTGCACAACAACTTGTCTCCATCACGCTCGATACGAACGGACGGCAGGACATGCTGACGCATGGTGCCCAAAGGCCCCTTGATGCTGATTTCGGCATCGCTCAAAACAACCTCGACACCCTTCGGTACTTCAACCGGATATTTTGCAATACGTGACATGGCAGCCCCTTATCTTAAGCAACGATGCAGAGGACTTCGCCACCGACATTCGCGGCACGCGCCTTGCGATCCGTCATCACACCCTTGGGTGTCGAGATGATCGCAACACCCAAGCCGTTCATGACTTGCGGAAATTCATCTTTACCGCGATAGACACGCAAACCTGGTTTGGATATACGCTCGATACGCTCGATAACTGCACGCCCGGCGTAATACTTGAGCGCGATATCCAGCAAGGGCTTACCGCCGTTTTCACGAACAGCGTACTCATCGATATAGCCTTCGTCCTTCAGGACATTGGCAATGGCAACTTTCAGTTTGGAAGAAGGCATCAACACTGCCTCTTTCTGGGCTGATTGCGCATTGCGAATGCGTGTCAGCATATCGGCAACAGGATCGGTCATACTCATGGTGATCTCTCCTTACCAGCTGGCCTTGGTCATACCGGGAACTTCACCGCGCATCACCAGATCGCGCAGCTTGTTACGGCAAAGACCGAATTTACGGAAAACACCACGCGGGCGCCCAGTCACTTCACAACGATTCCGTTGACGTGAGGGGGATGCGTTGCGAGGCAACTGCTGAAACTTGAGTCGCGCTGTCATGCGCTCTTCGGATGACAGATTGACATTGTTATAAATCGCTGCCAGCTCGTTACGCTTGGCAGCATACTTCTCTGCCGTGCGGAGACGCTTCAGTTCGCGATTGATCATGGATTTCTTGGCCATACGTCCCTCAATTCTTGAAGGGGAATTTGAAAGCGGCAAGCAACGCCTTGGCTTCCGCGTCAGTCTTGGCGGTCGTCGTGATACTGATATTCATACCACGAAGCGCGTCGATCTTGTCGTACTCGATCTCGGGGAAAATGATTTGCTCCTTGACCCCGATATTGTAGTTACCACGACCATCGAAACCTTTGCCTGAAACGCCACGAAAATCGCGAATACGCGGCATGGCAACCGTTACCAGGCGATCGAGAAATTCATACATGCGATCACCACGCAAAGTCACCATACAACCAATGGGGTAACCTTCACGAATCTTGAAGCCTGCAATGGCCTTACGTGCCTTGGTCACCACCGGCTTTTGACCTGCAATCTTGGTCAAATCGCCGACGGCATGCTCTAGCACCTTCTTGTCCGCCACAGCCTCACCAACCCCCATATTCAGGGTAATTTTGGTGATACGCGGCACTTCCATGACTGAAGCGTAGGCAAACTTGCCTTTCAATTCAGCCACGACTGTCTTTTTATAGTATTCCTGCAAACGCGCCATGATGATCTCTACCCTCACGCATCCACGGCTTCGCCGTTCGACTTGAACACCCTGACCTTACGACCATCTTCGAGCGTCTTGATTCCGACACGGTCGGCCTTCTGGGTAGCCGGATTAAACAGCGCAACATTGGAAATCTGAATCGGCATCTCTTTCTCGACGATACCCCCCTGTTGCCCCTTCATAGGATTGGGCTTGACATGCTTCTTGACGCGATTGATACCCTCGATCAGCACCTGCTGCTCATCGACGCGCGACAGAACCACACCACGCTTACCTTTGTCTCTGCCGGTAATGACAATCACGCCATCACCTTTGCGTATCTTGTTCATGGCAATTCCTCAGAGCACTTCGGGCGCGAGCGAAACGATCTTCATGAACTGTTCGGTACGCAATTCACGCGTTACCGGTCCGAAGATACGGGTGCCGATCGGCTCCAGTTTGTTATTCAACAAAACGGCGGCATTGTCATCGAATTTGACCAGCGAGCCATCTGCGCGACGCACACCCTTGGCGGTACGAACGACCACAGCGGTATACACATCACCCTTCTTGACCCTGCCACGCGGCGCAGCATCTTTGATGCTGACCTTGATGACATCACCAATTCCGGCATAGCGGCGCTTGGAGCCACCGAGTACCTTGATGCACTGGACTGACCGCGCGCCGGTGTTATCGGCCACAGTCAACCGTGTTTGCATTTGTATCATTAAATTATCTCCAACTTAATTCGCACGAATCACATGATGCGCGATGCGATCAGTCTTGGAACCCGCGAGGGTCTAAATACGCGGCCAACGATCTGACCGCGCCGTTGCAGCAAAGTCGACCATTATGAATGGTCTGACCCTGCTTGTCAATACTTACAACACAAAATCAGGCCAAACGTGCTTTTTCAAGAACACAGGAAACACGCCACGCCTTGGTCTTTGAAATCGGGGCACATTCCTCGATTTGAACCAGGTCGCCCATCTTGACTTCATCATTTTCAACATGTGCGTGATACTTCTTGCTGCGAAGTACCATTTTGCCAATGACGGGATGCTTGACACGACGTTCAATCAGAACCGTCACCGTCTTTTGCATCTTGTCGCTGACGACACGCCCCATGAGCGTACGCTGCATCTTCTCGGTTGTAACGCTCATTTGGCGACGCCCCTTTCATTCAGGATGGTTTTGACCCGCGCGATATCCTTGCGCGTCTTGCCAATCTGGCTGTAATTGGTGAGTTGTTGCGTCGCTGCCTGCATACGCAAGCTGAACTGAGCCCTACGCAGATCGAGAAGCTCTTTTTCCAGCTCAGCCGTATCCTTCTGTTTCAAATCTTTCGCTTTCATGATTACCCCAACATGCGCGTGACGAATGTCGTCTCGAT
>CAYTHB010000028.1:0-34041 GCA_964437515.1 uncultured Sterolibacterium sp.
GTGAAACCCCGCCTACGCCCCCTCAAGGGGCGGCTACTGGTTTGCTCGCTACGCTCGAAGCTTCAACTCGACTCTGATTTTTGTATTTCACGCTAAGCTCTTGTGTTTCCAGAGTGCACCATTCAACAAGCTGAAGTCTGACAGGCTGATAGAATTACAGGTTTCAAAGATAGTCAGGTGCTACTGACGCATCCCCATAAAGACAAAGGATTCCATCATGACCCGTATCCGTCAGGAAGATTTCATTCAAAGCATTGCTGATGCTTTCCAGTACATCAGCTACTACCATCCCGTTGATTACATCAAAGCCATGACAGCTGCCTATGAACGTGAGCAGAATCCGGCAGCCAAGGATGCGATTGCGCAGATTCTCATCAATTCACGCATGTGTGCCGAGGGACGTCGTCCCATTTGTCAGGATACAGGCATTGCCGTGGTCTTTCTCAAGGTAGGGATGAATGTCCAGTGGGATGCCACGATGTCGGTGCAGGAGATGGTCAATGAGGGCGTGCATCGCGCTTATCTCGACCCGGACAACAAATTGCGCGCTTCGGTATTGGCCGATCCGGCAGGGGCGCGTCGCAATACCAAGGACAACGCACCTGCCGTGGTGCATTACGAGATTGTTCCTGGCGACCAGCTCGATGTCATCTGTGCGGCCAAGGGTGGCGGCTCGGAAAACAAATCAAAATTCGTAGCACTGAACCCCTCTGACTCCATCGTCGATTGGGTACTCAAGACCGTGCCGACCATGGGTGCAGGCTGGTGCCCCCCGGGGATGCTGGGGATCGGCATTGGCGGCACGCCGGAAAAGGCCATGCTGCTGGCCAAAGAATCGCTCATGGAACCGGTGAATATTCATCTAGTTCAGGAAAAGGCAGCGCGCGGCGAGCCATTGACGCGTGTCGAGGAACTGCGTCTTGAATTGCTGGAAAAGGTCAATGCCTTGGGAATCGGTGCTCAGGGCTTGGGGGGGCTTACTACGGTGGTCGATATCAAGATACTCGATTACCCGACTCATGCGGCCGGTTTACCGGTTGCCATGATCCCCAACTGTGCTGCCACACGTCATATCCATTTCCATCTGGATGGAAATGGCCCGGTCAAACTGACGCCACCGAATCTCGACGACTGGCCACGTCTGACTTATGACACCAGCAAAGGCAAACGGGTCAATCTCGATACGTTGACCCCCGCTGAAGTCGCCACATGGAAGCCGGGTGAAGTCCTTTTGCTCAATGGCAAGCTGCTGACGGGTCGCGATGCCGCGCACAAGCGGATTCAGGACATGCTCGCCAAAGGAGAGAAACTCCCCGTGGACTTCACCAACCGTGTCATTTACTACGTCGGTCCGGTTGACCCGGTTCGCGATGAGGTGGTCGGCCCCGCTGGCCCCACCACAGCGACACGCATGGATAAATTCACCGAAATGATGCTGTCCAAAACCGGGTTGATTGCCATGATCGGCAAGGCAGAACGCGGTTCTGTCGCCATCGAGTCCATCAAGAACCATCGCTCGGCTTATCTCATGGCCGTGGGTGGTGCCGCTTATCTGGTTTCCAAGGCTATCAAGGCCGCCAAAGTGCTGGGCTTCGAGGATCTAGGTATGGAGGCCATCTATGAATTCGAGGTGCAGGACATGCCTGTGACTGTCGCAGTCGATGCACAGGGGATTTCCGTACACAACACCGGCCCGGCGGAATGGCAGTCACGCATCAGCAAGATTCCGGTCGTCAAGGGTTAAACCACTCCTTCGCCTGCACTTGCGCCATCCTTGCCTCGATAGCCAATAGTCACCATGATCGGCGTTTTTGACTCCGGTCTGGGTGGGCTATCGGTGCTGGCGGCCATTGCACGCAGCTTGCCTTCGGCACGGCTGATCTACTTTGCCGATACAGCGCATCTTCCCTACGGCAACAAACCGGATGCCTTCATTCGTGATCGTGTACTAGCGATTGGCGATGATCTGGTTGCCCGTGGATGCACAACCCTGGTCGCTGCCTGCAATACTGCCACAGCCGCAGCCGTTGAAGCCTTGCGGCAAGCGCATCCTGATCTTGCCGTAATCGGCATCGAACCCGGTGTCAAACCCGCTGCCCTGAGCTCACAAACTCGTCATATTGCCGTACTCGCCACCGAATCTACCGCCCGCAGTGCACGGCTTCAAGCATTGATTGCAACTTACGCAACACCTTTGGGTGTGCGTGTCCATATCGAGCCTTGCCCAGGTTGGGCGACACGTATCGAAATGCTGGAAATGGATCATCCGGAGTTCGTGGCGGATATCGCGGCGCGTATCCTGCCGATTGTGGACAAGGGAATCGACCGCATTGTGCTGGGCTGCACCCACTATGCTTTTCTTGCACCAAAATTACAGCCCTTGATTGACGGACGTTCAAAACTTGTTGATGTCGCCGATGCTGTTGCCAGAGAGGTCGTTCGCCGATCAAAAGTCGAAGCAAATGATGGCACCCATGGCGAGATCCAGCTTATCGCATCGGCACGACCGGAACGACTCCAGATTGCCCTTAAAGCACTCGGACTCGACACCTACTCTCCGTTTGCCGATCGCCTCCGGAACCCGCCCACCCTCCCCTAAATTCGCCTGCAACAGCCTGAATTTTCACTGATTTTGCACAAATATAACCTACTATATATAGTGTATTGCATGACACAAAACCACTAGAGTCTTTCGTAAGTTATTGTTTTAATTAAATGTGAAATTTTTTTCTTCCCTTTGAAAAAAACAGCGAGTATGCTTCCGCATCTTTTTCCAACTCATGCGGGAAGAACATGACAACCAAGACAGCCGCCTCAAAGAATAACAACCTTCCGAAAACCACTGATTCATTGGATTCTCGCGTGGCTTCGCCCCTGCCGCAGGAAATCTCCGGTGAGGTTTTGATAGAAAAATATGCCAAAGGCAATGAGGCGAATGTTTCTGAGGTGCGCCAACGCGTTGCGCGTGCGCTTGCCTCTGTGGAAACCGAAGACAAGCGTATTCACTGGGAAAAGCAGTTTCACGAAGCGCAGGAACAAGGGTTTGTTCCTGCCGGCCGCATCAACTCTGCGGCGGGGACGGATCTGTGCGCCACCCTCATCAACTGCTTCGTGCAGCCGGTGGGTGACTCGATTTCTGAAACGGCAGATGGTCGCCCCGGCATTTACACTGCTTTGCAGCAGGCGGCAGAAACCATGCGTCGCGGGGGTGGGGTCGGCTACGACTTCTCTTCGATCCGTCCGGTCGGGGCTCATGTCAAAGGGACACAATCCCGCGCATCCGGGCCGGTTTCCTATATGCGTGTGTTCGACCGTTCCTGTGAAACCGTCGAATCCGCCGGCTCACGCCGTGGTGCGCAGATGGGAGTATTACGCTGCGACCACCCGGATATTGAAGAATTCATTCATGCCAAGGACAAGGGTGATCTCACCAATTTCAATATTTCCATTGGTGTGACTGATGAATTCATGCGCGCTGTCGAAACCGACGGCGAAGTGGAACTGACCCATAAAGCAAAGCCTGCTGCGGATTTTCTTGCCTCGGGTGCCTATCAGCGCGAGGAAGACATTAGCGCGACCAAGCCCAAGAAAGATGCTTCAACGGATAACGCCGGTGGTCTGTGGGTCTATCGCAAGGTCAAGGCACGCGAACTATGGGATCAAATCATGCGTTCGACCTACGATCACGCGGAGCCGGGCATCCTGTTCCTCGATCGCATGAATCGCGACAATAATCTCTATTACTGCGAAACCATCGAAGCGACCAACCCCTGCGCTGAACAACCTCTTCCTCCGTATGGCTGCTGCTGTCTGGGTTCGATCAACCTGACGCTATTCGTCACCCAGCCTTTCAGCGAAAAAGCCGCCTTTGATTACGACGCGCTCGGCAAGGTCATCGACACCTCGGTACGCATGCTGGATAACGTACTGGATGCCACCCACTGGCCACTCCCCCAGCAACAGGCCGAAGCTCGCGCCAAACGCCGTATCGGTCTGGGCTTTACGGGGCTGGGTGACGCACTCATCATGTTGCGCCAGCGTTACGACACGACGGAAGCCCGCGCGACAGCCACCCGCATTTCCGAATATATGCGCGATCGCGCCTATCTCGCCTCGGTCGATCTCGCCAAAGAGCGTGGTGCCTTCCCGCTGTTCAATGCCGATCTGTATCTTTCCGGCGGTAACTTCGCTTCGCGCCTACCTGCCGAAGTCAAAGAACAAATTCGCAAGCATGGTATCCGTAACTCCCATCTGCTCTCGATTGCGCCTACCGGTACGATTTCGCTAGCCTTTGCTGATAACGCCAGTAACGGTATCGAACCGCCCTTCTCCTGGACCTACACGCGCAAGAAACGCATGGCTGACGGTACGTTCAAGGAATACGCCGTCGAAGACTACGCGTGGCGTTACTACAAACATCTGGGCGGGGATGTCAATGCACAACTGCCCGAATACTTCGTCACCGCGCTGGAAATTTCCGCACAGGCGCACAAGGACATGGTCGCAGCGGTTGCACCCTACGTCGACACGTCGATTTCCAAAACCGTCAATGTCCCCGAAGACTATCCTTACGCCGAGTTTGAGGATCTCTACATGGCCGCATGGAAGGCGGGGCTCAAGGGCTTGGCGACCTACCGCCCCAACTCGGTACTGGGTTCGGTGCTCTCTGTGTCAGACAACAAAGGTGCAGAAAAGAAACAGCCTCAAGACGTGGTCATCAGCGATGCCAACCGTCGCCTCTCCATCGGTAGTCTGCCTGCGCCGGTGCTGGCTTCGTTGCGTTGGCCGGGGCGTCCGCGTCTCACCGACGGCAACGCTGCATGGACGTACATGATCGAAACGCCGCACGGTCAGTTTGCCCTGTTTGTCGGGCACATTGAAAACGGCAAGAAAGTCCCCTTTGAAGTCTGGGTCAACGGCTCCGAACAACCGCGCGGTCTGGGCGCTGTTGCAAAAACTTTATCGATGGACATGCGTGCCAACGACCGTGGCTGGCTCAAGCTCAAGCTCGACATGCTGGCCAAAACCATCGGTGACGAATCCTTTGATATGGCTTTCCCACCGCATGGTGAACCCAAACGCATGCCCGGCGTCGTTGCTGCCATGGCGCAAGTCGTGCGTTATCGTTGCGAACAACTCGGCGCATTTGAAGGCAATGAACCCACGCCGGTCATCGATACCCTGTTCAGCCGTGAAGAACCTCGCACGGGCACAGATGGCACGCTATCCTGGACAGTCGACATCGTTAACCCCGCAGCTGGTGAAGAGTTTGTACTCGGCCTCAAGGAAATCGCCCTGCCCGATGGCGTAACCCGCCCTTACTCGGTCTGGCTGTCCGGTCATTATCCACGCGCGCTCGATGGCCTGACCAAACTACTGTCACTCGACATGCGCGTCATGGATCCGGCATGGATCGGCATGAAACTGCGCAAACTAGTCGATTATCCGGAACCGCTGGGCGACTTCATGGCCTTTGTACCCGGAACACGTCGCCAGCAAAACTGGCCCTCCACCGTGGCGTACATCGCTCGCCTCATCATTCATCGTTACGCCATGCTCGGCATCCTGGATGAAAACGGCTATCCAACACGCGAAATGGGTATCCTCGAAACCCCGCGTGAAAAAGGCGCGGTCAAGGTCATGCAAGGTGCCTTATGCAGCGAATGTGGTAATTACACCGTGATACGCAAGGATGGCTGCGATTTCTGTTCGGCCTGCGGTGCCGTCGGTAGTTGTGGCTGAGGTCAAAGCCGAATCTTTGAATCTAAAGACCAACACTCAAAAAGGGATCGTAGTTACTGCGATCCCTTTTTGTTCAGAGCATCCTATTGGACGATTGATCCGGTCGGTTTAAAACACCCATCGATACCCGTTCCCGAACCGAAAACCGTGGCCTGGCCTAATGCTGTTCTTGGAGCGACTTGTTAGGCTGTACTCTCCGTAGCCTCAAGCAAGTGAAGTAGCGGAAATGGATTTCCCTGAGAGTCAGTAGACGACCGACTAGAAACTGAAAACCCATTGGACAAATAAAAAGCCACAGCACGCGTATTCTGCTCATTCACATCTACTTGAAGTTGGCCTTTCAATCTTCTCGCATGTTCAAGCATAATTTTCCCGCCACCTTTCCTGAAGCGTTCTGGAGAAATGAACAGTGCCTCAAGCTTGCTACCGTCTAGCCCCATAAAGCCGACAGGAGCGGATGCTTCATCACACAGAACCCATACTTCAAGGTTTGGCAATGCTTGATCACGAACTATGGGTATAAGCGATTGAATGTCTTTTTCCGACAGGAAATCGTGTGACGCGCGTACTGATTGCTCCCAGATGCCAAGGAGAACGGGATGATCTTCTGCTTGTGCTTTTCTGATACTCATATGCGATTCTATTGTTCTATTGATGTACTAACTGAAGTTTGACATAACCGACCCCTGCGGCTTTATCGCTGGTGTCCGTGTAGTCCACATTTTGGCACGGACGAATGTTAGAACGCATTAGTACAACCCAAGGTCAAACACGATTTTAGCCATCGATCCGGAAAACCGGGATTCTGTTGAGTCTGACCCGATTGATTCCCTATTGATTTCTTGATTTACCCTGACGGTAATTTGACATAGGCCGCAATCAATGGAAAACTAGTCAAATGACTAGTTCGATTGGAGGTTTGCTATGCATACATGGCCAGTTCAGGATGCGAAAGCGCGTTTTAGCGAGTTCTTGGATGCCTGCCTCATGGAAGGTCCGCAGATGGTGACAAGGAGAGGGGCTGAAGCGGCTGTGCTAGTGCCTGTGCAAGAGTGGCGTCGCTTGCAGTCTGCTGCACGCCCATCTTTGAAGCAACTGCTGCTCTCTGACCAAGCACGTTCCGACTTGAACGTACCAGCACGTGGACAGGCGAAGCGCCGCCGCAATGTGGAGTCTATGCTGTGACGAGCATGTATTTGCTTGACACCAATGTGGTTTCTGAACTCCGCAAGCAACGCCCACACGGAAGCGTGGTTGCTTGGCTACAGTCGATTGATGATGCCCAGGTGTACCTTTCCGCAGTGACCCTTGGCGAGATACAAGCAGGTATCGAGTTAACGCGAGAGCAAGACCCTGGCAAAGCCGAAGAAATTGAAGCCTGGCTGGAGTTATTGGCAGCTGCTTATAACGTTTTGCCAATGGATGCGGCCACCTTCAGAGCGTGGGCGAGATTGATGCACAGGAAATCCGATACGCTCTATGAAGATGCCATGATCGCAGCAACCGCAAAAGTGCATGGCTTGACGGTTGCAACGAGAAACGTCAGTGACTTTAATGCTCTCGGACTAGACGTTTTCAATCCATTCGCTCCGGCATAAACCTACAGGAACACCGTAGTCTGCCGCGAATTTCCCCTGATTTTTGCCAAGCGGGAACGAACATATATTCGACAACACTTTCCGCTCGCAGCTGTGCGGCGGATGTCCGGGCAGAACAAAACGCAGAAGACGTGCCATGTGTTGCTCACCAAACCAACGAAAAGCGCAGAATACCGCCGACTGGGCGAAAAATCGATCGAGTCTGAGCCTATTGATTTACGAGGCGCATTTGGACGAAAAGACTTTGAAAGAAGTGAGGGCGTCGATTAACAAGCCATGGGTACTGGGAAGCGAACATTTCAAGGAGAAAATCGCAAGCCAACTTAACCGCCGCGCCAGCCTACTAACCAAAGGCGGAGACAGGAAATCGGGAAAACAGGGGAGATGACGATGGATCAGTCGAGTCTGACTCTGTTGATCTGATCCCTATTACGCATTAACGAAAAATAATGCGGGGGATGCGCTAATGCAAGACCTGACCCTAACAGTTTCTAGCAGCCCGTTCCTTGCATCGCAAGCGACCTCATCGAAGTTGCCCACGAAAACCCAAGTTCGCCAAGCCTCGCCGCCATCGGGCTTATAAGTGAACTGGGCATGAGGGGTTATTTTCGGGGCATTGGGGATGGGTGGGGTAAGCGTATCTGTTATCGGGTAACGATTATTTCATCCTCTGTGGGTGGAAGTGTGGAGAGGGCTACCATGATCGTTAGCTTGCTGCGACGCGCGATACGCTATTCAATCACCTGCTCCGTCTCGGCCAGCTTTGCCTTGACCTCGGAACGTTTCTCAATATCGACGTAGCCGACATCTACTCCGACACGGATTTCTTCATTCGGCGGCGTTCCGAGCATACTGGTGCCTGGCAATCTGAAGAGTGGCGTCAGCTGTTCTTCGTAAGGAATGACCCGGCTCCGGCTACTTGCCGTTGATGCAACCCAGTTTTCCGTAGTTGATCAACAATGCCTTCAGTTCGAGGCGGTCGAGTGGGCCATACGCGGCGAAATGTTCGCCGCCCTTGCTAAACGCTTCCAGCTTGATCACCGCCGCTTGCGGCGAGCGACGAATGACGATGCCCTTGATCGCATAGATGTACTCGGTGCCGCTGAGATCGAAGGCCAGCACGACTTCTTCGCCCTTACCCATCTGCGTCATTGTCTCGCCGTCATGGAGGCGGATGCGCAAGGCATCGTCGGATACATCGACGATGGTGCAGGCCCATTGCAGTTGCGCGTCGGCCACCGTCATGGTCATCGGCACGCGGATGTCGGTGCGCGATTTGCCACGCTGGTCAGTGACGATGATGCTTTTCAGCTCGGGCTCAACCAGCACCATCTCAACGTTCGCATAGGGTCCCTCGTGCAGAACCACACGTTTGACCACTTCGGTATCCATCGACACCACGCCACGTCGGCCGCCGCTGGAAATCAGTGAAATGCAATTGCCCTTGTTGAACTGGCGACCGCGACCGATCAGTGCGCGGCGCTGGTAATCGAGCTTCTGTTCCTGATCCGAGGTGTTGGGCAGCAACACTTGAAAATTTCTGACCCGCTCCAGAGGAACGGGCTGTGCGTTCGCACCAACAAAAAAGGCGATCGGTACACCCGCCGCATCGTGCTCGATCGATTCCAAGGAATAGATGTACTCGCCGTCGATGCAGTAGGCGACGAGCAGGGTCTCAAAAACGATCTCTTTCTTGAACTCCGGGATGTAGCAAAGCTTCTTGCCCAGCGGGAAATAATCGACGAGTTGCCGGATCCGCTCAATGTAGGCCGCACGCAAGGGCGCATCCGGCGCATGATCGCTGCCTTCCGTGCCCCCGTTGACACTACTGAGAAACGATTTAAACACGCGCGAACTCCCTTGACCCGAACGCCACCGCCTCACAGATGGCATATTCAATTACTATCTTGTGGGCTCAGTATAGCGGAGAATGGAATGTGTGGTTACTACTGGGCGGCATCAACACTTAACCCGCTTTTTTATCAGCCGGCGCGTCCGCATAGATCAGCAATGCCGGAGTACCGTGCTCGATCATGCCTTCGTCGATGACGACCTTGGCCACATTTTCCATGCTGGGCAAGTCATACATGGTATCGAGCAGGATATTTTCCAGAATCGAACGCAAGCCTCGTGCCCCGGCACGGCGTTTGATGGCTTTGCGTGCAATGGCTTGCAGTGCGCCGGAACGGATTTCAAGCTCAACCCCTTCCATCTGGAAAAGCTTTTGATACTGTTTGACAAGTGCGTTTTTCGGTTCGACAAGAATCTGGATCAGTGCTGCCTCATCGAGTTCCTTGAGTGTGGCGACCACGGGCAAACGGCCGACGAACTCGGGGATCAGGCCGAATTTAACGAGATCTTCGGGTTCAATTTGCTGAAAGGTTTCTGAAATACTCTTGCCATCGCGGCTTTTCACTTCAGCACCAAAGCCGATGCCGCTTTTCTCCGAGCGATTTTGTATTACCTTTTCCAGCCCATCAAATGCGCCGCCGCAAATGAACAGGATGTTGGTAGTGTCAACCTGGACAAAATCCTGATTGGGATGCTTGCGCCCACCCTGAGGGGGAACCGAAGCCGTCGTGCCTTCGATCAGCTTGAGCAGCGCTTGCTGTACACCTTCGCCGGATACATCGCGGGTGATCGAGGGGTTATCCGATTTGCGCGAGATTTTGTCGATTTCGTCGATATAAACGATGCCGCGCTGTGCTTTCTCGACTTCATAATCACATTTTTGCAGCAATTTCTGGATGATGTTTTCGACATCCTCACCGACATAACCCGCTTCCGTCAGGGTCGTTGCATCGGCCATGATGAAAGGCACATTCAACAAGCGAGCGAGCGTTTGAGCCAAGAGAGTCTTGCCCGATCCCGTCGGCCCGATCAGAAGGATGTTGCTCTTGGAAAGCTCGACGCCATCGACCGCATCGGTACGTCCCAAATGCTGGAGACGCTTGTAATGGTTATACACGGCCACCGCCAGCACGCGCTTGGCGGCCTCTTGTCCGATGACATACTGATCGAGCGTATTGCAGATTTCACGGGGTGCTGGCAAATCGGACACTGATTTTCCGGCCGCTTCCAGTTGAGCCGCCACTTCATCACGCACGATGTCATTGCACAGATCAATACATTCATCACAAATGAATACCGAAGGTCCGGCGATGAGTTTTTTGACCTCATGCTGACTCTTGCCGCAGAAAGAGCAATAAAGCATTTTTTCACTGCCTGATTTTTTTCCGGCCATCACTATTCTCCACAACCCTTAGCAGGGCTAAAGTACCCGCAACGAATCCACGACACTCGATGTTCTGGATCGTTTATTTCTTTTCCTTGGCTGCGGGCTCGCCTGTGCGCTGCTCCAGCACCTGATCGACAATGCCGTATTCAACGGCTTCTGCGGCAGACAGGAAATTGTCACGATCCGTATCACGTTCGATACGTTCAATTTTCTGGCCGGTATGCTGTGCCATCATTTGATTCAACCGTTGCTTCAGATAAAGGATTTCCTTGGCATGAATTTCGATATCCGAAGCCTGCCCCTGAAAACCACCCATGGGCTGATGAATCATGACCCGCGAATTGGGCAGGCAGTAACGCTTACCCTTGGTACCGGCTGTCAGCAGAAAAGCACCCATGCTGGCAGCTTGCCCGATACACAGCGTTGATACATCCGGCTTGATGAATTGCATGGTGTCATAGATTGCCAGCCCTGCCGTCACTGAGCCTCCGGGGGAATTGATGTACAGATGGATATCCTTGTCCGGGTTTTCGGATTCAAGGAACAGCAACTGGGCGACAATCAGATTAGCCGACGCATCATTCACCGGCCCGACCAAAAAAATGACCCGTTCACGCAGCAAACGTGAATAAATGTCATAAGCACGTTCTCCACGACCACTGGTTTCGATGACCATGGGCACCAAACCCAGCATACTGGGATCTTCGCGGTGGCCGGTCAGGGACTGACCGTGACCAGTAAATATCGACGGCGTCATCATTTATGCCCTTGATTCCATCAAATCATCAAAACTGATCGATTTCTCGGAGACCTTGGCATGGGCCAACACCCATTCCACCACATTATTTTCCAGCACCAGCGACTCGGCTTCGGCCATGCGTTGTGGCTGGGAATAATACCAGCGGATCACTTCAGAGGGATCTTCGTAAGTTTCAGCGAACTCTTCGATGATCGCACGCACCTGCTCCGGCTTGGCAAAGAGCTGCTTTTCCTTGACCAATTCGGCAACGATCAGCCCCAGCTTGACCCGCTTCATCGCCTGCTCTGTAAACCACGCCGGTTGAATCGGAATGTTCTGAGCCGACATGCCTCGCGACTCCATATCTTGAATTGCAGCACGCGCCATCTGTGAGGACTCTGCATTGACAAGCGCTTTGGGAACATCGATCGGATGCGCATTAACGAGAGCATCCATTGCTTGCGATTTGGTACGAGACTTCAGACGGCGCTTGACTTCACGTTCCAGGTTTTCCTTGATTTCAGCACGCATCTTGACCAGATCACCGTCTTCGACGCCCAGCATTTTTGCAAACTCAGCATCCAGGGGAGGCAGTTCCGGTGCATCCACACGTTTGACCGTCAATTCAAACTGCACGGTCTGACCTGCCAAATCCTTGGCTTGATAGTCCTCCGGAAAAGCCAGATCGAAGGTCTTGGTTTCACCTGCCGACATGCCCAGCACGGCCTGTTCAAAATCAGGCAGCATCTGGCCGCCGCCGACCAGCATCACGAAATCTTGAGCTTCGCCACCCTGAAATTTTTCCCCATCCTTGCGACCCGTGAAATCGATAAGCAGACGATCTCCATCGGCTGCAGCGCGCTGCACTTCAGCAAAGGTCGTCCGTTGTTTGCGCAGAACTTCTAGCGTCTTGTCGACTTCGGCATCCGACACGGACAATGCTGGTTTTTCTATCTCGCAGGCTGAAACATCATTGAGTTTGATCTCGGGATAAACCTCAAAAATGGCTGAAAAACCCATCGAACCTTCGTTTGCCTTGGGGTTCGGTTCAAAATCCGGATAGCCCGCCACGCGCAATTTTTGTTCACGCACCATGTCGCCAAAGGTTTTTTCAACGGCATTACCAATGGCTTCAGAGCGTGCCTGATAGCCATATTGCTGCGTCACCAGTTTCATTGGCACCTTGCCTGGACGGAAACCAGGCATCTTGGCCGTGCGTGAAAAATGCTTGAGACGCTTATCAACCTCTTTTTCGATGACATCCAAGGGGACGGTGACATCCAGACGACGCTCCAGCGGATTAACGGCTACGGCAGCCTGAACCGCTGTATCGGACGACGTGGAAGTTTGGGTGTTTTCTTGAGAGGTCTGCATATTTCTGATCCTGATTCGAATGACTGGATGATAAGAAGGAGAAGGCTAAGACGGGTTAAACAAGAAACAAGTTAAACAGTTAAACAATTAAGGAAGATCGGATATGACTCATCTCGTTGGTGCCCAGGAAGGGACTCGAACCCCCACGCCGCGAGGCGGCAGAACCTAAATCTGCTGCGTCTACCAATTTCGCCACCTGGGCTAACGTTGGAGGGTGTCCGTATGTGTATTTCTGTGCAATTCATACCGCACAAGGTACCCGCCTAACCGAAAGCCCCGTTATTCTAACGGAATCGCCTCTATACTGTCAGCCCCATCTGCAATCTATCCACCACATTCACCACAACCACAGCATCATCCTGCTCATCCGTTCATGTCGGCCGCTCACGACCCTTACGCATCCCATTACGAAAACTTCCCGGTAGCCTCCTGCTTGCTGCCTTCGAGCTTGCGTGCGCCAGTGATGGCACTCTATCGCTTTGCACGGAGTGCCGACGATATAGCGGACGAAGGCGTGTTACCGGCTGACGAACGACTACGCCGTCTGAATGACTATGCTCAGGCTTTGGATCAGATTTCGTCAAAACAGGGGGTTGATATGGCTTCCGATGGGGTGTCTGATAGGACACTCGATGCCATTTTTCAACCCTTGAGCCTCGCCATCAAGGCGCATGATCTGCCGCTTGCCCTGCTCCACGATCTACTCGATGCCTTTCGTCAGGATGTCGTGCAGACGCGCTATGAAAGCTATGTTGAACTCCTCGACTACTGTCGACGATCAGCGAACCCTGTCGGTCGCTTGATGTTGCGACTCTTCCGTGCTGAAAACCCTCAACAACTCCATTGCTCGGATGCCATCTGTAGCAGCCTGCAGCTCATCAATCATTGGCAGGACGTCGCCATTGATAAAAACAAACAGCCTAATCGCATCTATCTGCCCCAAGAGGATCTTCGTCGCTTTGCTGTCTCGGAAGATCAGATCATGGCAGAAGTCGTGAACACGCAATGGCATGACCTGATGCGCTTTCAGGTCGATCGCGCCCGCGCTCTGATGCTCGAAGGCGCGCCGCTTTGCCGCACCCTGTCGGGGCGCATCGGACTTGAATTACGCATGATCGTTGCTGGCGGATTGCGCATCCTCGATAAAATAGAGGCTGTTAATTACGACGTCTTTCGTCACCGCCCCACCCTGAAGGCTTATGACTTTCCCTTGATGCTTTGGCGCGCAACAAGACTGGCACTGTAACTCGGCACTTTTATGACCTCCGTTTCACCATGACGCTCGACGAAGCCCATCAATACTGCCAACAGCGGACAGCAGCGAGTCGCTCCAGCTTTACCGCCAGCTTTCGATTTCTTGAACAGCATCGCCGACAGGCTATCACCGCCTTTTATGCCTTTTGTCGCGAAGTCGATGACATCGTCGATGAAACCCGTGCCCCTCATCTGGCGCGACTCAAGCTCGACTGGTGGCGCGGTGAGGTGGAAACACTCTATGAAGGTCAAGCAAACCATCCCATTTCCATCGCACTGGCCGCCGCCCTATTGCATTTCAATCTGCCCCGTGAACTCTTCCTTGAAATCATTGACGGCATGGAGATGGATCTCGATCAAACGCATTATGCAGACTTCAAGGCACTCCATCTGTACTGTTATCGCGTCGCTAGCGTTGTCGGGCTGATAACGGCAGAAATTTTCGGTTATCAGGATAGACACACGCTCAAATACGCCCATGATCTCGGGCTGGCCTTCCAACTGACCAATATCATTCGTGACGTGGGCGAAGACGCACGACGAGGCCGCATTTATTTGCCGCAAGACGAACTCGCACAGTTTGGAGTGTCTCCCGACGATCTACTCGCAACTCACACCAGCGATTCATTCAGGCAGCTCATGGAATTCCAGATTGCACGGGCAGAACAGACATATGTTCAGGCACTGGCACAACTCCCCGCCTGCGACCGCCAATCGCAACGACCGGGGCTCATCATGGCGGCGATTTATCGTGAATTACTCGGGCAGATTCGTCGCAACGGCTGCCAGGTGCTCGATCGACGCACCTCTCTTTCCACGCCCCGCAAACTCTGGCTGGTCTGGCATACCTATCTGCAAGAGTCCTTGCCTTTTCTGTTCAGGCACTCATGAATCACCAGCCACGAGTTGCCATCATCGGCGCAGGCTATGCAGGCATGGCCGCCGCCGTAGAACTGATTGAACACGATATTTCTGTTTCTGTTTTTGAAACTTCTCGCCAACTAGGCGGGCGTGCGCGTGCCGTCACTTTGCCCGAGATGACGGTCGATAATGGTCAGCACATCCTGATTGGCGCTTATCGAGAAACCCTGCGGCTCATGAAAATGGTGGGCGCAACTCCCGAACAGCTGCTTCAACGTTTGCCGCTCACGCTCGACTATCCGGGAAAACTGCGCATCGCAGCCCCTAAACTGCCTGCACCTTTGCATCTGGCCTGGGCATTGTTATTGGCTCAAGGACTGAACTGGCGCGAAAAACGTGCCGCCATCGGATTCATGCAATCGATGAAATCCACTCAATTCCGTCTGAACGAAGATATGACGGTGGCCGCCTTGCTGGATCAACACCAGCAACCCGCCCGACTGCGTGAATATCTCTGGAATGCGCTATGTGTCGCTGCACTGAACACACCGGCAGACGAGGCTTCGGCACAGATTTTTCTCAATGTCTTGCGCGATACTTTGGCCAGCGACCGCGCCGCCAGCGATTTGCTACTGCCGCGTGTTGATCTGGGGGCTTTGTTTCCCGAACCGGCGGCACGTCATGTCATGGCACGAGGCGGTGAGATTCACCGTTCAACCGCCGTTGGGGGCATCACAGGCGAATCCGACGCATTTTCACTGCACGATAACAGCCCGGAAAAGAAACCCTTGGGGCGGTACAGCCACGTCATTTGCGCGGTAGCACCCTACCATCTGCGCGCCTTGCTCGAAAATCAACCTGCATTGGATGACACGCTGCAACAAACAGATCGCCTCGAATATCAACCCATCGTCACCTGTTATCTGGCCTATCCAGTGCCCGTCACCTTGCCGGAACCCATGATCGGGATTGCAAATGGGGTGACACAATGGCTGTTCGATCGTCCGCGCATCCTGAAGCCCGCTCCTCCTGACAGCCCTCCCGGATTATTGGCTGCCGTCATCAGCGCCCGAGGTCGCCATCTGGATCTCTCCCAAACCGAACTCACACAGCGGATCCATGAAGAAGTGCGCCAGATCATAGGGGATATCCCTCAGCCACTCTGGTCACGCGTCATCACTGAAAAACGGGCAACCTGGGCTTGCAAGCCGCACACCTCTCGTCCTGCCATGTCCACTCCGCTATCCGGCTTGCTGCTGGCAGGCGATTATGTCGAAGGGGAATACCCCGGCACTATCGAGGGTGCTGTTCGAAGTGGTGTGAGTGCAGCACACAAAACCTTGAACTTTGATGTGCGCTAAACAAATGCATACAAAATCATCATCGGAGCCTTCGTTTTTTGACGTAATATGCGCGGTTTGCTTCATTCCTCACCCTTTCCCCTTTTACCCTCCAACCCATCACTCCACTCACGTTTCCAAGGATTTCGCATGAACGCCCACTTCCGCCTGTTGACCCGCTCGACTGTTTCAGCATTGACGCTGGCCTTAGTACTCACCGCCTGCAATAGCCAAAACTCCGCATCCCCTGCTGCCGGATCGTCTGCGTCTGCGACCGCAAGCGCATCCAGCAAAGCAGTGGCAGCCACGGTGAATGGCACACCCATCATGGAAGAGAATCTGGATCTTGTATTGCAACGCGTCGGCAGTCAGAACCCCGGGCAGGCAAATAGTCCAGAAATGCGGAAAATGATCCTCGATCAGATGATCATGCAAACCTTGACCGCGCAAGAAGCCCAGAAAAAGGGACTGGACAAGAAGCCCGACATCGCCAGCCAGCTTGAACTGACCCGTCAGTCCGTCTTGTCCAATGCCTATTTGCAGGACTACATGTCTCACGATGCCATTACCGATCAGGCATTGAATGCGGAATACGAAAAAATCAAGCCCCAGCTGGCAGCACCTGAATACAAGGCGCGTCATATTCTTGTCAAAGAAGAAAGCCTAGCCAACGATCTCCTCGCCCAGATCAAGAAAAACCCAAAAGCCTTTGAAAGCCTTGCCAAGGCCAACTCTCTGGATCCCGGCTCCAAGGTGCGCGGTGGCGATCTGGGCTGGTTTGATGCCCGCTCGATGGTGCCTGAGTTTGGTGAAGCCGTGGGTAAGCTTGAAAAGGGGCAAATGACCCAGACTCCCATCAAGACCCAGTTTGGCTATCACATCATCGTGCTGGACGACAAACGCCAGAAGGATGTTCCGCCGCTCGACCAGATCAAGCCCATGCTCAAGCAGCAGATGCAGCAGGATGCCATCAAGAAAATGCTGGAAGATCTACGCGCCAAGGCCAAGGTGGACATCACACCGGTTGCCAACGCAACGACACCCACTCCAGCACCCGCTGCAAGCCCTAAACCCGCAGAGGCACAACCCGCTCCTGCTCCTGCTGAAAAGAAATAACCCTGTCCAGCCACACGTCAAACCGAACGATATTCAGCCCATGAAGATCGTTCGGTTTGCTGCTATTGCACCCATAGCACTCATAGCCTTCGCATATCCCCATGCCTCTCTATGCTTTAGCAGATCGCATTCCTCACTGCGCGCCTGATAGCTGGGTTGCGGACAATGCCACGATCATTGGTTCCGTGATCCTCGAATCCTGTGCCAGTGTTTTCTTTGGTGCCGTGATACGGGGCGATACCGATCTCATCACCATCGGGGAGCGCACCAATATTCAGGACAATGCCGTATTGCATACCGATGCTGGCATCCAGCTCACGCTGGGCAAGCGCATCATCGTCGGGCATCAAGCCATGCTGCATGGCTGTACGGTAGGCGATGGCGCATTGATCGGCATCGGTGCCATCATTCTCAATGGTGCACACATTGGTGCGCACAGCATCGTCGCCGCAGGAGCCATGATTCCGGAAGGCAAGGTTTATCCGCCCTACTCCCTCATTCTGGGCTCACCCGGCAAGGTCGTGCGTTCGATTACAGAAGCCGAAGCTCAGGCATTGATGCAAGGTGCCGATGCGTATGTCACGCGCTGGCAAGGGTATCAAAACGAATTGCGTTGTATTACACCGACCTCGGTTTAGAGGTTTTTGCGTTTTCGCGTTTTCGCATTTTCGAGAAATCCGAAAATCAAACAGATTCCGGACGCGGTGCCGTCAGGGATTCGACACGCAGTGCCTCATCCAGTGCGGCCTTGTCCATCAGCCCCGCTTCCAACACCAGTTCGGCGACTCCTCGCCCTGTTTGCAATGCTTCACGCGCAATACGCGTCGCATTTTCGTAGCCAATATAGGGATTGAGTGCAGTGGCCAGTCCCGCTGAGTTATGCACCCGCTCGGCCAGCAAGGAGACATTGGCAGTGATGCCTGCCACACAGTGACGCGACAGCGTGCGGCAACCTGCAGCCAGATGCTGGATACTTTTGAACAAACTATGCGCGATGATGGGTTCAAACGCATTGAGCTGAAGCTGCCCCGCTTCCGAAGCCATCGAAATGGTGATGTCATTACCAATGACTTCGTAGGCAATCTGATTGACGACCTCCGGAATAATGGGATTCACCTTGCCTGGCATGATGCTGGAACCAGCGGCGCGAGGAGGCAGATTGATTTCATTGAAACCCGCTTGCGGCCCGCTGGAAAGCAGACGTAGATCGTTACACGTCTTGGACAGTTTGCAGGCTACACGCTTGAGCACGCCCGAAAGTTGAACAAAAGCGCCTGTATCCTGCGTGGCCTCAACTAGGTTTTCTGCTGAAATCAAAGGCAATTCCGTTAATTCAGCCAGATACTGTACTGCCAGCTTGGAATAACGAATATCAGTATTGATGCCTGTGCCGATCGCCGTCGCTCCCAGATTGATTTCACGAATCAGGCTGATTGCCTCACCCAGACGCGACTCATCTTCACCCAGCATGACGGCATAGGTGGAAAATTCCTGCCCCAAGGTCATGGGCACCGCATCCTGTAACTGGGTGCGCCCCAATTTCAATACATCCTGAAACTCATGCGCCTTGGCAGAAAAAGCCAGGCGCAGCTCGGCCATCGCATCCAGTAATTCACGAATCGCAAAGCAGGCCGCCACAGATAATGCCGTGGGATAAACGTCATTGGTACTCTGCGACATATTGACGTGGTTAATAGGATGAAGCCGGGCGTAATCCCCTCGTACCGAGCCCAAGATTTCCAGCGCACGATTACAGATGACTTCATTGGCATTCATATTGGTCGATGTTCCCGCCCCGCCCTGAATCACATCCACCACAAACTGATCGTGCAAGGCACCCCCAGCGATTTCACGGCAGGCTGAAATAATGGCTTCTGCCAATGCCGGTTCCAGCTCGCCCAAATCACGGTTGGCCAACGCCGCCGCTTCCTTGACCAAAGCCAGCGCACGAACCAGATCGGGATAAGTGCTAATGGCCTGCCCCGTAATAGGAAAATTCTCCATCGCACGCAGCGTGTGGATGCCCCAATAAGCCGCATCTGGAATGGCGCGTTCTCCCAAGAGATCATGCTCGACACGCATTGCCTTCACTTTCATGATGCCCCCCGTCTCGACAACAAAAATCTCGGCCAATATGCGTTATTTCTGATTGACAATCCTGAACTTGATGAGCACCTCATCTGCCACCGTGGTGGTGTCTTTCCAAGCACCATCTCCAATCCGATACTGGAGCCGCCGAATGGGCAGGGTTCCCTCAAAAACCTGCAGCTTTGCCTCATTACGAATGATGAAAGGAATCGTAACGGGTAAAGTAATACCTTTAAGCGTAAGCTTGCCCGTCGCTTCAAAACGTCCCGAACCTACAGTGCGGATCGTATCACTCACAAAAACCGACTTAGGGTAACGCGCCACATCCAGCCATTCGGTATTCAATGCCTCACGGGTGAATTCTTCTCCCCCCAGATCAAAGCTGGCGATATCCATCTCAACGCGCGCCGACCCTGAGCCTGGCTTACCCGGATCAAAGCTGACCTGCGCAGAAAAACGTTTGAAACGCCCCTCGACAGCAACGCCCATTTGCTTTGAAACAGCAACGACACTGCTGCGATTGACATCAACTTGGGCGTATGCCGGAAACAAAGCCAGCACAATCGCCACACCCAAAAAAAGCACTCTTGATATCTTCATAAATCAAATTCAGACACAAACCCGAAGCGTACAAAATACCATCATTTCATCCAAAGTACTTCATATTTGAAGTGCGTTTTTCAGGTCGAATAGTCCAAACAGTCCACCTGAACACACGATGTCCAAATATCAAAAAAAACGGGAAGCCCGAAGGCTTCCCGTTTTTTGATGCGTGTGCCTGGAATTACTTGGCAGCAGCAGCGGGAGCAGCAGCATCAGCAGCGGGTGCAGCAGCCTTGTCTTCAGCCTTCTTAGCCTTCTTGTGCTTCTTGTGCTTCTTTGCCTTGGGTGCATCAGCTGCGGGAGCAGCGGCAGCATCAGCAGCGGGCGCTGCAGCAGCCGGAGCAGCAGCCTTCTCGGCAGCCTTGGGGGCATCAGTTGCGAAAGCGGTGGAAGCAGCAAAGGCGGTGGCCAGGAGGACGGACAACAGCTTGTTCATTTTTATTACCTTTCGAAAGTAAGTTTTGTAATGAGACACGGCGAACTACCTGTTCTTGTGTCAGCTCGAATAACGCAAGTCACACCATTTTGCTGACAGGCGATTTGCAACAAAAGATTTCTTATTTTTGTACATTTGCCTCTTTTATATCCGCTTTTTCAAAACAGGCTCCATACCCAGTACGCCATCGTCTTGAGCGTCCAACATTACACCGTGCGAATAAAAATGATGACTTACAGCTTCTGTGCACGAAGTTGATATTGCAACTTGCGCTGGGCTAGTTTCATGCCAATCGCAATCACCACGAGCACTACGCCATAAAAAATCAGTTGCATACCTGCCGGGCGCGCATCGTAGCCAATCAGCCCCCGCAGCAACAGCCCCATCACCGATGTTTCTGAAATCCATTCAGAGGTATCCCACATAGGTGCTGCCAGACTGGGTAGAACGTCTGCCTGAATCAGGAATCGCGCAGACTGAGAAGCCATGCCGGCCGCCAGCAATAACACCAGCAAGCCGGTCGCGCCAAAGAACCAACGCATGGGAATACGAAGCAAACCCGCATAAAGGGTATATCCCACAGCCACACCCAAAGCCAGCCCCGACAAGCTGCCCAACCACATCGCACTCGCTTTACCTGCGTCTGCCGCAGCAATACCGTACAGGAACAATACGGTCTCGGCTCCTTCCCTCAACACCGCCAAGCCTACGACAATCAGCAATATGGAACATTCACGCTGTCCATCTCGTATGGATTGCCCGACAGAACGGGCATCAGCTGCCAGAGCCGCACCATGCGAGGACATCCAGATGTTATGCCAGGCCAGCATGACGACCGCGATACCCAAAACACCTGCATTAAACAACTCCTGTCCAATGCCACTGGCCATCTGTCCGATTACATCCATAAAAACAGCAACTAGCCCTGCACCCAGCAAACCAAGCACAACGCCACCCGCTAACCAGCGATTACGCCCCGGGATGGCGCGCGTAGCCGCAGCGAGTATACCGATCAAAAGAGCCGCCTCAAGAACTTCACGAAATACTATAACTAAAGAGCCTAACATACTGTTACTCCAATACATTCATACGCACAGTGCGCAAAATAATATCTACCAATCAGCTAATGATAACCATTCTCATTGATAATAACAAGCCACTCATCTGCATCATCTGCTTTGCATTTTCATGGCTCAATGCTTTGAATCTTCCAACTGTGCAACGGCATCGAACTGACGCTGATTATGCAGGTGGTGCTGTTGTATCAACACCATGATGCCAATGATGCACAAAGCGAAAATGGTAATGATGATCTGTATGTGAAGTTGCGCCATCACCATGACCGCATACAGTCCTGTCATGATCAGGATGGAGAGATTTTCATTGAAGTTTTGTACCGCAATGGAATGCCCCGCCCCCATCAGGACATGACCGCGATGCTGTAACAAGGCATTCATGGGGACAACAAAGAAGCCTGACAAAGCACCTATGAGTATCAGCAAGGGCACTGCAATGCGAATATCCCGAACAAAAACCATGGCAATGACGACAAGCCCCATGGCTGCTCCCAATGGAATCACCTTGACCGATTTTCGAAGAGAAATCATCTTGGCCGCCAGCACAGCTCCCACCGCCACACCCAAAGCCACGACGCCCTGTAGCAAACTGGCTTTGGAAAGATCCAGTGACAAGGCATCCGCCGCCCAGTCCAGCACAATGAATTGCAATGTTGCGCCAGCACCCCAAAACAGTGTTGTCACCGCTAGCGATATCTGCCCCAATTTGTCACGCCACAGCAAACGCAGACAATGATTGAAATCATGAAGAAGATATAAGGGGTTACGCTTGAGAACATGATGCGACACACCGGTATTCGGCACATAAAGATTAAAAAGTGCCGCAATCAGGTAGAGGATACCGATTACCAGTAAATTCATTTCAACCACCGTATCGATGCCCGTATCGATAAACGGAAAATCGAAAGACAAGAGGCTTTGGGCAATATCTGGTTTGATGAGCATTCCGCCGAGTGCCGTCCCCAGAATAATTGCCAGCACCGTCAAACCTTCAATCCATCCATTGGCGGCAACCAGCAATCGGGGAGGCAGAAGTTCAGTCAATATGCCATATTTTGCCGGTGAATACGCAGCGGCTCCCAAACCGACAACGGCATAAGCCACTAGGGGATGAACATCAAGAAACATCAGCATGCATCCAAATACCTTGATGCCATTACTGATAAACATGACTTTGCCCTTGGGCATGGAATCAGCAAAAGCACCGACAAAAGCAGCCAGCAGAACGTATGACAACGTAAAAAACGTTTTCAACAGCGGCGCATAGCTTTCAGGCGCATGCATGTCGCGCAGGATGGCGATGGCCGCAATGAGAAGCGCGTTATCGGCCAGCGCAGAAAAAAACTGCGCTGCCATGATGATATAAAAACCAAAAGTCATTCGTAGCGGGAAACGAGCCCCTGTAAAGGGTAAACCGGATAAATTGGGTAAGGCAGGATAGCAAATACTACCCAATGAAATTGACCACCGCGCAACATCCCTATAAACGACGCGGTTGATAACATGAAGCTTTGTATCCTGCCAGACAACAAACTAATGCGTGTGAAAAATCAAAGCCGTTGCTCAACCCAGCCTTTGACTGAAGCTAGGGCAGTCGCCAGATTTTCAGGTTGCGTACCGCCAGCTTGTGCCATATCTGGGCGACCGCCACCTTTGCCGCCGACTTGCTGGGCAACGACATTAACCAGCTCGCCCGCCTTCACCTTGGTGTTGATATCGCTGGTCACCCCGGCAATCAAAGCCACCTTGCCATCAACGACACTACCCAGCACGATGGCTGCACTGCCCAGCTTGTCCTTGAGCTTGTCGAGTGTGTCGCGCAAAGCCTTGGCATCCGCACCTTCGAGCAAAGCAGCAAGCACCTTGCTGCCTTTGAGTTCAATGGCCTGACCAATAAGATCATCACCCTGCGAAGCCGCCAATTTGGACTTCAGACGCGCCAACTCTTTCTCCAGAGCGCGCGTTCCCTCCAGCAAACTAGCCACCCGCGCCGCTGCATCATGTGCGGGTGCTTTAACTTGTGCGGCAACATCCGCCAGTTGGGCATCCAGTTGCTGAATGAATTCAAGTGCGCCCTCACCCGTTACGGCTTCAACGCGACGGATGCCTGCGGCCACACCGCCTTCGGCAACGATCTTGAACAGACCGATATCACCCGTGCGCTTAACGTGCGTGCCGCCACACAGTTCGGTCGAATAACCACCCATGCCGATGACGCGCACTTCATCACCATATTTTTCACCGAACAGTGCCATCGCGCCTGCGCCAATCGCATCGTCATAGCCCATGAGCTGTGCACTGACATCTACATTACGACGAATCTCGCGATTGACCAGTGCTTCGATACGCACGATTTCAGCCGCCGTCAGCTGTTGCGGATGCGAGAAGTCAAAGCGCGTGCGGTTGGCATCGACCAAAGATCCCTTCTGTTGCACATGCGTGCCTAGCACTTCGCGCAATGCGGCATGGAGCAGATGGGTCGCCGAGTGATTCCACTGGGAACGGCAGCGTTGCGCCGCATTCACCCGCGCTACGACCTTCTCGCCTACCGCCAAGGTGCCTGCCTTCAAAATACCTTGATGACCAAACACATCCGCCTGAATTTTCTGCGTATCTGACACCTCAAACAACGTCGTGCACACCGAGCCACGCACCAGCTCGCCGCTATCGCCCACCTGGCCACCCGATTCGGCATAGAACGGCGTGGTATCAAGCACCACGATGCCCCCCTCACCCGCATTAAGCTGATTGACCCGCTGACTATCACGATACAAAGCCAGCACCGTGGCTTCTTCTTCCAGCGACTCGTATCCTTTGAACGCGGTACTCTTGCCGTCGTAATCCACGCTGCCCTTCATCTTGAAACTAGAGGCGGCGCGCGCCATTTCACGCTGCCGTTCCATCGCTGCATTGAAGCCCGCCTCGTCAATCGCCACTTCACGCTCGCGGCAGATATCTGCGGTCAAATCCAGCGGGAAACCGTGGGTATCGTAGAGTTTGAAAGCGGTATCGCCATCGAGTGTTTGCAACCCTGGTTTGAGCGCGGCTTCCAGGATGTCCATGCCATGCTCGATGGTTTCGCCAAAGCGTTCTTCCTCCTGGCGCAACACTGCCGCCACCCGCGCCTGTTGCGCCAGCAAATCGGGGTAGGCCTGCCCCATCGCCAAACACAAATCGTCAACCAGTTTGTAGAAGAACGGTTGCTTCTGGCCGAGTTTGTAACCATGACGAATCGCACGACGGATGATGCGACGCAACACATAACCGCGTCCGTCCGAACCAGGAATGATGCCATCCAGCACCATGAACGAGCAGGCACGGATGTGATCGGCAATCACCTTCAGAGAATTATTGGCCAGATCCTTGCAATGCGTTTCACGCGCTGCGGCCTTAATGAGCTGCTGGAACAGGTCGATTTCATAATTGCTATGCACATGCTGCAACACGGCCGCAATCCGCTCCAGTCCCATGCCCGTATCGACACTGGGCTTGGGCAAGGGATGCAGAACGCCTGCTTCGTCGCGATTGAACTGCATGAACACCAGATTCCAGATTTCGATATAGCGGTCGCCGTTTTCGTCAGGCGATCCCGGAGGTCCGCCCCAGACATCCGCGCCGTGATCGAAAAAGATTTCGCTACACGGCCCACACGGCCCAGTATCCGCCATCTGCCAGAAGTTGTCAGACGCATATTTCGCGCCCTTGTTATCACCGATACGAATGATGCGCTCAACAGGTACGCCGACTTCCTTCGCCCAGATGTCATATGCCTCATCATCTTCGGCATATACCGTGACCCACAATTTTTCAGCGGGCAACTGATAAACCTGGGTCAGCAGCTCCCAAGCATACTGAATCGCATCGCGCTTGAAATAATCGCCAAAGCTGAAATTCCCCAGCATCTCGAAAAACGTGTGATGACGTGCGGTGTAACCGACGTTCTCCAGATCGTTATGCTTGCCACCCGCCCGCAGGCTGCGCTGCGAAGACGTGGCACGCGTGTAGGCGCGCTTGTCCTTGCCGGTAAATACGTCTTTGAACTGCACCATGCCCGAATTGGTAAACAACAGGGTGGGATCGTTACCCGGCACCAGCGAACTGGAGGCAACGATGGTGTGGCCTTTCGAGGCAAAAAAATCGAGGAATTTTTGGCGGATTTCAGCACTATTCATGGCGCAGTCACTAACGCTAAGATTGGAACACGGAAAAAATACGAAGGATGTCGATTTTAGCGTGAAACCGCACCTTTCACCTTGCAGCGCTTCCTGAGGTACTAAATTTCTGTGTTACCACCTCATCAGCGCATAAGCGAACAAAAAATCGAAAATTCATTTTGTGCAGCTCATCACACAGAGTGACAAAGTTCACGAATATCTACATGTGAATTCATTGACGGCTGAAATCTCTTTCCTCATAATCGACTCAGCCCTTTCGCGTTTCAAACGCACACGGTGTAGAGCGTGACATGAAGGCTTACGTTGTGCCAAAAGCACAACAACTACTCAAAACTGACTGGAGGCAACAACCATGGCGACGGACAACTCTTCCAACAACCAGGAACGACGGCAAAACCCTGAAAATCGTCAGATTTTCGAAGGTGTTTATGACCGAGTCGAACCTTTCCTTGACCCTGACAATACCTGGGCAGGATTGCCTCTCGAACCTTTGGCCTACAATGTATTGCGTGAAAAATATCCCGACATGTCCGAAGAGGAACTCAACGCCTATTTTGCAGCTGCCAAGCGTGTTTTCGGGGAACGCAAATCCTGAAACCCCTTTTGATATTGCGCACAATAAAGCCCGCTCTTGCGGGCTTTATTGTTTCCAATGATGTACAGCCTTTCAAGCAACCCGATCGATACGGTCACTAAACACAGCCGCCACACCCGCCTTGAATAAGCGCTGCGCCTCATCCAGATGATTGACGGTATAACAGGCGACAGGCACACCTGCTGCCCGAATTTCGCCAAGCCGTTCCAATTCCAGTAAACGGCTCGAACAATGCAGGCTATGACAAGCCAGCCGTTTCAACCGGGCAGCCCAGTCATCAGGAACCGATTCAACGAGCAAAGCCCGTGCAGGCGCAACGATTCTTGGCGGCAGACTTGCCATATACGCAGCGTCTAATGCTTCTGAAGAAAAGGATGAGAGCAGCAAATCAGGAGGCTGAACGCACTGCCCTCCCCGTTTTTCGCCTTCTGATAAAAAAGCCTTCACCACCTGTGCAACCGTTTCACCCGTCTGACGGTCTTGGCCTGTTGCCGGTTTGATTTCAATATTGGCAGCCAACCCCAGCATACGGCAGGTTTCCAATGCCTTCTGGAAAGTCGGCAAGGGCTCGCCTGAAAAGGCAGGATGATGACGCACACCAGCATCTAGCCTACCTAACTGTGCTGCTGTATGTGCAGCGACAGCCCCCTGTCCGTTGGTTGTACGCTCCAGCGTTTCGTCGTGAATCAATACAGGCACGCCATCAGCGCTCAACATCACATCGAACTCAACGGCACGAACACCCATGCGCGCAGCCACATACAATCCCGCCAGCGTATTTTCAGGCGCCAGTACTCCGCCACACCGATGCGCAATCACGCGCGGATAAATCCAGCCTGTCATTATTAATCGCGATCGTTTCAATTTCTGATTAGCGTGATGTAACAACTCTAATTTTGGTATTTCACATCAAACACAAGCCAAAAAAAGCCCTGCAGATGCAGGGCTTTTTCACAACATGAAGCAGAAAGTATCCGGCTGATCTTATTTCGAGCCGATCACTTCGATATTGACGCGACGATCCGGCTGCAGACAAGCGACCAGTGTCTTGGTCTTTTTATTGCCCTTGCAGTCTTCTGCCTTGGTTACCGGCTGGCTCTTGCCCTTGCCGCTGGCATCGATACGGTTTGCATCCACGCCTTTGCTAACCAGATATTCCTTGACGCTGGCAGCACGACGCTCGGAGAGCTTCTGGTTGTAGGCATCTTTACCCAGACGATCGGTATGACCCACGGCGAGGATCACTTCGATATTCAGCTCTTTGCTCTTTGAAGCGAGTTCATCGAGCTTGGCCTGGCCTTCAGGACGCAATGTTGCCTTGTCGAAATCAAACAGGGCATCTGCAGCCAGGGTGATCTTCTGGGCGACAGGCTTCGGTGCCGGAGCAGCAGGCGCAGCAACGCGTGCCGGAGGAGCAACCTTAGGTGCGGGTGCTTCGGCCTTTTTCACCAGATCGGCATCACATTCTTCAATGGCCATCGCCGGTGTCCAGCGATCGGTACGCCAGCAAAGATCGAAACCACTACGCGCGACCTTGCCACGGGTATCAAACATATAGCCATCGTTATCGGGAACTTGCGCCATCGCGATGGAAGACATACCCAGCGCAGCAAACAGCGCAATTTTTGAAATCGTTTTATTCATCATGACTCCTTAATTAAAAAATAGAAACAGCCTGAACCATAACAACCAAAAAATCAGCAAACTAACCGAAAGAAAAGAATTTTTACAGTCGTATCGCCATACTTGCGCGTTGCTTTATCACTCATTACTAAGCAATTACATTCTGAGTTTATCCGTTTCAAGCAAATTATTTTGCCACAATCTTGCCATGTCAATCAATTCAGCTTGCTCGATATCCAGTAGTCTTCCATCATTCATGCGTTGTTTTCCCGCAACCCAGACATGGCTGACCTGCTCACGCCCCATGACATGGACAAGATGGGTCGCAGGGTCAAAACAAGGCTGAATCCACGCATCATCGAGCCGGATGGCACAAATATCCGCCTGTTTTCCCGGAATCAGCGATCCGATCCTATCCTCCAGCCCCAAAGCCGCTGCACCTTCCAGCGTCGCCATGCGCAAGGCAGTGTGCGCATCAAGAACAGCCGCATCACCACTCGTTCCTTTGGCCAGGAGTGCTGCGTAATTCATTTCTCGAAACATATCCAAACGGTTATTGCTGGCGGCGCCATCGGTTCCCAGCCCAACACGCACCCCTGCCTGAAGTAACTGTGCGACGGGCGCAATACCACTGGCCAGCTTGAGATTGGAAACGGGACAATGGGCAATACGAACGGCATTCAAGGACAGCAGCTCGATTTCAGAAGGCTCCAGATGAACCGCATGGACGGCAATCAGTTGCGGGCTTAGCAGACCTAAACGACGCAAACGTTCCAATGGACGCACGCCATACTGTTTCAGGCTTTCTGCAATTTCGGCTTGTGTTTCATGAACATGCACATGAATGGGTGCATCGATCTGCGCTGCCAGCATGGCCACCTGTTCAAAGCTCTGGTCGCTGACAGTGTAAGGGGCATGAGGTGCCATGCAGAATGACAACAGAGGTTCATCGCGATAGACATCGCGTGTTGCCAATCCCTTCGCCAGATAATCATCGGCATCCTTGGCATAAGCCGTAGGTAACTCCACCGTCAGAATACCGAGCGCGGCACGCATTCCGAGCCGCAAAGCGGCTTCGGCGGTCGCCTCGGGATAAAAATACATGTCGTTGAAGCAGGTGATGCCTCCACGCAGCATTTCGGCACACGCCAGCAAACTGCCATCCCGCACGAATTTCGGACTGACGTGCCGCGTCTCTGCCGGCCAGATGTGATGATGAAGCCAGTCCATCAAGGGAAGATCGTCGGCATACCCCCGCAACAAGGTCATCGCCGCATGCGTATGTAAATTGACCAGGCCAGGCATCAATACATGATGTGGCAAACTCACGGTTTCTCGCGCCCGATACCGGCGACGTGCGGTCGTTTGTGGCAGCAGATCGAGAATGACATCGCCTTTGACCACCAAGGCATGACGTTCCAGCACATGGCCATGCGGTTCGACCGGAATAATCCATCGCGCCTCGATGAGGGTATCGACTTCTGTGACTTCCATTATGTTGGGATCGTCATTGAGCAAAATCGCCTACTCCCAGTAAAAAACCCCGCCGAAGCAGGGTTGAAAAGTGGACAATCCACAGACTTACATCAGTCGACTGCAACAACGATCTGCGCCGCTCCGGCAATCATTTCTTCTTATTGATCACATGGCTGACATCTCATCCCCGAGTAACACAACACCAAAAAAATCATAGATATCGTGAAACTCAGCGTGAGCATCCACACTCAATGCGATCTCTCCCCCTCCCAACAAAACAGAGAAATAGCGTACTCAAGACAATGAGAACAATGTACGCCATCAGAATTGGGACGCATTTGAGCATAAAAATTAGCGGTGTTCAATGCCAGAAATTTTTACACCTTAAGTCAAGTTCCCATTGGCAGCGCCGCCCCTGTTTCACATCATCGTGAAATATAATGGACAGTTGCCCCTGCCACCCTGCACTCTGCCACTCTGCAAAACCGCAGCACTTTCGTCGCATGTCACGACCTATCCAAGCCCATATTGATCTGGCAGCCTTGCGCCACAACTTCATCGTTGCCCAAACCTACGCCGGTGCGGCCTCGGTCTGGGCGGTGCTCAAGGCCAATGCCTATGGTCACGGTCTGGCGCGCTGTGCCTCTGCCCTGGCGCCATGTATGCGCAACCATGATGGCATGGCTCTGGTCGAAATCGAAGGTGCCATTGCATTACGCGAGTCTGGCATACGCCATCCGATTCTGCTTCTTGAAGGCTTTTACGAACCTGACGAAATCCCTTTGATGGCTGAGTATCAGCTGATTCCAACGCTGCATTGCCTGGAACAGGTCCACACATTGATTCAGACCGCGCTCCCTGTGAAGATGCCGGTGCATCTGAAACTCAATACCGGCATGAACCGTCTGGGATTGACGCAGGATGAGTTCACGCTCGCGCTGACTTTGCTCAAGGCTTCCCGTCAGATCAGCAGCATCACCCTCATGACGCATTTTTCGGATGCCGATTGCGTCCCTGACGGTGAAGGAATTGCGATGCAGATGCAACGACTTCATCATTTATTGCACGCGGCAGGCAACCCCGATCTTCCCTTAAATCTTGCCAATTCTGCCGCACTGATACGTTATCCGGAGATACGCGGAAATTCTTTTTATCAGGCACGTCCTGGCATCATGCTCTATGGCGGCTCGCCTTTTCCCGAACAGCAAACCGCCACGGAACTTGGATTGCAGCCCGTCATGACACTCGAAAGCGAACTCATCGCCGTTCGCCACATCGTTGCGGGTGATCGTGTGGGATACAGCGGTGCTTTCACAGCGCAAGAGCCCATGCGTATCGGCATTGTGGCTTGTGGCTATGCCGATGGCTATCCCCGCCACGCCCCCACGGGAACACCCGTGCTGGTCGATGGACAACGCACACGCACGCTGGGTCGCGTTTCAATGGACAAACTTTGTATCGATCTGACCGCCATGCCACATATCACTCAGGGGGCGCGTGTCGTCCTTTGGGGAAAAGGCTTGTCTGCCGATGAGATTGCCTCCGCTGCGAACACGATCAGCTATGAGCTTTTCTGCGCACTCGCAGCACGCGTCCCCATCACGGCCAGTGCCATCGAACATTAACCCCACTCATCACTCGAATGACCATGGAAAAGCTCGACGCCCGAATTCTGCGCACAGCACTTCACGATAGCCATCTGCATTGCGGTGCAAAAATGGTTGATTTTGCCGGTTGGGACATGCCAATCCATTACGGTTCACAAATTGAGGAACATCACGCCGTTCGGCAGGACGCGGGCATGTTTGATGTTTCTCACATGCTGGCAATCGACCTGACAGGAAAAGATGCAACGCCTGCGCTACGTTATTTGCTGTCCAATGATGTCATCAAACTCCAAACATCTGGAAAAGCACTTTATTCCTGTCTATTGAAGCCCGATGGCGGAATCATCGACGACCTGATCGTGTATTACTTCGATCCGTCCCACTATCGCATCGTGGTCAATGCAGGAACCGCCGAAAAAGACTTGGCATGGATGCAGCAACAAACCTCGACATTCGCATTCGATATCCAGATCAGACCCCGCCGCGACCTTTCCATGATTGCCATCCAGGGTCCGAATGCTCGGGAAAAGTTCTGGCAAGCCTGCCCCGGCAGCCGTCCTGTCAGCGAAGGACTTTCGCCTTTTCAGGCAGCCTTTGACGGAGACTGGCTGATTGCCCGCACTGGCTATACCGGAGAAGACGGCTTCGAACTCGCCTTGCCTTCCGAACAAGCGGCAAGCATCTGGCAGCAGTTGATTGCCGCAGGAGTGCGCCCCTGCGGGCTGGGCAGTCGCGACACACTACGCCTTGAAGCGGGGATGAATCTTTATGGTCAGGACATGAACGAAACCCGCTCACCACTCGAATCGGGCTTGGCATGGACGCTGGCGATGAAAGATGAACGTGATTTCATCGGCAAAGCTGCATTGCAGACACAGCACCCCACGCACCAGTTCATCGGGCTGCTGTTACAGGAACGCGGCGTATTACGCGCACATCAAATCGTCAAAACCACGCAAGGCGATGGTGAAATCACCAGCGGCACTTTTTCGCCCACCTTGCAGCAAGGCATCGCTTTGGCGCGTCTTCCCGTTCAAGTAGCCATCGGCGATATCGTTGAGGTGGATATCCGCGGCAAGCTTTGCAAAGCGAAAGTCGTCAAACCACCCTTTGTACGCAATGGAAAATCACTAGTTTCCTGATTGCACCACGCAAACCCAACTCATCCTCTGGAGAAAACCATGAACGTCCCCGCCAACCTCAAATACGCCAAATCCCACGAATGGGCGCGACTCGATGCCGATGGCCTGGTCACCGTTGGTATCAGTGATCACGCTCAAGAAGCCTTGGGGGATATCGTTTTTCTTGAACTGCCCGATGTCGGGCGCACCCTGAAAGCCGCCGAAGAATGCGCCGTGGTGGAATCGGTCAAGGCCGCTTCCGATATTTACGCGCCGATCGCCGGTGAAGTCGTCGCCACCAATCAAGCTGCCGTCGACGCTCCTGAACTCATCAATCAAGATGCCTACACCCACTGGCTGTTCAAGCTGAAACCCGCCAATGTCGCGGATCTGGATGGGCTGCTGGATGCTGCGGCTTATACCCAAGTTGCAGAGAATGACTAAGCGACTAAGCACTCGTCGATAGCCTGCTCTCACACTCCTTCCTGATATTGATACCCACCGCCATGTCTGACCTGCCCACACTGACTGAACTCGAACAACACGATGCCTTCATCGCCCGCCATATCGGCCCGGCTCCTGAAGAAATCACAGCGATGCTCGCCGTTGTGGGGGCAAGCAGCGTGGATCAACTCATCGCGCAAACCGTTCCGGCAGATATCCGTCTGCCCGCCCCCCTGGCTCTGCCGGATGCACTGCCCGAGCACGAAGCCCTGGCGCGGCTCAAAGCCATGGCGGGGCAAAATGTCATCAAGAAATCGCTGATTGGCATGGGTTATCACGACACACTGATGCCTGCGGTCATCCAGCGTAATGTGCTGGAAAACCCCGGCTGGTACACCGCCTACACGCCCTATCAGGCGGAGATTGCCCAAGGGCGACTGGAGGCCTTGCTGAATTATCAGCAGATGGTCATCGACCTCACCGGGCTGGAACTCGCCAACGCTTCGCTGCTCGATGAAGCCACCGCCGCTGCCGAGGCAATGACCATGGCGCGACGGATCTCCAAGGTCAAGTCCAATGTTTTTTTCGTCGATGAAGCCTGTTTTCCGCAGACCATCGACGTGCTCAAAACGCGTGCCGGTTATTTTGGCTTTGAACTGATGTTTGGCCGCCCCGAACAGGCCGCCACGCAGAATGTGGAAGTCTTTGGCGCGCTGTTTCAATACCCCAATGATCGCGGCGAAATCAGCGATCTCACCCCTGCCATTGCGGCCGTCAAGGCGGCCGGCGGAATCACTGTCGTAGCCACCGACCTGCTTGCCCTGGTACTGCTCAAGTCGCCGGGCAGCATGGGCGCGGACATTGCCCTGGGCTCGTCGCAACGCTTCGGCGTGCCGATGGGCTTTGGCGGCCCGCACGCTGCTTTCTTCGCCACGCGCGACGAGCATAAACGTCAAGTCCCCGGGCGCATCATCGGCGTTTCCGTCGATGCCCGTGGCAAAAAAGCTCTGCGCATGGCCTTGCAGACCCGCGAGCAACACATCCGCCGCGAAAAGGCGAACTCCAACATCTGCACCTCGCAAGTGCTGCTCGCCAATCTCGCGGGCATGTATGCCGTGTATCACGGCGCGCAGGGGCTACGCACCATCGCTCGGCGCGTGCAGCGGCTGGCTGCACTGCTGGCTGCAGGATTGCGCGCAGCAGACATCACGGTGAAGCACGAACATTTCTTCGACACCCTGCGCCTCGATCTGGGTGTGCGGACACCTGTCGTACTCAAGGCCACGCGGGCAGCGGGTTACAACCTGCGCGAACTGTCCGCCACCGAACTCGCCGTCGCCCTCAATGAGACAAGCACGCGGCAAGATGTCGCCGAACTGGTTCAACTCATTAGCGGTCGTCAGGTCGACCTGGACGCGCTCGATGCCAACAAACCCAGCGCGATTCCCGCCCGTTTGCTGCGCGAGGATGCCATCCTCAGCCATCCCGTGTTCAACACGCATCACACCGAACACGCCATGCTGCGTTACCTGAAG
>CAYTHB010000029.1:0-33399 GCA_964437515.1 uncultured Sterolibacterium sp.
TATGGCCAGATGAACGAGCCGCCCGGCAACCGTCTGCGCGTGGCACTCACCGGTCTGACCATGGCCGAAGCCTTCCGTGACGAAGGTCGCGACGTGTTGTTCTTCGTCGATAACATCTACCGCTACACCCTGGCCGGTACTGAAGTGTCCGCACTGCTCGGCCGTATGCCTTCCGCCGTGGGCTATCAGCCGACGCTGGCTGAAGAAATGGGTCGTCTGCAAGAGCGTATCACCTCGACCAAGGTCGGTTCGATCACCTCCGTGCAAGCCGTGTATGTGCCCGCCGATGACTTGACCGATCCGTCGCCCGCGACCACCTTCGGCCACTTGGATGCGACCGTCGTGCTGTCGCGTGATATCGCCGCGCTGGGGATCTACCCCGCCGTCGATCCGCTCGACTCCACCTCGCGCCAGATCGACCCGAACGTCATCGGTGAAGAGCACTACAACACCACCCGTGCCGTGCAGCAGACCCTGCAACGCTACAAGGAACTGCGCGACATCATCGCCATTCTGGGCATGGACGAACTGGCACCGGAAGACAAGCTGGCCGTGGCGCGTGCGCGTAAGATTCAGCGTTTCCTGTCGCAGCCCTTCACCGTGGCCGAAGTGTTTACCGGCTCACCGGGCAAGTATGTGCCGCTCAAGGAAACCATCCGTGGCTTCAAGATGATCATCAACGGCGAATGCGATCATCTGCCCGAACAGGCGTTCTACATGGTCGGCACGATTGACGAAGCCTTCGAAAAAGCCAAGACACTGCAATAAAAGGGGTAGCGTGGGATTTTCTTGAAATCCCACCTTAGCTTTTGAACGGAGAAGAAAATGGCTATGACCATACATGTCGATGTCGTCAGTGCCGAGGAATCGATTTTCTCGGGGCTGGCTGAATTCGTCGCCTTGCCGGGCGAGGCGGGTGAGCTGGGCATCCTGCCCGGCCACATGCCCTTGCTGACCCGCGTCAAACCGGGTGCGGTACGCATCAAGTTGCCGCAACAGGATAGCGAAGAGCTGATCTTTGTGGCGGGCGGGATGCTGGAAGTCCAGCCGAATCTGGTGACAGTGCTGGCGGATACTGCCATACGCGGCAAGGATCTCGACGAAGCCAAGGCACTGGATGCGAAGAAGCGTGCCGAAGAAGCGATGGCGAATCGTAGTTCTGAGCTGGATTATGCCCGCGCCCAAGCCGAACTGGCTGAAGCCATTGCGCAACTGGCAGCATTGCAAAAACTGCGCAAGCGTTGATTTGTTGATTCGTTGATTAGCGTGAAATACAAAATCAGAGTCGGGTTGAATCTTCGAGCGTAGCGAGCCAACCAGTAGCCGCCCCTTGAGGGGGCGTAGGCGGGGTTTCACGGAGCACTGCTCCGTGCCGCCGAAGCCGGACGGCTGTGCAAAGCCGTCCGTGGGGGATGGGTGGGGTGGGCGTATCGGGTAACGATTATTTCATCCTCTGTAGGTGGAGAGAGTCACCATGATCGTTAGCAAGGCCAGCATGGAGTGTATTGGATGTGTTCAATACCCGGATGCTGGCCTTTAGTTTTTCGGATGGATGGAAAATATCGCTCCGTCCGGCCTGACCACCCCGTCCGGCTTCGCCGGCCACCCCTCCAGAGGAGGGGAATTATTCAAAGTGGCTTTGAAGGGGCTTCTTGTCGAAGGGGGTTGTTCGAAGTTGCTGAGGGAGGCTTTTTTCCGGAAGCGACTGGTTTGAGGTTGCTGAACGAGACTTCTTCCTAGATCTGAAAGGGTTTGGGATTGCTGAATGAGACTTCTCTTCGTAGGAGAGGATCTATTTTCAGGCACCGCATAAAATTCCCCTCCTCTGGAGGGGTGGCTCGTCAGAGCCGGGGTGGTCTGGGCCGGCGAGAACAATGAGCACACCCTGAACCTCGCTGCGTTTTGTGTGTCATCAGATAAGCTCTAAATCATTGTCATTCGTGTCTGTTCCCATGCTTTCCGTCTCCCATCTTGCCTGTATGCGCGGCGATCGCCGCTTGTTCTCGGATCTGAGTTTTACGCTCGCCGCCGGAGAGCGATTGCAGGTGGGTGGCGAAAATGGTGTGGGCAAGACTAGTTTGTTGCGCATCTTGTGCGGTTTGGCTTCTGCTGAAGAAGGGGAGATTTTCTGGCAAGGCACCTCCGCTCGAGAACTGGGGGACGCGTTTCGTCAGTCCGTGTTCTATCTGGGGCATCACAATGCCCTTAAGGACGACCTCACCGCCCTGGAAAACCTGCGGATCTCTGCGCTGCTCGATGGCGTGCGCCTGACAGAAGAGGCGGCCTTTGAATTGTTGCATCGCGTCGGGCTGCGTGGGCGCGAGGATTTGCCGGTGCGGGTGCTTTCTCAAGGGCAAAAGCGGCGTGTGGCACTCGCCCGTTTGTTGTGTACTTCCGCCCCGTTGTGGATACTCGACGAGCCGTTTGTCGCACTGGATGTTGCCGCCGTCGACTGGCTGGCGCAACGGCTCGGTGCGCATGTAGCGCAAGGGGGATTACTCATCCTGACCAGCCATCAAGAGGTTGATATCCCGGCGGGGAAAGTTCAGACGCTGACGTTAATGCGACAGCAGACGTGGACAATTTCATGAGTGATCACTCACCTTCGAACCTGGCACTCTGGTTTGCCATTGTGCAACGCGATCTTCGTCTGGCCTTGCGGCGCAAGAGCGAGGTGCTCACCTCACTGTTCTTTTTTGTCATTGTCGTCAGCCTGTTTCCACTCGGCATCGGCCCTGAAATGGCACTGTTGCGGGTCATCGCCCCCGGCGTGTTGTGGGTGGCAGCACTGCTGGCGGCGATGCTGTCTTTGTCGCGTTTATTCGCCGCCGATCATGCCGATGGAACGCTGGAGCAAATGCTGCTCTCGTCCGCACCGCTGGGCGTGCTGGTGAGTGGCAAGATATTGGCGCATTGGCTGGTTGCCGGACTCCCTCTGGTTTTGATTGCGCCCGTGCTGGGTTTGCAATATGACCTGTCGAATGAAGGCTTGTGGACGCTCGTAATTTCGCTCCTGATTGGTACGCCCTTGCTCAGCCTGATTGGTGCCATCGGCGCGGCCTTGACGCTGGGAGTGCGGGGCGGTGGCGTTTTACTGTCTTTGCTGACGCTCCCGTTGTATATTCCCGTGTTGATCTTTGGCGCAGGCGCGGTCGAAGCGCAAGTCTCCGGGCTCGGCGCGGGCGGGCATCTTTCGTTACTGGCCGCCTTGCTGGTGCTGGCGGTTTTCTTCGCGCCCTGGGCAACGACCGCTGCACTGCGCATTGCACTGGAATAAGCTGAAACAAGTTGAACAAGTTGAACAAAGAGACTCCATGAGCAACTCTCTCATCCATTGGTTCAAATACGCCTCGCCGCAAAGTTTCTATCCGCTGGCAGGGCGCATGATTCCCTGGTTCGCCGCATTGGCAACGTTATTCGGCATCGCCGGTTTGTGGGTCGGCTTCTTCGTCGCCCCCACCGATGCCACGCAAGGCGAGGCCTACCGCATTATCTTCATCCATGTCCCGACTTCATGGCTGTCGATGTTCATTTATCTCATCATGGCGGCCTGGGCAGGGCTGGGGCTGGCACTTAACACCCGTCTATCTTCCATGATGGCCAGTGCGCTCGCCCCCACCGGCGCGCTGATGGCCTTTCTTTCACTCTGGACAGGCGCATTGTGGGGCAAGCCGATGTGGGGAACCTGGTGGGTCTGGGATGCGCGTCTGACTTCGGAGCTGATTCTGTTATTCCTCTATCTGGGCTTCATTGCCCTGCAATCCGCCATCGATGATCCTCGCCGTGCGGATAAGGCGGGTGCGCTGCTGGCACTGGTGGGTGTCATCAATGTGCCGATCATTTATTTCTCGGTGAAGTGGTGGAACACCTTGCATCAAGGGGCTTCGGTGTCGATGACGCAAGCGCCCAGCATGGCGAAAACCATGCTGCTGGGCATGTTGTTGATGGCGATTGCCTGCTGGATGTATTCGATCGCCGTTGCCTTGATGCGGGTGCGCGCCATCATTCTTGAACGTGAACGCCAGACGGAATGGGTGAGACATGCAGTGGACTAATCTCGACGACTTCTTCCGCATGGGCGGCTATGCCTTCTACGTCTGGGGCAGCTTCGGCCTGACGGCATTGGTATTTATCGTGGAACCTTTGCTGTTAAAGCAACGTCAAACGCAGGCGCGCCGTGCTGTTCAGCGTGAGCAGCGCGCCGAATGCGAAAACGAAAATCCCGTTTGATGCACAAGGCTAGGCATTTCCTTCACACCATTCCTCTTTCGTTCCGACATCATGAAACCCCGTCACAAACGTATCGCGCTCATTCTCGGTGGTCTGGCCACGTTGGGCGTTGCCGCCTATTTTGTGCTGAATGCGCTCAACAGCAACATCGCCCTGTTCTACACTCCCACGCAGGTGGCCGCCGGTGAAGCACCGAAAGAACGTGTCTTTCGCATCGGCGGGCTGGTCAAGGACGGTTCCTTGCAGCGGCATGACATGACCGCACACTTCATCGTGACCGATACCGCCGTGGAAATTCCCGTGGCGTATACCGGCATCCTTCCCGATCTGTTCAAGGAAGGCAAAGGGGTGGTCGCTCAAGGCAAACTCGGCACGAATGGCGAATTCACTGCCACTGAAGTGCTCGCCAAGCATGACGAAAACTACATGCCGCCAGAGGCTGCCCATGCGGTTCAGGCGGCCGGGCAGCCTGCCCCTGCCACGCCATCTGGCAAACCTCATCAGTAACAAGGATTTTCCATGATTCCCGAAATTGGGCATTTTGCCCTGATGCTGGCTTTGCCGGTGGCCTTGTTGCAAGGGTTGTTGCCGCTCATCGGCGCGCAGCGCAACACCCCGGCATGGATGGCCTTTGCTCGTCCTGCCGCGCAAGCGCAGTGGTTCTTGTTGCTGCTCTCATTCGTCTGCTTGACCTGGGCTTTTGTCAGCAATGATTTCTCGGTGGCGTATGTGGCACAACACTCCAACTCCAAACTACCGGTGGTTTATCGCATGGCGGCGGTATGGGGCGGGCATGAAGGCTCGTTGTTGCTGTGGATCTTCCTGTTGTCGACCTGGACGTTAGCGGTCTCGCTGCTCTCCAACAGTCTGCCGGAAGCCATGGTGGCGCGCGTGATCGGCGCGTTGGGGCTGGTGTCTTGCGGCATGTTGCTGTTTATCCTGCTCACCTCCACACCGTTTGAACGGCTGATGGACATCCCTGAAGATGGCAACGACCTCAATCCCTTGCTGCAAGACCCCGGACTGGTGTTTCATCCGCCCTTGCTCTACATGGGCTATGTCGGCTTCTCTGTCGCTTTTGCCTTTGCTGTGGCGGCTCTGCTCTCGGGGCAACTGGATGCGGCGTGGGCGCGCTGGTCGCGGCCGTGGACAGTGACTGCATGGGTTTTTCTCACCCTGGGCATTGCGCTGGGGAGCTGGTGGGCGTATTACGAATTGGGCTGGGGCGGCTGGTGGTTCTGGGACCCGGTGGAAAATGCTTCCTTCATGCCCTGGCTGGTCGGCACAGCGTTGATACACTCGTTGGCGGTCACCGAAAAACGCGGCGCGTTCAAGAACTGGACGGTGCTGCTCGCCATCGGCGCATTCTCGCTCTCGCTGCTCGGCACTTTCCTCGTGCGCTCGGGTGTGCTGACTTCCGTCCACTCTTTCGCGACCGACCCGCGGCGCGGCATCTTCATTCTGCTGTTTCTGGCAGTGGTCATTGGCAGTTCCTTGCTGCTGTTCGCCTGGCGTGCGCCCAAGGTGGGGCTGGGTGGGCGTTTCGCGCTACTCTCAAAAGAAACCCTGCTGCTCGTCAACAACGTATTGCTGGTGGTCGCCGCCGGTTCCGTCCTGCTCGGTACGCTGTATCCCCTCATCATTGACGCATTGGGTCTGGGTAAACTTTCGGTCGGCCCCCCTTATTTTGAAACCGTCTTCGTTCCCTTGATGATGCCCCTGCTGTTTCTCATCGCCGTCGGCCCGGGCGCACGCTGGAAGCAAGCGAGTGCTACGGATTTGATGCAACGCCTGAAGTTTGCCGCACTATTCGCGCTCGTTGCAGGAGTGGCACTGCCGTTTGTTTTTGGCACATGGAAACCGCTGGTCGCCTTGTCCTTGATTCTTGCTGCTTGGATTATTGCTGCGATGCTGGTCGAAATTCGCCTGCGCCTGAAGAGTGGCCGTCCGCCGCTGGCCTTCTGGGGCATGCATCTCGCCCATGTTGGTGTGGCCATCTTCCTCATCGGTGTGACCCTCGTCAAAGCCTATGAAACGGAAAAGGATGTGCGTATGGCACCCGGCGACAGCGTCGCTATCGGCGGCTACAGCGTGCGTCTGCTCGGCGTGCGTGAGGCCATGGGGCCGAACTATCGCGCGACAGTGGGTGATGTCGAACTGGCGCAAAACGGCAAAGTCTTTGCCACGCTACACCCGGAAAAGCGCAGCTATTTGTCATCGGCCATGCCGATGACCGAAGCGGCCATCGACAACGGTCTGTTGCGCGATCTTTATGTTTCGCTCGGGGAGCCCCTGCCAGTACGCGAAGGCAGCCCGGCAGGTGCATGGAGTGTGCGTGTTCATTACAAACCTTTTGTCTCCTGGATATGGGCAGGCTGTCTGTTGATGGCTCTGGGTGGAGCCTGTGCCGTCGGTGATCGCCGCTATCGACTGCGCGCCTCACGCACCCTAGCGACGGCACCGGCAGGAGTCGCCGCATGAAACGTTTTCTGATTCCCATCGCACTATTCGTCATCTTGCTGGGCTTTCTTGCAGTGGGCTTGCGCCTCAATCCGCGCGAAGTGCCTTCGCCCTTGGTCGGCAAACCCGCGCCAGTCTTTCAGTTGCCACAACTGGATGCACCCGATAAAAACTTCTCGCCCGTCGACATGAAAGGCAAGGTCTGGCTGCTCAATGTGTGGGCGACTTGGTGCGTTTCCTGTCGTGCCGAACACGCCTTGCTGGTCAGTTTTGCCAAACAAAGTGGATTGCCGATTGTCGGCCTGAATTACAAAGAAGTGCGGGGCGATGGCGAAATCGACATGAGCAAACTTTCCCCGGAAAGCGAGCCAGCCCTGGTGCGCCAACGCGCACAGAAATGGCTTACTGAACGTGGCAATCCCTATGTGCTGACCGCGCTCGACATCGATGGTCGTGCGGGCATCGATTATGGCGTCTATGGCGTGCCTGAAACGTATGTGATCGATACGGCCGGCATCATCCGCTACAAGCAGATCGGCCCGATTACCCCCGAGGCCATCGAGAAAAAAATTCTGCCGCTCATCAAGGAACTTTCGCGATGAAATTGCGCTTCTGGCATCAACTCACCACGCTCTTTTTAACCTTGGGTCTGTTTGCGGCATTGGGGAATGCTGTCGCCAATGAAGCCGCCCCGCTGGCAGCCGATCCGGTCGTCGAGCAGCGCATGGTCGAAATTTCTGAAGAGCTGCGCTGCCTCGTTTGCCAGAATGAATCGCTCGCCGGTTCGCGTGCCGAACTCGCGCAGGACTTGCGGCGTGAAATTCGCGGCATGATCAAAGCAGGCAAGAGCAATGAAGACATCATGACCTTCATGGTCGACCGTTATGGTGACTATGTGCGTTACCGTCCGCCCATGAAAGCCACGACCTGGCTGCTCTGGTTCGGGCCTTTCCTGCTGCTGCTGAGTGGATTGGTGACGCTCATCGTGGTTCTGCGGCGGCGTAACAGCGACGCTCTCGTCGTGGCGGAAGCCCAACTCACCGAGGACGAACAGCGCGTTGCAGCCGCGTTGCTGGCGATTGCAGAGTCACCCTCCGAAAAAAATACAAATCACTCATGAATATCCTCCCTTTCGCAGGTGCTGCGGCATTCCTGACTTTGCTGGTGTTGGCCTGGCTGCTCTATCCGCTACTCAAGGCTCAACGAAGTCATGAGGCGACCACCCGCCGCGCCCTGAATGCGGCGGTGTATCGCGATCAACTGGCAGAACTGGAAAACGATCGCACCCTTGGGCATTTGGCCGAAGCCGACTACACCCAAGCGCGCAATGAACTGCAACACCGTCTGCTGCAAGACACCGCGCAAGCGGATGAAACCGCACAAGCCCTGCGTCCGGCATCGCGTAGCGCGCTGCTCCTTTCCCTAAGCCTGCCGCTGGCCGCTGGTCTGCTTTATCTGTGGCTGGGGCATCCGGCCTCATTGCAGCCCCCCGCACCGGGGACACGCGGTGAACAAATCACGCCGGCACAAATCGAAGACATGGTGTCCCGCCTTGCGGCGCGCATGGAACAAAACCCCGACGATCTGAAAGGCTGGATGATGCTGGCGCGCTCCTACAAGGCGCTGCGTCGCTTCGATGAAGCTGCCCGCGCTTATGAACGTGTTCTTGCGCTAGGTGGTGACAAGGATGCCAACGTATTGACCAATTACGCCGATCTGCTGGCCGTTCGTGCCGAAGGAAAGTTTGAGCCGAAAACGCTCGCCTTGCTTGAGCAAGCCTTGAAACTTGAACCGGATAACATCATGGCGTTGGCTTTGTCGGGCAGTGCCGCTTACGGACGGCAGGATTATCCGGCGACGGCGCGTTACTGGGACAAATTGCTGACCTTGCTCCCCGCAGATTCAGAAGAAGCCCTCTCTTTGAAGTCGGCACTTGAAGAAATTCATGCGAAGCTGAAAACAGCCCCTCCAGCGGCCAGCACCGCCCCGCGTACAAAACCCTGATGCAATCGACATGCAATCGACTTCAATGAGTCTCATCCAGGGTTCGCGGTAAAATCAGTATCTCTCATTCCCCATTCCTCTTTACGGTTCATTTCATCATGCGTGCCAGCCAGTTTTTCATCAGCACTCTCAAGGAAGCCCCTTCCGACGCCGAGATCATCAGTCACCAACTCATGCTGCGAGCCGGCCTGATTCGTCGTCTGGCAGGTGGCATTTATAGCTGGCTGCCGATGGGTTTGCGAGTGTTGCGCAAGGTGGAAGCCATTGTGCGCGAGGAAATGAATCGTGCGGGAGCCCTTGAGCTGTTGATGCCCGCCGTGCAGCCGTTTGAACTGTGGGAGGAATCCGGTCGTGGCCCGCAATATGGCCCGGAACTGCTGCGCTTCAAGGATCGCCATCAGCGCGACTTTGTCATCGGCCCCACCCATGAAGAAGTCATCACCGATATTGCCCGTCGGGAAATCAAGAGCTATCGTCAGCTTCCTCGCCATTTTTATCAGATACAAACCAAGTTCCGTGATGAAATCCGCCCTCGTTTCGGTGTCATGCGTGGACGTGAATTCTTGATGAAAGACGGTTATTCCTTCCATGCTTCATTCGACGATTTGCAGCGCGAATATCGCAGCATGTATGAAACCTACACGCGCATCTTCACGCGCTTGGGGCTGCAATTCCGCGCTGTTGCCGCAGACACCGGCTCGATTGGCGGCACAGGCTCACACGAATTTCATGTCCTCGCCGATTCGGGTGAAGATGCCATCGCCTTCTGTCCTGCTGCTGGTTCCGACTATGCGGCGAATGTCGAACTGGCAGAAGCTCTCGCCCCCACGACACCTCGTGCTGCGGCGACGCAAATGCTCAGTAACGCCCACACCCCCGGCAAGACGCGCTGTGAGGATGTGGCAGCGCTACTCGGTGTGGATGTGCGCCAGATGGTCAAGGCCATTGCCGTCATTCGCACTGATCTGCAAGTGGGTGAGCCGGGGCGTTTCGGCCTGATCCTGCTGCGCGGTGACCATGATCTGAACGAAATCAAAACCCAGAAACTCATCGGTGCCTTCCGCTTTGCACGCGATGAAGAAATCCTCGGTGCCATTGGCTGCAAGCCGGGTTATATCGGCCCGGTTGATCTGCGCTACGCCCATGTCATTGCCGTGTATGCCGATCGCACCGTGGCACGAATGAGTGATTTCGTTTGCGGTGCCAACAAGGAAAACTACCATTTCACCGGCGTCAATTTTGGACGTGATGTCCCCGAGCCTGCCTTGGTGGATGACTTCCGCAATGTCGTTTCCGGTGATCCCTCTCCGGATGGCAAAGGCGCATTGGAGCTGTGTCGTGGCATCGAAGTCGGTCATATTTTCCAGCTTCGTACAAAATACGCGGCAGCGTTGAAGTGCAACTTTCTCAATGAGCAAGGGCAACCGCAGGTGATGGAAATGGGCTGCTACGGTATCGGCGTTTCGCGCATCGTTGGTGCAGCGATCGAGCAAGGTCACGATGAGCGAGGCATTGTTTTTCCTGCCGCCATTGCGCCTTTCCAGCTCGTCATCGTGCCCATGGGCTATGCCAAATCCGAAGCCGTGCGCAATGCCACGGATCGTCTGTATGCCGAACTCTGTCAGGCAGGCGTTGACGTGGTGCTGGATGATCGCGATGAACGCCCCGGCTCGATGTTTGCTGATTGGGAATTGATCGGTGTACCGCACCGTATCGTGATCGGCGATCGCGGTTTGAAAGAAGGGCAGATCGAATACAAGGGACGCAGTGATGCGGAAGCGACCCTGCTACCGCTGGATACGGCACGGGCTGTTCTGCAAGAAAAGCTGTGCAACTGAAATACGCCACGATACTGGTCATCCTGCTGGCCTGCCCACTCGTGGTGCAGGCGGGCAACCAGAAGTACGAACCCCTTGCCGCCAGCGTGCGTTCTGCATTGCAAGCCAGCATTGCCGATCGCGCAGCACCTGAACCCGAGTTCAAAACGATCGAAGAAAAAACCAACTGGATCGCCGAGATGTCCCGACGTCTTGAAAAGCGCATCCCCGATCGCGCCGGGCGTATCGAATTTCTCAAAACCGTTTATTACGAAGCCAAACGCGCCGGATTAGACCCGCAACTGGTGTTAGGGCTGATTCAGGTGGAAAGCGGATTCAAGAAATATGCCTTGTCTTCCGCCGGAGCGCGGGGCTATATGCAGGTGATGCCCTTCTGGGTGAGCCTGATTGGCACGCGGGATAACAACCTGTTTCATCTGCGCACCAATCTGCGTTATGGCTGTACGATATTGCGCCATTACATCGACATCGAACGCGGCGATCTCTACCGCGCACTCGGTCGCTATAACGGCAGCCTGGGGCGGCCCGAATACCCCAACATGGTTCGCGCCGCATGGGAACGCCAATGGAACTGGCCAGCACGTTCTTATTTGACAGGCTATTGATCTATTGTTCTATTCGCCTAGATACGCCGTGCGAATTCTCGTGTCTGCCAGCAAACTTGCTGATTCACCGGACAAGGTGATGCGTCCGCTTTCCATGACATAAGCACGTTGTGCGGTTTCCAGTGCCAGTCGGGCATTTTGTTCAACCAGCAAAATGCTGACACCTTGTGCGGCTACTTCGCGAATTACTGCAAAAATCTTTTGCACCATGATGGGTGCCAGACCCATGGAGGGTTCATCTAGCAGCAGCAAGCGGGGTCGTCCCATCAAGGCGCGTGCCAGAGCGAGCATTTGCTGCTCTCCGCCAGAGAGCGTTCCGGCTAGTTGGGTGGCGCGTTCTTTGAGGCGTGGAAACTGGTGATATAAGCGATCGAGGTCATCGGCGATTTGTGCCTTGTCGTGACGGATATATGCACCCAGTGCCAGATTTTCTGCCACGGTCAGTCGCGCAAAAATACCGCGTCCTTCTGGTACCAGTGCGAGTCCGCGTGCCAGTAGCTGATGCGCCGGTCGCTGCGAGATGTCTTCATTATTCAGGCGGATGCTGCCACGCACATTCGCTTCGGCTTCTGAAAGCAAACGCGCCAGTGCCTTGAGCGTACTGGATTTGCCCGCCCCATTCGCCCCCACCAGTGCGACAGTTTCACCGGCACCCACCTGCAAATCAATGCCTTGTACGGCGGCAATGCCACCGTAATGGACTTCCAGTTGGCGCACGTCAAGCATGAGATGTCTTGGCCTCTTCATTGCCGATGCCCAGATAGGCTTCGATTACACGTGCATCGCGCTGTACGACGGAGGGGATGTCCTCGATGATTTTCTCGCCATAATCGAGTACGGCGACCCGATTGCATAGCCCCATGACCAACTTCACGTCGTGTTCGATCAACAGTATCGTCAAGCCGTCATCGCGCAGTCCTTGCACCAGCACACGCAAGGCTTCCGTTTCTGCGGCATTCATCCCTGCGGCGGGTTCATCCAGTGCTAGCAAACGAGGTTCGGTGGCCAATGCCCGCGCAATTTCGAGGCGACGTTGATCGCCATACGATAGATTGCGTGCCCGTTGATGTGCTTGGGCACCGATGCCGACATAGTGCAGCAGTTCCAAGGCGCGTCGTTCAATGGCGGCTTCTTCTGTCCGTGTTGCTTGGGTGCGTAACATGGCACCCAATACGCCGCTGCGAGTTTTCAGGTGACGGCCGACCATGACATTTTCCAGCGCAGTCATGTTGGCAAACAGGCGAATATTCTGGAACGTCCGTGCAATGCCTGCCGCAGCAACCCGTTGCGGCGCGCTGTTATCGAGGCGTTGCCCCGCAAAAATAAAATGTCCTTGATCGGCGCGATAAAGCCCTGTCAGAACATTGAAGAAGCTGGTTTTACCTGCCCCGTTGGGGCCGATCAAACCATAAATTTCGCCTTCGTTAATGTGCAGGCTCACGTCATGAAGTGCACGCACACCGCCAAAGCACTTGCCGATGGCATGGGCTTCAAGCAAGGGTAATCGCGAAGTGGTCGTGTTCATGTCGTCTCGCGATTCAGCGCCGTGTGGCTGTGTAGCTGTGTTGCCGTGTTGCTGCATCGTCGCACCTTTTGTGGCCACAGCCCCGCCGGACGCCAGCGCATCATCAATACCAGCGCCAGACCAAACAGCAGCATACGCAGCACTTCCGGCTCCAGCCAGACCTTGCCGAATACCGCCAACTGTAAAGGCGCGACGGTGTAACGCAGGATTTCGGGCACAAATGAAAGCAGCAGCGCGCCACCCACGACACCCCAGACATTCCCCATGCCGCCGAGGACGACCATGACGAGAATCATCACCGATTCGTTGAATACAAAACTTTCCGGGCTGATGAAGCTCTGGATGGCTGCAAACATGCCACCCGCGACACCCCCGAAACTTGCCCCCATGGCGAAGGCCAGCAGTTTGATGCGACGGGTATCGATGCCGATGGCGCGTGCCGCCACTTCGTCTTCGCGGATGGCTTCCCATGCGCGGCCGATGCGTGAGTCCTGGAGCCGCAGATTGATGATGATTACCGCCAGCAGCAAAAGCAGTAGCAGATAGTAATACTTCATCGGACCGCTGAACGTCAGCCCCAACCAGGTATCGCTACGTCCAAAGTCCATCGCATCCAGCGTCCCAAATGCCACTGGATCAATGCGAGCGATACCTTGCGGGCCGTTGGTGATGTTGATGGGGCGCGTCAGATTATTGAGGAATATCCGCACGATTTCTCCAAAGCCTAGAGTCACGATGGCCAGATAATCGCCGCGTAATTTCAAGGTGGGCGCGCCGAGTATGACGCCGCAAATCGCGGCGGCCAATGCGCCCAGAGGCAGGATTGCCCAGACAGGCCAATGTAGGCCGAAATGAGGGGAGGCCAGCAGGGCATAGACATAGGCACCGACACCGAAGAAAGCGACGTAGCCTAGATCGAGCAGCCCCGCAAAGCCCACCACGATGTTGAGCCCCAGCGAGAGAAAAATGAACAGAATCGCGAGGTTCGTAATCCGTACCCACGTCGTGCCTGCCGCTGAGAGTGAAAAGGGTAGTGCCAGTAAGGTCAGGCTGATGAGGATTAGTCCGACACGAGGCGGAAAGGAAAAATGAGAATAGAAGCGCGACAGATTCATAAGCTCAGATTAGGCGCGATCGGCAACACGTTCGCCGAGTAATCCAGCAGGGCGGAAAACCAGAACGAGGATTAGTACGACAAAGGCAAATACATCTTGATAATTGCTGCCGAACAGCACCAGATTACCGCCATTGGCGCATTGCTCGGGTAGCCAATGAGCGAGGAGTGCGTATTGACATAAATCGCTGAGATCGCCGATATAGCCGGTGCCGAGGGCTTCGACCAGCCCCAGCAGAATGCCGCCGACCATCGCTCCCGGGATATTGCCAATGCCGCCGAGCACGGCGGCTGAAAAGGCTTTCATTCCCAGCAGTGAACCCATGGCGTAATGCGCCACGCCGTAATACATGCCAACCAGCAGGCCAGCGACGGCAGCGAGGGCAGCACCGATGACAAAAGTCGCGGCGATGACACGATCGACATCCACGCCCATCAGGCGTGCTACATCGGCATTTTCAGCGCTTGCCCGCATGGCCGTACCGAGTCGTGTGCGATACACCACCAGCGCCAGCCCAGCCATCATGCACAGGCAGATGAGCACGATGGCAATTTGCAAGCTGCTGACGCGGGCTCCGGCGACATGGTAGGTGACGTCCGGCAGGATTTGCGGAAAGGCCAGTGTATTGCGACTCCAGAACACCATCGCCAGTTGTTGCAGGATGATGGACATGCCGATGGCGGTGATGAGGGGCGCCAGACGGGGTGCGCGACGTAGTGGGCGGTAGGCGACACGTTCGAGAAAATAACCTAATGCCATGCACGCCGGAATCGCCACCAGCAGACCGGCTGCGACGCACACTAGCGGTGGTAAGCCTTGTGCCACCAGTGCCGTGATGACGGATAAGGCAATCATCGCACCCAGCATCACGACTTCGCCATGCGCAAAGTTAATGAGCTGGATGATGCCGTATACCATCGTGTAGCCCAGCGCGACGATGGCATACAGACTCCCCAGCGTCAGGCCATTGATGATTTGCTGGAGCAGGATATCCAAGCTGCGTGCTCCGACTTTTTCGTGCTTATTTGCCGGAGGATGGGGATGAAGGTGCCGCGCTCGCCGTTCTTTGTGCGATGAAGTCATCGTAACGAATCAGCTTGCCACTCTTGATGATGGCGACCGGGATGATCTTTTCGGATTTCGCGGTGAAAATGGTCATTTCCGCCTCCTTGCGATCGCCCTTGGCATCAAATTCGATGTGTCCTGTGGCGCCGTCATATTTGATTTGTGCCAGTGCCGATAAATATTTGGCCGGGTCGGTGGAGTCGGCCTGCTTCATGGCAGCAATCAGCAGATTCGCTGCATCATAAGTAAAGGGGCCGTAGAGCAAAGGATCATCCTTGAAGGCGGCTTTATATGCTGCAAGAAACGCCGGATCGGCCGCCTGCACAGGAATGCCTGCCTGTGAGCAGAACATGCCTTCGACCGCATTGCCTGCCAGTTCCACCATTTTGTTGGTGCAACCGCCATCGCCGAAGCTGAACGGGACATTCAGCCCTAGTTCGCGTGCCTGTTTGAGCAAGGGGCCGGCAGTATCATCCATGCCGCCATAAAACACGGCATCGGGCTGTTTGCCTTTCAAACGGGTGAGAATGGCCTTCCAGTCGGTCGTTTTATTTGTGCCCTGTTCGCGGGGGAGGACTTGCACTCCGGCAGCTTTCAAGGTTTTTTCAACTTCGTTGGCCAGCCCCGCGCCATAGGCGGTTGCATCGTCGATGATGGCGACTCGCTTGGGCTTGACTTCGACCAGCAGATATTGCGCTACCGCCGGGCCTTGCTGGTCATCGCGGCCAACGATACGGAAGATGTGTTTGAAGCCTTGCTCGGTCAGTTGTGGATTGGTGGATGAGCCTGTAATCATGGGGATCCCCGCCTGTTCATATAGCGGAGAAGCAGGTACTGTCGTCCCTGAATTGAGGTGTCCCACGACACCGGCGACTTTGGCATCAATCAATTTCTGTGCGACGGTCGTGCCGACTTTGGGTTCACTCTGGTCGTCTTCGCTTTGCAGCTCGAATTGAACCTTCTGCCCCCCGATGCTGAGACCCTGAGCATTCGCCTGATCCAGCGCCAGACGCACGCCATTCTCGTTATCCTTGCCCAGATGAGCCCCGCCCCCCGTGAGCGGAGCTGCCTGCCCAATGCGGACGATCATGACGCCATTTCCCGAAGCTGCCGTTGCAGCAGCGCTTGTTGGTGCGGTTGCGGGCGTCTTGTTGCAGGCCGTCAGAAGTAGCAGGGAAGAAGAAAGGATGGCAAAAGAGAGTAATCGCATGGATGTCATCGGGATTGTTAAGGAAGAAAAATGGAGAAAATCAGATCACGCGGCAATGCAGCAAGACAAGGGTGCTCAATGTGAAACCCGTGTAATGCCTCCACCGGAGAGTACACGGACACGTTCCCCCGGATTGAACAGCTCGTCAGCTTCCTGAGTAATGGCGCCCAGCGTGCCATTTTCATAGCGCACGGTAATTTCCAGTCCGGTTTTCTTGGTGGCTGATTCTTCGATGGCATGACCCGCGATGGCGCCGCCTACGGCACCCAGAATGGCACCGACGGCCGAACCGCGACTGCCTCCGCCGATGTTGCTGCCGGCGATTCCACCAATCAAGCCGCCGGTCATTTCACCCGTGCCGGATTTGTTGCCGGAGATGGTGACTTGACGCACGCTTTCAACAACGCCCATGCGAACCGTCATTTCACGTTGCGCCTGGTTATGGGTGTAGCTGCTGCCAGACTCCGTGGTGGCACAGCCGGAGAGCAGGCTGGTCGCGGTCAGGAGGGCTGCCAGCAAGAGAGGAAAACGAAATTTTGTAGTGAAATTCATGGTGAGACTCCTTACCAGAGAGTGTGCCCAAAAGCATTGAGATACCGATCAGCAATTTCGTCACGTGTCAGTTTGTGATTTTGACCACCGCGATGCGCAATTTTAATCGCCCCCATCAATGAGGCCAGCCGCCCTGTTTTTTCCCAATCCCAGCCTTGCGACAGACCATACAGCAAGCCTGCACGATAGGCATCACCACAGCCCGTCGGGTCGATGATCTGTTCGGCGTGCACGCCGGGGATGTGCAGTCGTTGGTTACCCGCCAGAATTTCAGAACCTTCTCCGCCGCGTGTCACGATGAGAGCCTGCACGAGTGCCGCGAGTTGTTCGAGCGTTTTGCCTGTGCGCTGGCACATGAGCTCGGCTTCATAATCGTTGACTGTACAGTAGGTGGCAAGGCTCAGGAATTCCAGCAATTCTTCGCCGTTGAACATGGGCAAGCCCTGGCCGGGGTCGAAGATGAAAGGAATCCCCGACGCGTGAAAGCCGCGCGCATGTTGAAACATGCCGTCTCGACCATCGGGGGCAACGATGCCTAGACGAAGGTTTTTCGCTTCTTCGATACGATTCTGATGAGAAAAATTCATCGCGCCCGGATGAAAGGCCGTAATCTGGTTGTCATCCAGATCGGTCGTAATGAATGCCTGCGCGGTAAAACTGCCTTCCACCTTGCGAACGTGGCGGGTGTCGAGCCCGAGTTGTTTCAGTCGCCAAAGATAAGGCTCGCTGTCGTCGCCCACCGTGGCCATGATGAGCGGTTCGCCACCGAGCATGTGCAGCGTATAAGCGATATTGCCCGCACAGCCGCCGTATTCGCGACGCATGTCAGGGGTCAGGAAGGCGACGTTGAGACAGTGAATCTTGTCGGGCAGGATGTGGTTTTTGAAACGATCGGGGAAAACCATGATCGTGTCGTAGGCCAGCGATCCGCAGATGAGTGTATTCATTTGAAAATGGAATGAAGAAAATCAGGGATAGAACAGATATAAACGATAGTCGGTCGGTGCGGGTTTACCTGTTTTCTCAGGAATCAGGGCGATGTTCACCTCCAGTTCCTGATGCGCACCGAATCCTGCCATGGCATCCACTTGTTTGGGTAAATATTCAGCGGGAGGAATGACTTTTCGTAACTGCGGCTGGCCTGCGTCGTTGGTCAGCGACAATTCAAGTGCGGGATAGTTTTGAGCGAAGGGGGCGCGATTCTTCAATGTGGCCGACAGAATCAATAAATCCTTGTGCTGCGGGTCAGGGTGCAGATCGGTGGATTCGATACTCAGCAATTCGGCTTTGCGAGGCAAGGGAATGTCGCAAGCCAAAGGTTCGCAAAGTGCCAGTAATGAGGGCTTTAAGGCAGGTTCGATCACGGCCAGTTCCACGCGGAACTGAATGACGATTTGTGCTAGCAGCAGTAGTAAGGACAGGATGGCAGCAAAAATCCACGGCCAGACCGCAGGGCGGGATAAGGAAGCCCGAAAATAGGCTTCCAGTTTCGATGGCGAGGATGAAGGTGTGTCAGATGGGCGTGTCGTGTCGGTCACTTCCCCCTGCGGTGTTGAAGCATGGGCGGTGTCTGCCGTGTCGGTAGCTGAGGTGGACAATGTGGCCGGTGTGGACAATGTGGGTTGTATGCCGGTTTCGCGGGATATTGCATCCGTATCCCGCGTTTCGTCATGCGGGGCTTTGGGTAAGCCTAATGTAATACCGAATGCCGTTGCTGCCGAAGGGGCGTCTACGAGCGTGACCAATGCATCGAATACCTGCGCACATTTGCCGCATCGAACCTGCCCGTGGCGCGTTTTGAGCTGTTCTGGCGTAATGCGAAAGACGGTGGCGCACGTTGGGCAGGCCGTCTGCATCATGATGCGCTCGCTTGCGAAAGTGTGGCTTGCCCTTCAAGGCGTACCCATCCATCGAGCGTTGCGCCGCGATGCAAGGTAATGAACGGTGCGTAAGCGGCAATCACCTGGTCGGATTGGGTGTCTAGAACCCCTGACAAGACGATGCGCCCACCGGGGGCGACCCGTGCGGCCAGTAAGGGTGCCAGGACACAAAGCGGATTGGTGAGAATATTGGCGACGACACAATCAAAGGTTTCTTCGAGTGGCGCGCGTGAATGACGCAGCATCAGATCAACATCGTTGGCGGTGGCGTTGTCGTAAGCGGCGGTGAGTGCATTGTCGTCGATATCGACCCCCAGCACCGAAGCCGCGCCCAGTTTGGCAGCGGCAATGGCGAGGATGCCCGAGCCGCAACCGTAATCGAGGACGGTTTCGCCCCCTTGCAGCGTATCGCACAGCCATTCGAGGCACAGCCGCGTCGTGGGATGGGAGCCCGTTCCAAACGCCATGCCGGGATCAAGAATCAGATTGATGGCGGCTGGGTCGGGGGCGACATGCCATGAGGGTACGATCCAGAGCCGGTCATTGATGGGGATGGGGTCGAATTGTGACTGCGTCAGTTGTACCCAATTTTGTTCGGCGATTTCTTCGATATCGATGTCATCAATTTCGTCGGACAGGTCAATACCGATGGACTGGCAGGCTGCGGCGATGTGAGCCGTGATTTCTTCCAGAGGTATATTGCCATCAAAGAGGGCAATGACGCGGCTATGTTGCCACAAGGGCGTGGTCGGGCAGCCCGGTTCGCCAAACTGGGGGGTTTCTTCGGGCGTGCCTGCCTGCGCATCCTCGACGCTGGCCGAGAGTGCGCCTGCTTCCATCAAGGCATCGGAAAGCGCGTCGGCATGACGCGCTTCGGTATTCAGAGCGACCGACAGCCACACGGGCTATTTCCCCTTGGTCGCCTCTTCGCGGGCGGCCAGTTTGGATTCGAGGTAATGAATGCTCGTGCCGCCTTTGGCAAAATTGGCATCCTGCATCAATTCCTGATGCAAGGGAATGTTGGTCTTGATGCCATCGACCGCCATTTCTGACAGGGCAATGTGCATACGGCGTATCGCCTGATCGCGCGTATCGCCGTAAGCAATCACCTTGCCAATCATCGAATCATAATTGGGCGGCACCGTGTAGCCTTGATACATATGGGTATCGACGCGGATGCCCGGCCCGCCGGGAGGGTGATAGCCGGTGATCTTGCCGGGTGAGGGCGTGAACTTGAATGGGTCTTCCGCGTTGATGCGACATTCGATCGAATGTCCACGCAGTTCGATATCACGCTGACGCAACCAGAGCTTTTCTCCTGCGGCGATACGGATTTGTGCCTGAACGATGTCGATGCCCGTGACCATTTCTGTCACCGGATGCTCAACCTGAACACGGGTATTCATTTCAATGAAATAGAACTCGCCGTTTTCATAAAGGAATTCAAACGTTCCGGCACCGCGATAATTGATGCGTCGGCAGGCTTCGGCGCAACGCTCGCCCACGCGCGTGATGGCGCGGCGATTGATATCGACCGCCGGTGCTTCTTCAATCACTTTCTGGTGGCGACGCTGCATGGAACAATCGCGCTCGCCTAGATAGATGGCATTTTTGAAACTGTCAGCCAAGACCTGAATTTCAATGTGACGCGGATGTTCGAGGAATTTTTCCATGTACACCGTCGGATTACCGAAGGCGGCTCCGGCTTCGGTGCGCGTCATGGTCACTGCGTTGAGCAAGGCGGCTTCGGTATGCACCACCCGCATCCCGCGCCCGCCACCGCCGCCTGCTGCCTTGATGATGACGGGGTAGCCGATGGAACGGGCAATCTTGACGATTTCCTTGGGGTCTTCGGGCAACGCCCCTTCCGAACCGGGTACGCAAGGTACGCCCGCTGCTTTCATGGCGTCTTTGGCGCTGACCTTGTCGCCCATCAAACTGATGGTTTCCGGACGAGGGCCAATGAAGACAAAACCGGATTTTTCGACACGCTCGGCAAAGCCGGCATTTTCCGAAAGAAAGCCGTAGCCTGGATGAATCGCTTCGGCATCGGTGACTTCTGCCGCCGAAATGATGGCGGGAATGTTCAGATAGCTTTCCGTGGAGGAGGGCGGGCCGATACAGACCGATTCGTCTGCCAATTTGACGTATTTGGCCTCCGTATCGGCGGTCGAATGGACCACGACCGTCTTGATGCCCAGCTCACGGCAGGCGCGCTGTATTCGCAGGGCAATTTCCCCACGGTTGGCAATGAGAATTTTCTCAAACATGGTGGGCGGTTATTCGATTACGAACAACGGTTGACCAAATTCGACGGGCTGGCCATTTTCCACGAGGATGGCTTTGATCGTTCCCGCAATATCGGACTCGATTTCGTTCATCAGTTTCATGGCTTCGATGATGCACAGCGTATCGCCTTCCTGGACGACCTGCCCGACTTCCACAAAAGGCTTGGCACCGGGCGCGCTGGCGCGATAGAAGGAGCCGACCATTGGTGCCTTGACGGCCTTGCCGCTCTGTTCCTCGACGGGCGTTGCTGCTGCCGTGGGTGCCGGGGCTGGCGCAGGCATTGGTGTGGCGGCCGTTGCTGGGTTGCCGATCATGTAAGTAGCCGGTGGCATAGCAGCGACCTGACCATGCTTGACGATGCGAACCTTTTCTTCACCTTCGGTAACTTCCAGTTCGGAAATACCAGACTCCTGAACAAGGTCGATTAGCTTCTTGAGTTTTCTCAAATCCATAAAGGCTCCCGGATAACGGAGGGATAAATACGTTGATTGATAGGGTCGATGCCTTGAGGCATCGACGCCTCGATGTCGTCAATAGAGGCATCAAGAGTGATGATTGCCAAGCCGCGTCAATGCGGCGGTCAATGCCAGTGCGTAGCCTTCGTGTCCCAGACCACAGATGACGCCGACCGCTAAATCAGAGAAATAGGAATGGTGACGGAAGGTTTCGCGGGCGTGGATGTTCGAGAGATGCACCTCGATGAAGGGAATGGATACGGCTGCCAGGGCATCACGCAAGGCCACGCTGGTATGTGTGTAAGCCGCAGGGTTGATGATAATGAAGCGGATGCCTTCACTGGCTGCGGACTGCACCCGGTTGATAAGCTCACCTTCGCTATTGCTCTGGAAACTTTCCAGTTGAACACCGGCGGCATGAGCTTGCGCTTCCATCGAGCGATGAATATCGGCGAGCGTCGTATGACCATAGATCTCCGGTTCACGGGTACCCAGCAGATTCAAATTGGGGCCGTGAAGAACCAGCAGGCGGGGTTTTATCTCCGATGAATCGGTATTTTGTGAGCGTGTTTGCTTAGGCATACCCGCCAGTTTGCCGCAAATCGACACAATTTGTCCAGCAGGAATATCGCTGGAAAATGATCGGATTTTCTTTCAAAAGAGCAATAACGAGCGTTTTCGGGCTTCAATTCACTCGGCGTTCTTCTGTATTCAGCGCAACGAGCATCTTTTCCAGATCACTTTCGGGCCAATACCCCATATGTGTCTTCAACAGGCGGCCATCTCGCCCAAATATGAGGGTATAAGGCACGTTTCCATGAGGATTTCCCAGTCTTGAAAATAGTGGGAGCAGGCTGCTATCGCCCAAAAGCAGAGGATAAGAGATTGCCGTGCGGTTTGCGTAATCGATCACTTGTTCTGGCATATCGAGTGCCACACCCACAAACTGCACTCCTCTGGGAGCAAACTTTCCCTGCAAGCGGGAAAAACCGGGCATTTCAGTGCGACAAGGCAAGCACCACGTCGCCCAGAGATTGAGCACCACCAGTTTGCCCTGCCACTGCTGTAAAGCCTGGGGTCGTCCCTGAACATCCGGCAGACGCAAGGTCCAGAGCGAGGTACTGGCCTGGATGACATCCGGCGACAGGGGAGGCGGTTCCGTCGTCCGGCCGTGACATTGCTGCATCAGCAAACCACTCGCCACAAGGACAAAAGCCGTCATGGCGGAAAACAGCGTCAGAGTCTTGCGGTTCATGAGGGTTGCGAGGGGCGCGAGAGCGGCATGATGAAGCGAGTCTGTGGCCTCGCGTATAATGATTTCCTTTATTTTACTCAGACAAAATGCTTTATTTGTCTGTGATTTCTGTCTTGTTGGCGGGCTGATATTCATATGCACATCCATATTCTGGGTATCTGTGGCACTTTCATGGGCGGAATTGCCCTTTTGGCGCGCGCCGCAGGTCATCGCGTCACGGGTTGCGATGCCAATGTGTATCCGCCGATGAGCACGCAACTGGAAAACGAGGGTATTGCCCTGACGGAGGGCTATGCTGCCGACCAGATTGCCTTGAAACCCGACTTGTTCGTGGTTGGCAATGCCATTTCACGCGGGAATCCCTTGCTGGAGGAAATTCTTGCGCGCAATTTGCCGTATGTCTCCGGTCCTCAATGGCTGGCTGAAAATATTCTTCGGGGCAAATGGGTGCTGGCGGTGGCGGGTACGCATGGCAAAACCACCACGACTTCCATGTTGGCATGGATACTTGAATACGCGGGTCTCAAGCCGGGTTTTCTGATTGGCGGCGTTGCGCAGGATTTCGGTGTTTCGGCGCGATTGGGTGAGAACGATTTTTTCGTCATCGAGGCTGACGAATACGATACGGCTTTTTGTGACAAACGCTCAAAGTTCATTCATTACCATCCGCGCACCCTCATTCTCAATAATCTTGAGTTTGATCATGCTGACATTTTCGCTGATCTTGCTGCGATTGAAACCCAATTTCATCATCTTGTGCGTACTTTGCCCAATAATGGGCTGATTGTGGCCAATGGGAGTGAAGCTGCTTTGCAACGCGTATTGGCGCGAGGTTGCTGGACGCCTCAAGCGTTGTTCAATGAGCCTGCGAACCATGTCACCGGTTGGCACGCCAGCGCCGCAGATGCCCACGGACGCTTTACCGTGAGTCATCAGGGGCAGGTCGTTGGCTCGACTACGCTCTCACTCCCTGGCGCACACAATCAAGCCAATGCCACGGCGGCCATTGCGGCAGCGCGACATGTGGGCGTATTACCTGAGCAGGCCTTGCAGGCACTGGAACGCTTTCAAGGGATTCGTCGTCGGCTGGAAATCCGGGGAACCGTTCGTGGCGTGACGGTTTATGACGATTTTGCCCATCATCCCACGGCCATTAACGTCACGATTGCTGGTCTGCGGGAACAGATGCAACGCGATGCAGGAAAAACGGGCAAAGGACGTATTCTGGCGGTACTCGAACCTCGTTCCAACACCATGAAGCTTGGCAGTATGAAAGCCCAGCTCCCCGAGAGTCTGACCGGCGCCGATGCCGTGTTCTGCTATGCGCATCAGCTAGGTTGGGATGCAGCGGAAGCCCTCGCACCGCTGGGTAATCAGGCGCAGGTATTCGATGATTTGGGGGCGCTGGTCAATGCCGTGACCGCCGTTGCCCGTGAAGGCGATCAAATTCTGGTCATGAGCAATGGGGGATTTGGCGGCGTGCATGAACGATTATTGAAATCGCTGGCTATCGAACAGTGATGGCGTTTTGTGGAAGCGGGCCGCGTCGTTGCCTGATCGCTTCGTTGGTATCGTTAGTATCGTTGATATTGACTACATTAGTCGTGTCCGGGTGCAGCGTATCCGGAAATGGCAATGATTTCTATGGAAACGTCGTGGATCATGCCGAATTTGGTCGGGATTTTTCATTATCTGATCCGCAAGGGCGGAAACGGCATCTGGCAGATTATCGTGGCAAGGTGGTGGTGCTTTTCTTTGGTTACACCCAATGTCCTGATGTTTGCCCTAGCACCCTCTCTACCTTGGCGGAAACCATGCGCCTGCTCGGCAACGAATCTGCTCGGGTTCAAGTGCTGTTCATCACGCTGGATCCGGAACGAGACACCCCTGCGCTATTGGCGGCCTATGTGCCACAATTCAACGCAGGCTTTGTCGGACTTTCTGGCGACACACGCGCCATCGCTGAGACAGCGCGTGAGTTCAGGGTGATTTATCAAAAACATTTCGATAATGAACGTAAAACAGAAAACTACAGTCTGGATCACAGCACCTATACCTACCTTTACGATCCACAAGGTCGTCTACGGCTGATTGAAAAATATGGCGAAACAGCGGAGCATCTGGCGGCTGATATTCGGCGATTGCTGGCGGGTGCATGACTGAAAGTAATTTTGAAAAATGAAACGAATCAACATCTTTCTGCTGTCCTTCAATCGGGTTCGCGCACTGTGACTAAAACAAAGCGAAAAGTCGCGCAGATGAACTTGCCATCGAGCACGAACGAAGCCGTTGCTCGTGCGGCTGCCCTACGCCCAGCTCTGCTCGAACGTGCTGCCATGACGGAAGAGTTGCGACGGCTCCCCGGTGAAACGCTTGTGAATTTGCATGAGGCGGGTTTGTTCCGCCTGCTTCAGCCTGCCACGGTGGGCGGTGCGGAATTGCCCTTGCAGGCCTTGGTGGAAGTGAGTGCCGAGCTTGCGCGTTCCTGTGCCTCGACCGCGTGGGTGCTGGCGAATCTGGCGAGTCATCACTGGATGCTGGGTATGTGGCCGCAGGAGGCACAACAGGCGGTGTGGGGTGCTCAGGGCGAACGGGCGCATGAATTGATCGGTGCTTCGCTGATTTTTCCTGCGGGGCGTGCCGTGCCGTGTGCAGAAGGCTATCGGCTCAATGGCTGCTGGGGCTTCGCCAGTGGCATCAATGACTGTAGCTGGGTCATGCTGGGCGCGATCGTTGCGGGCGAAAATCAAGTTGAGGAAGCGGGCGAGTACCGTCTGTTTCTTTTGCCGCGTGGCGAATACGCAGTGCGCGATACCTGGCAGGCAGCGGGCTTGTGTGGTACGGGTAGCAATGAGGTGACGGCTCATGATGTCGTGATTCCAAGCCATCGTAGCTTGCCACTCACCGCGACCCGAGGCGGTATTGGTGTGTTGCAATCTCATGCAGTTTCAACACCCCCGGCCACCTTGTATCGTATGCCTTTGCTCCCCACGTTTGGCTACATGATTGCCGGTGTGGTGCTGGGCACTGCTCAAGGTGCGCTGGACTTGTTCATGATCGACAATCGCGACCGTCTTGCTTCGTATTCAGGCCGGATGCTGCTGGATTATCCGACCGTCCATGTTCGCGTGGCCGAAGCCGCAGCCAGTATCGATGCGGCGCGGCGCATCATCATGGGCAATTGTGCCGACATCATGGCCAGTGCAGAATCTGGAGGCGCGCCCGACTTGCTGGAAAAAATGCGCCTGCGGCGCGATGCCGCCTTTGCCGCGCAACTCTGTCGGCGCGCAGTCGATGTACTGTTCGATGCCTGTGGCGGCGCGGCTTTGTACCTGTCGCATCCGGCGCAACGTTCCTTACGCGACATCCGCGCCGCCTGCGCGCACATCACCCTCAACTGGGATGCCGCGGCTTCGCTGTATGGTCGCGTCGCCGTCGGCCATGGTGCGGATTTGCCGCCCTATGAACGCTGACCGCTGAACATTGAACATTGAACGTTGAACGATGAGTGACGAACAGAAAATCACCACGCCCAAGGACACACGCGCCTTGCGTAACGCCCTTGGCTGCTATGCCACAGGCATTGCTGTGATTACGGCGCAGGGCAGCGACGGCTCGTTGGCAGGTGTCACAGTGAATTCCTTCGCATCGGTCTCGCTCGAACCGCCCTTGGTGTTGTGGAGTCTGTCGCTGTACTCCCCCTCGCTGGCGGCATTTCAGCACTGCCATCACTACGCCATCAATATTCTGGCGGCCGACCAGATCGAACATTCACAGCGTTTTTCGCGTCCTGCCGATGCAAGCGGCAGCAAGTTTACCGGGCTTGAGTTTGACACCAGTCCGAGCGGTGCGCCACTCTTGCGCGATGCCTGCGCGTGGTTCGAGTGCCGCAATGAAACGCGCCATCCGGGCGGCGATCACCTGATTTTCATTGGTTTAGTCGAAGCCTTTCAGCGCACTGACCGCGCCCCGCTGCTGTATCACGCGGGACAGTACCGCACCCTGCAACCTTGAATGGAATCCCCATGAGCCTGCTCGAACAGTTCTCCCTGAAAAACAAGGTGGCGATCATCAGCGGCGCGGGGCGTGGCATCGGCCGGGCGATTGCGCTGACTTACGCCGAAGCAGGCGCGCATGTAGTGTGCGCCTCGCGCACGCAAGGCGAAGTCGATACGGTTGCCGTGAACGCACGCCAGCATGGTGTGGAAGCCATCGGCGTGGCTTGTGATGTGCTGGACGAAACTCAGCTCGATGCGCTGGTAGCGCAGACCCTGGAAAAATTTGGTCGGCTGGATCTGCTGGTTAATAACGCCGGTGGTTCAGGGCCAAACGATCCGCTGAAAACCAGCAGCCGCGCGTTTGATCGCGTCTATCATTTCAACGTCACCACGGCGTTTGCCCTTACGACGCGCTGCGCGCCGCATCTACGCGAGCAGCACGGGGCGATCATCAATATCAGCTCATCGGCAGCGCGTTATGCCCAAAAAAACTTCAGCGCCTATGGCGCGGCCAAGGCGGCAATGAACCAGATGACGCGCTTGCTGGCGGCCGATTTCGCGCCGCACATCCGCGTCAACGCCATCGCCCCGGGTGCGATCTACACCGAAGCCCTCGCCCCCTGGCTGGATGAGGCCGCAACCGAAAAAATGCTCGCCCGCACCCCCATGCAAGCCATGGGGCAACCTGAGGATATTGCGGCTGCCGCGCTCTATCTGGCCGCCCCCGCTTCCCGCTGGGTGACTGGAAAAATACTCGAAGTGGATGGCGGGGCAGAATCCAGCACCTGGCCGTTTTGAAAGCATCTCATGCTGCGTCTGACCGAAATCAAGCTCCCCATAGAACAGGCCGATCAGCCAGATGCCTTGCTGCGTGCAGCGATCGTGCAACGTCTGGAAATTGCCGCAGACGAACTGGCCAGCTACAGCATCTACCGACGGGGCTATGATGCGCGCAAGTCCTCGGCGATTTTCATGATCTACACGCTGGATGTGACGCTGGCAGCGGACGTAGATGAAGCGGCCGTGTTGCGTCGTAGGCAATCCCATCATGTCACGCAAACACCGGACATGCGCTATCGCTTTGTCGCACATGCGCCCGAAGGCGAACTGGAAGAACGTCCGCTGGTGGTCGGCATGGGGCCGTGTGGCCTGTTTGCCGGGCTGTTGCTGGCACAGATGGGCTTGCGCCCGATCATCCTCGAACGCGGCAAGGCGGTGCGCGAGCGCACGCAGGATACTTGGGGGCTATGGCGCAAGCGTGTGCTCAACCCGGAATCCAATGTGCAGTTTGGCGAAGGTGGCGCGGGGACTTTTTCGGATGGCAAGCTCTACAGCCAGGTCAAAGACCCGCAACACCATGGCCGCAAGGTGCTGGAAGAATTCGTCAAGGCTGGCGCGCCTGAAGAGATTCTCTATGTGAGCAAGCCGCACATCGGCACGTTCAAATTGGTCAGCATGATCGAGCGCATGCGCGCTGAAATTGAAGAACTGGGCGGCGAAATCCGCTTTCAGCAGCGCGTGGATGATCTGCTGATTGAGACGACGAACCATGGCGAACGGCAGTTGCAAGGCGTGCGCCTGCAGGATGGCAGCGTGCTCAACTCGCGCCATCTGGTGCTGGCAGTCGGCCACAGCGCGCGCGATACCTTCGCCATGTTGCATCAGCGCGGCGTGTTCATGGAGGCCAAAGCCTTTTCCATCGGCGTGCGCATCGAACATCCGCAATCACTGATCGACCGCGCGCGCTTCGGCAAATATGCCGGGCATCCTCTGCTCGGTGCAGCGGATTACAAACTGGTGCATCACTGCGAAAATGGCCGCTCGGCGTACAGCTTCTGCATGTGCCCAGGCGGTACAGTAGTCGCGGCGACTTCCGAAGAAGGCCGCGTGGTCACCAACGGCATGAGCCAGTATTCGCGCAACGAGCGCAACGCCAACAGTGCCATCGTGGTGAATGTCACCCCCGAAGATTTCCCCGGCGATGCACGGCAAAACCCCTTGCTGGGCATTGATTTTCAACGCCACTGGGAAAGCCGCGCCTTCATCGCGGGCGGCAGCGACTATTCCGCACCGGCGCAGCGCGTCGGCGACTTTCTGGCAGGGCGTGCATCCACCACCTTGGGCGAAGTCCAGCCTTCCTATACGCCCGGAGTGCATCCCACTGATCTGGCGGCCTGTTTGCCGGATTATGTGGTGACTGCCTTGCGTGAAGCCCTGCCCGCCTTCAACCGGCAGATACGCGGCTTCGCTTTGGAGGATGCTCTCATGACCGGCGTGGAAACCCGCACCTCCTCGCCACTACGCATCCAGCGCGGAGCTGATTTCGTCAGCATCAACACCCGTGGCCTGTATCCATCAGGCGAAGGTGCGGGCTATGCCGGTGGAATTTTCTCGGCAGCCATCGACGGCATCAAGGTCGCCGAGGCAGTGGCACTCGATCTGCTCGGTTAAGTTGGCTAACAGCTTTTCTGGCGTATTGATGCCGGCCAAAAACGCATCGCCCTGATTTTGCAAATCCGCAATGAATTCGCACTCCAGTGCATCTTCACTCTGCTAGCTCTCGGCCGCTTTCCAATCGGGATTGTGTCTATCCAGAACGATGAATTGCTTCGATTCGGCAATGGTTTTTTAACGTGAAATACAAAAATCAGAGTCGGGTTGAAGCTTCGAGCGTAGCGAGCAAACCAGTAGCCGCCCCTTGAGGGGCGGATGGGTGGGGTGGGTGTCTCGGGTAATGTTTGTCTCATCCTCTGTGGGTGGATGACGGCTACCATATACGTTAGTCAGTCATTCCAAGGCATCCTTCTTCAGCTTCAACAGGCGTTTGGCATTCTGCGCTGTCACCACCGATTGCCCGGTTTCAGCTTCCAATTTCAGGCGGGCTTCTTTGGCCACGCCACCGCCGCGCTGGGCGACATCCTCGTGCTCCGGGAACGATTGCGGATTGCTGACCTCGGAAATTTCTTTGGTGGACAGTTCCGCCAACATGTTCAGCACCAGCTCTTTGTTGGTCATGTTGTCGCGCAGGCTTTCTTTTCTCAGCCCCTTGAGCTGCTTGTATTCTTTCGCCGTTTTACCCGCCCAGGTCTGGTAGATGATGTCGGTCAAACTGGCAAATTGCTGGCCTTCTTGCAGGCCGTGTTTTTTCCATTCGTCGGTCAGCTCCTTGCGAATCTCGATGCTTTTCAGGCGCTGGTTGATCCAGTTATCCGAGTAGCCCAGGCGCTTGTAATCGCGCATGGCCTGCTCGATGGACAGCTCCGGGTCTTGCATGTGGTCCAGCCGTTCGCTGCCCACCTGAGCCAGCCAGAGCTTGAAGGGTTCAGCGCGTTTGGAGGGGATGGACTGGATGAGGCGTAGCAGTTGCTCGGTGTCGAGTACATCTGTTTTGTAACGCTTGCCATCCGCCGCGACCAATTTCAGTTGGTTAGTCTCACTAACCAACTGACTGCCTTCAGCAATGAGCTTGTTTTTTAGCCACTTCCAGTAATTTCTGACTTTTTTGTAGTCAGCTTGGTCGGTCAGGACGGCGACAACATCCAGCACCGAAAACCACCACTTTTCGGCGTCCTCATCCCATTCAGTGCGAATCTGTTGGCTTTCAAACAGCTTGACCTTGTTTTCAGGCATGGGCCATTCCTTGCTATGGTATTGTCACCCTGCGCGAAGTCGCAGGGTCCATGGATGCTGCAACTACGCTTCGCTCCGCGCAGCATGACGGATGGGCTGCCTTCATGGCAGAACGATGAATCATGCCCATGCTCTTTCCTCAAAGCTGAGCAGCCGGTCGCGGTAGTGTTCGTATTGCTGACGGCGCGCCTTGATTTCTGCAGGTAGGCCAGAAGAGAGGCCGTTCACCAGCGCGTCGAACTTGTCGAGGATAGTGACGATGCGCTCCTGTTCTTCGAGGGGTGGCACGGGAACTGGAATTCCGTTCAGGTTGGCTTGATTCAATTTCGGTTGCGCCGCGCCGCTTACGTAAGGACTAAGGTCAATTGAGTTCAAGTAAATTTCAATAAATCGTCGCTCGGCATAGGTGTTGAACTGCAATACATGCGCGTGGTTGTTGACCCAGGTCTTGCCGGAAATTGAAAAGGCGATTGGCGTGGAGCGTGCGAGCAAATTAGCTCCGTCCTCCGATACCAAAAGATAGTCACCATCGAATATGTAGTCACTCACATAGTCAACGATTCCAGAGGCACCGTAATACGGAATGCTCCCAGCCTCACGCGCAGACTTTGTGACAGGTCGCCGCTTGGAATCTAGGTTGATTGCAATGTCACCCAAGGTCGCCCAGCGTATGACATTCCCCTCCTGTGGAGGGGTGGCAGGCGTAGCCTGACGGGGTGGTATTTGCGCCTCAAAACCACCCCGCCCTACGGGCACCCCTCCACAGGAGGGGAATTGGAACGTCAACAGCGCGTCGCGGTAATACTGGTATTGCCGCCGACGCGCCTCCAGCTCCGCCTCCAGCTCCGCCTCCAGCTCCGCCTCCAGCTCCGCCTCCAGCTTCGTGAAAGTATCGAGCACTTTCACGATTTCGTGTTGCACTTCGAGATGTGGAACGGGGATTTTTATCTTTGCAAGATTATTCGCCGAAACATCAATGACCTTCGTGCCAGTGGCGTGTTTCTTTTTCAGTGCGAAGAATTCAGAAGTCTGAAAATAATACGCGAGATATTTCGCGTCCTCGTTGTGTTTGATGACGGTTGCATGGCCTCCGGTGACGATCTGGGATTCACCCAGCCACGCAACAGCCTTGCAAACATCTTCGACGTTCTCACTGGTGTTAGTAATAATCACGTCACCGGGATTAACTTTTGCCAATTTCTGCGCTGTTTCTGGCGCGACGAAAGAAATCGTTTCTGTCGTCCAAATGCCGTAATAGGTGTAAATCTGGCCGTAATGAATAGCACCAACTCCACTATCCGTGAAGTCGGCTTTCGGCATCCCATTGCCGCGCACGAGGTCAGCAATATCGCCAATGGTCTTAAATTCCACCCCGCCCGGACAGTGCTTGGCGATCAGCTCATCAATCCGGCTCATGGCTTTTTCTTCCCTTGCAGTTGCCGCGTCCCCAGCTTTTTCGCATTGAGCTTGCTCACGACGGGTTGGCCGGTGCTCTTTTCCAGTTGAACCCGTGCGACCTTGGCAGCTTGGGCACCTTCGGCGGCTACTTCGGCACTTTCGCCCAAGCCTTGCGGGTTGCGTACCAGCGAAATATCGGTGGCGGCGACTTCGGCCAGCATGTTGAGCACCAGCTCGGTGTTGGTCATGTTGTCGCGCAGGTTTTCTTTTTTCAGTCCTTTATGCTGCTTGTATTCGCGCGTGCTCATGCCGCTCCACACGCGGCTCATCAGGTCGGTGAGGGCGGCGTATTCTTTGCCCTGCTGCACGCCTGCCTTGTCCCATTCGTCAGTCAGCGCCTTGCGTACTTCGATAGATTTGATGCGCTGGTTGATCCAGTTTTCGCTGTAGCCGAGGCGTCGATAGTTCTGGATGGCGCGCTCGATGGAGAGTTCCGGATCTACGGTTTCATCCAGTCGTTCGCTGCCCACTTGTGCCAGCCAACGCTTGAAGGGTTCAGCCTTGGGTGACGGTACCGATTGAATGACGCGCAGAAGTTGTTCTGTATCAGCAACATCCGTCAGACGCATTTTCCCGTCGTAGGCTTGCATCTTCAACTGACTACAAATCGTAGTCGGTTCAACACCCTCTTGTTTCAGGCGCGTCTTCATCACGCTCCAATATTTTCGCGCGCGGTCATGGCTGGGTTGATCACTGAGAATGCCGATCACATCGACTATCGAGAACCACCATTTCTCCAGCTCGGCATCCCACTCGGTACGCACTTGCTGGCTATCGAACAGCCGTATTTTTTGATCTTCCTTGTTCATGTCTGCTCACCTTCCAGATCCGCCACGATGGCATCAATCTGCGTTCGCAACGCTGCCTGCCGTACCACGATGCTGGCGATCTGCGCGTTGAGTGCCTTAATGTCCACGGCTTCGCGTGTGTCTTTGGATTCGACGTAGCTACTGACCGAGAGGTTGTAGTCGTTAGCGGCGATCTTCTCAAAGGTAATGGACTGGGCGAAGTGATCGACATTGGCCTTGCTGTCGAAGGCTGACATGATCTGTTCAATGTGGGTATCCAGCAGCACGTTGTTGTTGGTTTCCTTTTTGAACAGGCCGCTGGCATCAATGAACTGGGTGCTGGTGTCGGTTTTGTGTTTGGAGAGCACCAGAATATTGACCGCAATCGTGGTGCCATAAAACAGATTGGGCGCGAGCGAGATCACGGTTTCGACGTAGTTGTTATCCACCAGATACTGGCGGATTTTCTGCTCAGCCCCGCCGCGATAGAAAATGCCGGGGAAACAGACAATGGCGGCGCGGCCTTTGCTGGAGAGGTAGCTGAGCGCATGCAGCACAAAGGCAAAGTCGGCTTTGGATTTGGGTGCGAGCACGCCCGCCGGAGCAAAGCGTTCGTCGTTGATCAGGGTGGGATCGTCTGAGCCTATCCACTTCACCGAATACGGCGGGTTGGAGACGATGGCATCGAAGGGCTTGTCGTCGCCAAAATGCGGTTCTATCAGGGTGTTGCCAAGCTGGACATTGAACTTGTCGTAGTTGATGTTGTGCAAGAACATGTTCATCCGCGCCAGGTTGTAGGTGGTGTGGTTGATTTCTTGCCCGAAAAAACCTTCTTCGATAATGTGCGCATCGAAGTGCTTTTTAGCTTGCAGCAGCAGCGAGCCGGAGCCGCACGCCGGGTCAAAAATTTTGTTGACCTTGGTTTGGCCGTGCATGGCCAGTTGCGCGATCAGCTTGGAGACATGCTGCGGGGTGAAAAATTCGCCGCCGGATTTGCCGGCGTTGGCGGCGTAGTTGGAGATGAGGAACTCATAGGCATCGC
>CAYTHB010000030.1:0-32230 GCA_964437515.1 uncultured Sterolibacterium sp.
AGCTGCGCTGTGGGATCAGGATGCGATTTTGTACATCGCCATTGTCGGTGACGATGATGAGCAAAATACGTTTTTCGGACAGGCTCAGGAACTCAATCTGGCGAATACGTGGTGTCTGGTGACGTGGCGCAACGACGACGCTGGCGAAGTGCGTGAGCTGCGAGAGGAGTTGTGATGCCTGGCTGATGACGCGCTGTGTCTGGTCGGGCAGGATGGCACTCTGGATTTCATCGATTTCGGTGCGATCCAGCGGCTTGACGGTCAGCAGGGAATCGACGAATAGGCGGTAGCCACGGGGTGTGGGAATACGCCCTGCAGAGGTGTGCGGACTGGTAATGAAGCCGTGTTCCTCAAGGTCGGACATGACATTACGGATGGTCGCGGGCGAGAGCTCCAGTGGTGAATGGCGTGCAAGCGTTCGTGAGCCGACCGGCTGACCTTCATCGATGTAACGCTCGATCAGGGTCTTAAGCAGGGCTTGGGCACGCAGGTCGATCATGGGAGCTTGACCCTGTATAGGGGAGGTTACGGAAGTTTATTGTTCGCGATGGTTGAACAAGCGCAACATGGTATTGAAGGCTGTTGAGCTGTGTTGCGGATTGTAGCGATCAAACAGACGGTTTTGCCGCTCGTGCCGCTCAATGGGCAGCGTGTCGAGGATGCGCTGGCGTTCGTTGGCAATTTCCTGACACATTCGATCGGTGACGAAAAGAAAAGGAATCGGAACGTATAGACCATCCCGTCCCGGCAGGTGGTAGCGTGTTGAAAGCGGGGAGGCGACCTGGGAAGTTTTTTTCATGGCAGGAACCTCACGAAGGTGCGAGGAATCAAACAGAGAGTCATACGAGCATTTTACTGTTCATTTGTGAGAAGGTGCGCCTTGCTTGACAGGGCAATCGCATGAAGCCCTCTTTCGCGGCGAGATTGTTGCCCTCTCCCGTCATTCCGGCCAAATACAGCACCATTATCCCGTCATTCTGCGCAAGCGCAGCGCAGTCGCAGAATCCACAGCACCGACCCGGCACAAACCCCATGGACCCTGCGACTTCGCGCAGGAAGGTGATTTTTGTAGGCGGGCTTGATGAACTTCATGCGATTGCTCTGCCTTGCTTGATTTCATGAACGAATACCGGTGTTTCATCCATTAAAATGAAAAGCGATGCTTCATGTGGCGCATGACAGGCTCACGGTAGAATGCTCATTTTTAGACGAGGTCATCATGGTCATGGCGATGAATGCAGTAGATATTGTGCGGTTGCGTTTCACGGGAGCGGTGCTCCTGATGATATTGGGCATCGGATTGGGTGTTGCCCATGCAGCACCATCGACACCATCGGCATCATCGGCATCATCGGCTCCGCCTTCTGCCTCACCAAAAGGTGCACAAAACACCAAGCCCCCCAAGGATGCAAAAACAGGCACGCCCCCTCAGTCGCCCGTATTCAACAAACTGAAACCTGGGCCCGTGTTGCGGGTCGGGATGGCGAGTATCGCCAGTTTGCTGAAGGAGGCTCAGATGAAGCCTTCGCTGAAGCGATCTGAGTACCTTGAGCTCGCCGACAAGGTGGATGCTGAAATGCGGAATATGGTCAAGATGCGCAAGCTCGGCGAGAAGCCGGATCGTGTCTTTCAGGAGATTTACACCGATATGCTTTTGGCGACGACCCTGATGCGTCGCGACAAGACCAAAATCGAACATGCGGGTGTGCTGGCTTTGACGCAGTGTCTGAAAAATTACGCCAAGTACTTTGATCATCCGGGATGGACAGGGCCGCAAGGTGTCTGAGGGTTATATCTTGTCAGGAGGTGTTGAATGTTTGACGGCATGACCAGTTTTTTGGCGCACTGGGCCATGCTTGTGCTGGCACTATGGCTGGCCAGCAAATTGTTCTCAGGCTTACGATTTGAGACGCAGGGAGCCTTGCTGATCTCCGCACTGCTGCTGGGTTTTGTGAATGCTTTTGTTAAACCACTGGTCATTTTGCTGACGCTGCCATTTACCTTGATTACCTTGGGATTGTTTTTGCTGGTCATTAACGCTTTGATGATCAAGCTGGTGGCCGCGATGGTGAGTGGTTTCAAACTCTCGGGATTCTGGACGGCATTTTTTGCCAGCATTTTCATTTCCTTGTTTAGCTTTGCTGTGGGTTATTTTCTTTCTGCCGATGAGGTGAGCTTTCACACTGCTTCGGACAACAGCCTCTGGATTTGACGGCTCATGGTAAAGACAAGAAATACGGTTGTTCCAGACCTCCCCGTCACACTCTATGGCATCAGGAACTGCACGACAATGAAAAATACCCTCGCATGGTTTGATGCACATGGGATTCCCACTGTTTTTCATGATTACAAGAAGGCCGGTGTTCCAGAGATGCATCTCGTTCGCTGGTGCAATGTGCTGGGGTGGTCGTCTTTGCTGAACGCACGGGGTACAACGTGGCGAAAACTCTTACCGGAGCAACAGGCGGTGACGACGCAATCTCAGGCCGTGGCGTTGATGTGCGCGTATCCGAGTCTCATTCGCCGTCCGGTCATTGAGATGGCGGGTAAATTGCTTGTTGGATTTGATCCTGATGCATTGGAAATCACGTTGTTATCTGTGTCGGAGTCATCATCATGAGCCAAGCAACGCCTCCATTTTCAAGTCAGGTGACCCGTTTCCTGTTTGAAAATATGGATATTTGCGGGGTGCTCGTGCAGCTGACTGATGCTTGGGAAGGTATGCATCATGGACGTGGGTACGCGTCCCGTGCCCAGACTCTGCTAGGAGAAATGTCGGCTGTGGCCGCATTGATGGGCGGAGGCCTCAAGGCGGCGGGGCGGTTGACCTTTCAGATACAGGGGCAAGGTGCCATCTCGATGCTGGTGGTGGATTGCGAACAGGTCGTTGATGGCGATCTGTTGTTGCGAGGGATGGTGCGTTGCGACGAGAGTCAGCAAGAGAAACTGGATAAGGCGCATCTGCCATTGAAAGAATTGCTGGGAGAGGGCACGCTGCTGTTCAGCTTGCAAAGCGACACAACGGATAGACCCTATCAAAGTCAGGTGCCTTTGTCGGGTGATTCCATGGCAAACGTGTTTGAACTGTTCATGAGCCAGTCTGCCCAGCAGGATGCGCGACTGTGGCTTTTTTCAGATGAGCATTCGGCTTGCGCCTTGTTTTTGCAAACGCTGCCTCCGGGCAAACGTGACGAAATGACAACGGCAGTCGATCCTGATCCCGATGGTTGGAACCGGATACAACAACTGGCTTCCACCGTGCGCGCCGGAGAAATGATGCTGCCGCCGGAAGTTCTGTTGTCACGTTTGTTTACCGAAGACACCTTGCGCGTATTCCCGCCCCGCAAGGTGCGCTACTATTGTCCGAGAGATGAAGATCGGGTGCGTAGCATGCTGGTGTCACTCGGTCGCGACGAGATTGCTGGCTTGCTGGCCGAGCATGGGGAAATCCGTATCCATGACGAAATTTGCAACCAGGAATATCGCTTTGGCCCGGGCGTGCTGGATGAGTTGTTTCCCTCATCGGGTCAGACGCTCCATTGATGCTCAAAAGCTGATTTCGACGATTCCGCCTGTACGCGCAATTCCGCTGAGGGTATGGCCATTGGCCATTCGAACCTGCACGACTTGACCTTCGCTGGCCGTATTCAGCGCACGTCCATCACCGCTACTGACTTGAAAGGCGACACCTTGAGCTATCACCTTGACGCTTTGCCCTTGTTGCACAGCGTTGGCTTGTCGCAGCATGTCTCCTCGCAGGGGGCGGCCGGCAGGAAGTGATTGGCGGGTGGTACGACCCATTGCCTGATTCATGTCAGTCAGCAAACCGTCCGGGAGTGCGGTGAGATCTCCTGTGTTGCGCGTCAGATCTGATTCGGAAAGAGTTTGCCCTTGGGTCAATGCACGTGCCGTGACGAGATATTCTCCTTGCACACGAATGCGTAGTGGAACATAGATTTTCCAGCCCCCTTCGTTTTGGCAGCGCACCATGACGCTGGTGTTTCCCCACAGCCGACTACCCGGTGTCAGGCTTACCGCAAATTCCTTGCAGGGCATCAGATGATTACGCGGGTCGAGTGGCGTGATGGCAAAGCTGACTTGACCGGGTAATCCCTGGGTCTGGATTTTCAAGAAATCTTCGACGGCTTTGATGACGGGAGGCGATTCCTGAAATGCTTGGGCTGATATGGCGAACATCAGAGAGACACACCACAGCCACAGAAATTTCATGGTGGTTTTCCTGCTTATACCGCAACCGGCGCGGCGATGTGAGGTTGAGGATGGTAGTCGATCAGGGTGAAGTCTTCGTAACGAAAATCAAAAATATTTTGAACGGCCGGGTTGATGTGCAGTGTAGGTAAAGTACCCGGAGCACGTGTCAATTGCAGGCGAGCCTGTTCGAGATGATTGGTGTAGAGATGGGCATCGCCCAGCGTATGGACAAAATCACCCGGACGGTAGCCGCAGACCTGAGCTAGCATGATCGTGAGCAGTGCGTATGAGGCGATGTTGAAGGGAACGCCCAGAAAGATATCGGCACTGCGTTGATAGAGCTGGCAGGATAAACGTCCATCAGCCACATAAAACTGGAACAGGGCATGGCAGGGCGGTAGTTTCATTTTTGGAATATCACCCGGGTTCCAGGCCGTCACGATATGGCGACGTGAGTCGGGGTTCGTTTTCAGGCCATGAACAAGTTCGGTGATTTGGTCGATCTCGTGTCCTTCGGCAGTTTGCCAGCGTCGCCATTGCTTTCCATAGACCGGCCCTAAATCTCCGTTGGCATCGGCCCAATCATCCCAGATCGACACACCATGGTCTTTGAGATAGCGAATGTTGGTGGAGCCTTGCAGAAACCACAAAAGCTCGTGAATGATGGATCGCGTGTGCAGTTTTTTGGTCGTCAGGAGTGGAAAGCCTTGAGCCAGGTCAAAGCGCATCTGCCAGCCAAAGACGGAACGTGTTCCTGTGCCGGTACGGTCGTTTTTTTCGTGGCCATGTTCAAGCACATGGCGCATGAGATCAAGATAAGGCTGCATGATGATGAGGTATTTGCGCGAAAGGGAGATGTAGAGCCAAGGCTATAATCGGAGGCATTTTATAGGAATTACGTTATGGCACCTTCTGCACGCCGCGATACGGCACACAGCAAATCCTTCGAACCCTTTTCATCCCTTGCCCGACTTGAGTGCATCACTGCTCCGATGCATGATGTGTCGGGTGAGACAGGGCATGTTCTGATGATTCTTTCGAAGCAAAAGAAACTGCCAGACGACCTGCCTGCCGTGACGCAACTGGAGCGTGTACTCAAACGTCGCGAAATGAAGCCGGAGGAACTCGCCAAAACGCCCGTGGCCATTGATCTTGCGCATGGCGGATGTTGTGTTTATGTCATGCTGGACGATCAAAGCGATCGCTACACGCAGCATGATGTCCTGCGCAAGGCGGTCATGCTTCTGGCGGAGGAGACCCCGGACAGTATGGCGTTGGCCGTATGGGGTGTGACGGAAGATATGCAACAACGCTGGGTGCGTGATGCCTTGTATGTCATGTGGGTTAATGGAGCCGCCTTGCCATCACGCAAGAAAAAGCCAGCGCGTTCGCTCAAACGGCTGGTGTTGTACGGTGTCGAGAATAAAAATCAGGGCAAAAACTATGCTGATATCGCTGCGCTGGCACAGGCCAATTTACTGGCGCGGCAGCTCACCGTCATGCCTGCCAATGAGCTGACACCAGCGCATTATCGGGAAAAGATACGCGTCCTCGCAAAAACGCAGGGATGGGGTATCAAAGAATTTGATTTTTGTACCTTGCAGAAAATGGGCGCGGGTGCTTTTTGTGCCGTGGCGCAGGGAAGTCATGAAGCCGATGCGGCGATTGTGCATCTTTCATACAAGCCAGCATTGCCGGGTACGACGCCTCGCGTTGCCTTGGTGGGTAAGGGGATTTGTTTCGATACCGGAGGCCATAACCTCAAACCGGCACGTTACATGACGGGCATGCATGAGGACATGAATGGCTCTGCGGTGGCCTTATCGCTTCTGCTGGCGATTCAGGCGCTTGCGCTGCCGGTGGCGGTGGATGTCTGGCTGGCAATAGCCCAGAATCATCTTTCTTCTCGCGCCTACAAACAAAATGACATCATCACCACGCTGGATGGTACACATGTCGAGATTGTTCATACCGATGCTGAAGGGCGTTTGGTGCTGGCGGATGCGCTGACGCTGGCGACGCGGCCGGATGAAAAAAAGGCGAAAACGAATAACCATGCAAAACAAACACAGCCTGATCTCGTGATCGACTTTGCGACCTTGACGGGGAGCATGATTACGGCTTTGGGAACCCGTTATAGCGGCGTGTTTTCCAGTAATGATGCACTGGGACATCTGGCTGTGGAGGCCGGGCGGCTTTCGGGTGAGCGTGTCTGTCTGTTCCCCATGGACAGCGATTATGAACCTGCGCTCGATAGCAAGGTGGCGGATATCAAGCAGTGCACACTGGAAGGCGATGCGGATCACATTCTGGCAGCGCGCTTTTTGAAACGCTATACCCATGAGCGACCCTGGCTGCATCTGGATCTTTCGGCGGCCAATTGTAGCGGTGGTCTGGGGGCTGTTGCATCTGGCCAGACGGGCTTTGGGGTTGCATGGGGTGTCGCATTCCTGTCGTGTTGGCTCGAAAGCCGCGCTGAGTGTTGTGGGGACGTTACAACGTAAGATGGCTATTTTCTGGCGGTAAACCGTACAATTGCTTGGCATTGGTTTAATCTTTCCGTATCTGTCTGTAGGGTGCAGATGGAAATTCAGGGATTTACGTCGATGGGTTTTTTTTCAGCCAAGTCCGAGCATCCTTTGGCGGATGCCAAAGAACTGAAGCGAACATTGGATTCGCTGACAGGACAGGATGCCGCGACCGTGCTTGATGAGACCAGCGCTTGGCTGGAATCGCTGACGCATGTCGATGACATGAAGATCGAGCAGTGTCTGGACATCATTTTTCGTTTGGACGAGGCACTGCAAATCCATACCTTGAGACTGGGGCGTGATTATCTCGTTTCCCCCAGACCGATACGTAGTGTGGAATATCGGCTGTGGCGCTGCAATGCGTCCTACTGGAAACATCTGGTGGCGGCGTATGAGGCTTGTCTGGCGCGATTGAACTCTGGTGGTGCGTCCAACAAAAAGGTGGAGTCCTTACTTCCTTTGTTGTATATCCGCTTGATGCGCGCACTTGCCGCCAGCATCAAATGGACACAGTTTCGCTACGCACCGATGGAGCCCTCGTTCTGGTCAGGATTGGGGCGGGTGTATCTAACCGCACTGGATGCGCGGATTGAATCCAAAGCCGTCATGGTGTATCCCAATGGAGCCGAAAGTACGGTCGAGCGGGAGTATCTGAAGGCACTCATGCTTCACTCATCGTCCATCAATGGATTGATGCCTGTTGAAATCGAGATTGCCGAACGCCTGGTGGCTTATCTGGTGCCCCAGCTTGTCTTTACCGATCAAGTGCATCCTTCCAATATCTACTGGGTTGATCCGGATAAATCTTTGCCTCCCACACGGCTGGCGCGACCGCCCGATGAAGTCACGCCGACTTTGCGTTTTTTACGTCCCGCTGCAGCACTTGAAAAAATTGCAGATATTCGGGACGGTATCGTTCAGGGAGGGGCGGTGCCTGCTGACTTGCAACTGGGAGGACAGTACAGTCCGGAGATCGTCCTCTCGGTACTTGAACACTTGTCACTCCAATGGCAGCAGATCCCGCCGATGCGCATCCATCAGCGACACAAGGTTAAATCCCGATTGTCGGTCATTCATGGATTTTCCTCGATTCATGATCGTCTCATGAATGAATGCGATCATGATATTTTTGCAGATACTGACAATCCGAATGAGGAAGCATGGATTGCCGAGGATGTCAGTGTGGGTGGGATGGGGGCGCAGATTCCACTGGGCGTGAATGAATGGATCGGTATCGGGGTTTTGATTGGCATACAGCCTGAAGGCGGCAATAACTGGCTCATCGGAATGATCCGTCGTTTTTGCCGAGGCGATGGCGCCGGTACCGTTGGTGTTCAGACCATCGGAAAAACCCCCTGCGCCGTAATTGCCGATGGAGGCGGGTTGCACATTCCGCTGATGTTGCTGGATAAGCCGATGTTTCCTGATGATGACGAGCGTGAGATGGTGAATGAGCCAGCTCTGGATGGGGGTGTCACGAGTATCACGGTCGATGCAGCCTTGCCTGCCAATACTTTCGAGCATTCCACTTCCTTGATGCTGAGTCTGGAAGGACGCAGGCTGCAACTGAATCCACTGTTTGTCATCGAGCGTGGGCTGGAAGAAACTGACACTGAAAGTTTCGTGATCGCCCGTTTTCATGTTGAGCTATTGAACGGGTGATGCAAGAAAAATGTGGGTACAAGTATACAAGTAGCTTTGTCGATTATTTCCCCACATTGATGAACGGGATGCTGCCCCCTGTTACGTTGGGTAATACCCCGTTCCATTTTTCGATCGCTTTACGCTGGTTTTCAATTTCACGCAGACGGATCAACTCGGCGGTGACCTGCTGTTTTTGAAGCCCCAGTGCTTCGGCTTCTGCCTTGGCGGAAGCAACCTTCTGTTCGGCTTCGACCTTGATGCGTGCCAGATCACGTTCTGCCTTGAGCTTCAACTGTTCTGCCGTTGTTTTGGCTTCGATGGCCTCATTGAAACTCTTGGAAAAATCAAAATTGACGATGGAAAATTCATCAACGGTGACGCCATGTTTTCCCAAACGTTCTGACAAGAGTGACTTGATCTGTTCCCTGACTTCAGGGCGTTTTGAAATCAGCTCTTCGGCGGTGTATTGCGCGGTAGCTGCCTTGACTGCTTCCTGAACCGCAGGAACGATGATGCGATCACCCACCGATTGACCCAGCTCACGAAAGACCACGGCAACCTGCTCGGGTTGGATGTGATAGTTCAACGCCACTGCGGTATGAACGGATTGCAAGTCCTTGGAGGCCGCATCACCCTGGCCTTCACCCTTCTGGATGCGAACATCCATCAAATGCATGTGTTGGATCACCGGAATCACAAAGTGGATGCCTTCGCCATATACTTCATCCGATACTTTACCAAAGGTGGTGAGTACGCCGCGTGTTCCGGGGCCGACGATGGCAAAGGGAGCCAGCCAGTAGAGAAATATCAGGAGAGCGATAAACAGAACCGTCTTGCGTCCAAAGCTGCGGGTGGTAGGAGGCGGAGTGGCAATCATGTGGCAAGCCTTTCTCGATGGCGCGGGAGTTTATTGGAGCTATTGTGTAGAGGATAATACACGGATCACTGAGTAAGATATCCGCGACATACTTGTGAAAGGCATGGATTACCCCTAATTCGATGTCACTTCTTTGTATTTTGAGAAGGCTCCAAAGCTGGAGTGAATGGGGAGGTGGAGCCATGAAAAAAGTCAATAAATTTTTATGGAAGTTCGTGAATACATAGCACGAATAAGGTGGTGCTGACGTATCATTCAATCTATGGCCATGTTTGATTTGCTCAAGATGCTTTCTGATGCCAAGGTCGAGTTCGTATTGGTAGGCGGACTTGCCGTGGCCTTGCATGGCTATCAACGCCTCACGATGGATGTGGATGTCGTCTTGGCCATGGATGATGAGAATCTGCAGCGCTTTATTGCGTGCGCCAAGTCTGTCGGATTGCAACCCATCAATCCAGTGGATATCGTTTCCCTGGCAAACCCGTCGTTGCTCGACCAATGGCATCATGAAAAAAATATGCTGGCTTTCAGTTTGCGCTCATCTGAAGCCGTGGCGACGGTATTGGACGTGCTGATTCGGCCGATAGTGTCCTTCGCAGCATTGAAAAAAGATGCCAGCCTAATTGAAATTGGATCTCTGAGCATCGCCGTGGCTTCCATCGAACACTTGATTGCCATGAAGTCCTGTACCGGACGCAGCAAGGATCAGCTCGATATCGAAGAGTTGAGGAAAATACAGGAAAAAACAAACCCATGACAGCCGAAGAAAACTATCGTTTGCTGTGTGAAATCGAGGCTAATCGTCTCATGCTGTTACAGGCCTATCAACAGAACCCGCACCTGCTGACACACGCCGATGAGCAGATTCGACGGATATTCAATTTTGAGGTAACGGGACAAGCTTCAATGGCGAAGTGTGATGCTAATCAACCAGTATCAAATGAGTGTCGTTAGGATGAATCATGGTGTTTGGTGTGATAGCTCAGGACAAATAGTCCGAATTGATTCCAGACGATTTTTCAGCACGGCTCGTTCTTGGGGGGGGAGTGATTGAATCCGGTTGAGCAGAGCGTGCCCTGCGCGCCACTCCAAAGCATAGGCTCCCTGAGAAGCAGCCAATTTCATCGCTTGTCGTAAGCAATCAAGCGATGCTTGTTGCTCTCCCAGTCGATCCAGCACTTCGCCTCGCATACGCCAGAGCTCCGGTGCAAAATAGTGATCAAGATGTTTGTCACATACTTGCAGGGCTTCTTCTGCTTGTTTGACACAGGCTGCATTCATTTCCAACGCATGAAGTGCGCCGACATGTAGCGTACAGAAGGTGGGTTCGGTGGCGGACATCGCCATGCGTGCCATGTTCAGTGCTGCTTCGGTTTGTTTCAAGCCGTTCGATTGCCCCATGGCAGCATGAGCCCATCCTTCGACACCGGTGGCGACAGCCAACCACAAGGCCAGATGATATCGTTGAGACAGCGCGGCCAACTCATGCGCTCGCATGGCGGCTTTTTCAGGGTCCAGCATGAAACGGTGCAGCATCGCGGAAAAGGTGAGTGCAAACCCCAAGGTATTGACATGATGTAACTGTCGGGCTTCCTCCACGGTCTTGTCCATCAGGGCAAGTGCCGTATGGGGGCGACCTTGTATCCAATGCACCCAGGCCAGAAAGGAGCAGGACGAGATGCGCGTATCTTCACCATAGGCGCGGATTAGTAGTGCTGGAGGCAAGGTCTGGCCAATGTCAATCGCCTGCTGCAAATGGTGCAGGGCTTCATCATGTCTTGCCATCCAGAACAGGTTGTTTCCATACGCATAATGCACTTGCATCATGTGTTCCGGTGAGCCTGACGATGTTGCGATGCGTTCGAGTTTGTGTACAAGCTCTAGTGGATAGGCTTGAGGTGTACAGGAACGACCTCCCAGCCATAAACCCCACATGACTTGGAATAGCGTGGGGTCATCTTCAGATGTACGGCTGAGTTCAAGGGCGCGTGTAAAACAGATTTTGGCGGATTCTGAACCGTAGCCCTGTCGTGCCAGCCAGACATTTCCCAAGGCGGATTGCAGTTGGATTTCAGTGATTTCACTGTCTGGCAGATCGTGCAACAGGGCGATGCCTGATTCAAGGTGGATGGTTGCCTCTTGGTACATGGCGTTTTCTGCGGCCAGTTGCCCGGCTTTCAACCAGGTACGAGCCGCTGTCAGTGAGTCTCCGGCCGCTGAAAGATGCTGTGCCAGACGTTCGGGATGGTGCTCGATCAGTGAATGAAATGAAGTTTCATAAAGGTGGACGAGACGCTTGTGAATCTGTTGTTTTTCAACAGGAATCAGCGTTTCGTAAGCTGCATCTCGAAACAGGGCGTGGCGAAAATGAGTTTCTGAACCGCGACCGACGATCAGTCCCGTTGCATAGAGTTGATCCAGCAATTCTTCGAAGTTTTCATTGGGCTCATCCCACAGGGCAATTAGCAAGGCGGGATCGAAGAAACGGCCAATCACTGCGGCCTGCTGTGCCAAACGTTTGGCCTTTTCAGAGGATTCCAGTTGTGAAGCAATCAGATTCCAGAGTGTGGCAGGTATTTCATCGGGGCGCTCTTTTTTGACGAGCTTGGCCATTTCTTCAAGATAAAGAGGTACGCCATCGGCGCGCTGCAAAATGTGTTCAAGAAACGGCGCATCCGATGCGGAAATGTTGTGGCTGATGGCGTGTACCAGTTGCAATGCCTGTTTTTTGTGGAGTGGCGATAGATCCAGAACAGGAATACCCTCAGGGAGTGCGAAATCCGGACGAACACTCATGAGCAATAGTCCCGGAGCCGTTGCCTGTGCAAGACAACGATGCAACCATTCAAGACTGGTTGCATCTGCCCAATGTAAGTCCTCGACCACGAACATCGTGGGCGATTGCAAGGCTAAAAAAGTGAATAAATCAAATAAGGCTTGATCCAGACGTTGGCGTCGTTCCTCTTTGGGTAAGGATAATGCGGCTTCGGAGAGGGGTTGATGAAGCAATTCGGCATAGGCATCCCGATGCTTGTTTAGGTCAGGAGCGTGGAAACGAAGCCAATGATCAAGACGAGCGCTTGTCGTTTTCTTTCTTGAGTTGATGTGTGTAATGCCATTTGAATCATTCAAATGATCTGGAGAGTTGTCTTCTGAGAGTGATTCCAGGAGGCGTTCCAGAAATTCGACGCAGGGATAAAACGGCGTACTGCTGAATTCGGGCAGGCAACGCAAGACCCAGCATACGTTTCCAGTGTTCAGGATTTCTTCCTGGAACTGTCGAATCAGGCGAGACTTCCCCATGCCGGCTTCGGCGCGAATCAGTACGGTTTGAATTTCACCGTGGCAGGCACGTTTCCAGCATTCGTGCAGATATTGAAGTTCCACTTTACGTCCGACGAATGGCGTGACTTGATAGTTCAAAGCATCCATGGGGTGGTTGGTCAAACGACGCGCCCGAACGATATGTCCTGAAATGTCCGAAAAGGTTTGCAAGCCATCCAGATCGAAATACCCTTCCACCTGGCGTGCCAGCATTGGGCCTATGATGGCTTGTCCCCATTGGGCTTGTTGTGCGAGTGCAACTGCCTTTTGCGTCACTGTGCCTGTGGCATCGGGTAAGTGAAAGCGTGGGTCATTGACCAGCCAGCCACAATACCCCCCAATTCGTATTTTTAATGAATTTGTGATGGCCGCGTGTTGTAAAAGATCCAGTGCAGCCTCGACCGCATTGCGTGCGGTTTGTTCTTGCGCATGAGGAAGACCAAAATAAGCCAGAAATCGGTTGGAATATAAGGCGACACCATAGCCGTTCAGGTTGTTCACGATGTCCATCAGATTCCCGTGATTTTCAACCAATCGGTCGATTTCCAGTTCGTCACCTTGCCACGGCACAACCTGTAATTCGCAAACCAGCACACAGACGCGCTGCCGACCTGCGCGAGGTCGAGTGGCCGATGTTCTTTCTGACGGCTGGGCGAGTTCTCCACGCCGAATCGACCTTGCCAGCGAGAGTGTCTTTAAGGAGGGCTCGCTGTTGTATTCATTTTTCAGGGCGATTCGGCAGAGATCGAACTGATGAAGGGCTTCTGTGATGCGTCCGGTGTGCGCCAAGGTTTGCATCAGCAGACAATGGATGTCTTCGGCACAAGGGTCGAGCGTGAGTGCGCGTTCGAGTGTCGTAAGCGCTTGGGTATCGCGATTGAGGGTGATCTGGTGCTGCGCCAGACGGCGCAACAATGTCGTCGCACGGTGCTTCATCGCAGTGCGTTGTATGGTGAGCCAGGCTTCAAATCCAGGCGCATCGGGCAGACTGAAGCCTTGAAGAAACTCACCGCGATAGAGGGCGAGTTGCTGCTCTATCAATGGGATGGCTTGTTCAGGTATTTCATTGTTCACAGAAATGGATGAATCCTGTTTCATGAAAGCATCGACATCCAGCCAGCACTGATGGGAGTTCTGAAAACCGATATGTTGCTTACTCGCAACAAACCATTCGACCTCAGATGTGTCCTGCTCTGGAGATGCCAGAACCTGGCGCAAATCATGCAAGGTTCGTCGCAAATTGCCTCGTGCCGTTTCATTCTTTGGCCAGAGCAATTCCGCCAGGATAGTGCGTTCTAGCGGGGCATGTGCGGCTTCAATCATCAGGTAAGCCAGTAATGCCCGTGTTTTGTCATAACCGAGATGTTCCAACGGGCGCGCATCCAGACGAAAGCGCATATGGCCCAACAAAGATAACTCCAACCGATGATGGGAAGATGACATGGATATGAAATTTCAATAAATGGCAAAAACGGGATTTTGTGAACGGTTTTCGAACGGTGGATTGCTATTATGATCTTACTTGCTACTCTTGTGATCATCGTGGATTACTGTATTTCCGTAACCTTGATGCGCCAAGGACATGAATGAACCCCGGCGCGGGGGTTCCACCGGATTGAGCAACAATGAATGGACGGATGATGGATGCCATGAGTAACTCAATATCCCCTGACAAGCTGACTTCACCCAATAAAGCGGTTGATATTGGGCGGCAGTTTTTTGACTTGCCATTTTATGGCATGGCGATTATTGATACCCAGGGGCGATGGGTGAATGTCAATGATCGTCTGTGCGAAATTCTGAATTACAGCCGGGAAGAATTGACCGGAAAGACCCGATTGGATTTGACCCATCCCGATGATGTGGTTGTGTCAAATGCCTATTTTAATCGTGTCCTTGAGGGTGACTCAAAACAAAGCTCGCTGGAAAAACGTTATCTGAGCAAGGATGGTCGGGCGATTCAGGCGCGTGTCGATATTCAGGCTGTTCGCAATTCAAAGGGTGAGCTTCGTTATTATCTGGCGATGATCCAGGACGTCACAGAGTCTAAACTGGCCGAAGAAAGAATCCTGGAAAGCACGCACCGGCTGCAAACGACCATTGATACGGCACTGGATGCTGTTGTGATTGCGACAGATAAGGATACCATCATAGGATGGAACCCTCAGGCAGAAAAGATTTTTGGCTGGACAAGATCAGAAGCCATTGGACGTTCCTTGTGTGAAACCATTATCCCGCCTCGTTATCACGAGGCTCATCGCCAAGGGATGAAGCGGTTTGTTGAAACTGGCATTGCGAAAACACTGGATACCCGCTTGGAAATTGTCGGTTTGCGCCGTGACCGGAGCGAGTTCCCCATCGAACTGACACGTTCGTTTATCAAGACAGGTGACCATTACGAATTCAGCAGTTTCATCCGGGATATCAGCGAATTCAAGAAAACTCAACAGGCATTGAACGAGCTCCATCATGAGCTGGAAAAAAAGGTGATTGAACGTACCGCCGAACTTGAGCGTGCGCGCGCAGAAGCCGAGCAGGCCAACCGATCCAAGAGTGCGTTTTTGGCCAATATGAGCCATGAAATACGTACTCCCATGAATGCGATTCTGGGTCTGGCGCATTTGTTGCACCGAACGGATCTGACGGCAGAACAATCTTCTCAGCTCTACAAGATTGATGCGGCAGCAGAGCACCTGTTGTCCATCATCAACAATATTCTTGATATTTCCAAGATCGAAGCCGGTCATCTGGAGCTTGAACAAACCGATTTCCATTTAGGCATGATGTTTGACAATGTCAGCTCATTGTTGATTGAACGTGCCCAGGCCAAGGGAATTGCATTGCTGACCGATATCGACGATGTGCCCCTTTGGCTGAATGGCGATCCCACACGCTTGCGACAGTCCTTGCTCAACTATGCAGGGAACGCCATCAAGTTTACTGAGCAAGGCAGTGTTACTCTGCGTGCGCGTTTGCTTGAGGCAACAGGCGATACCGTCTTCTTACGCTTTGAAGTTGAGGATACGGGGATTGGTATTGCGCAGGAGGCACTGGATAAAATTTTCATGGCATTTGAACAGGCCGATGTGTCGACCACACGGAAATATGGTGGTACGGGTCTTGGACTGGCGATTACACGTCACCTGGCTCGATTGATGGGTGGGGATGCGGGTGTAAGTAGCACGATGGGTAAGGGTTCGTCGTTTTGGTTTACCGCACACTTGCGGCCAGGGCAGGAGGCCATGACGGCCATGGATGGCAAGCATGTCGACGCCGAAGCCGAGCTGCAACGTCATGCGGGGCAGAAAATACTGTTGGTGGACGATGTCGCCATCAACCGGGAAGTCGTCATTCAGTTGCTGTGTACTTCTGGTTTGATTATCGACACCGCTGAAAACGGTCGGGAAGCGGTCGAAAAAGTAGAAGCCAACCCAGGTTACGACCTGATTCTGATGGATATGCAGATGCCGGAAATGGATGGCCCGGAAGCCTCGCGTCGTATCTGTGCCATGCCGAACTCCTTACATCGGCCTATCCTGGCCATGACGGCCAATGTTTTTGTCGAAGACCGTCGTGTCTGCAAGGAAGCCGGCATGGTGGATTTCATTGCAAAGCCGGTTGTTCCTGAAGCTCTTTACAAAGCGCTATTGAAATGGCTGCCCGCACCGGATGCTTCTGTTCCTTCTGTGCCGTCGGCGTGTACTTGTGTGGAGAGTGACTCCAATACCGATACGGTGATTGAGTTTCCGCAAGATCTGGTCGGTATCAATGTCAAGAAAGGGCTGGCTGTCTGGCGTAAGTCTGACGTCTGGTGCAGGTTCTTGGGGAAGTTTGCCAACGAGCATAAACGGGATGTCGAGGCCATTCGTCAAGCACTGACGGCAGGGGATACTGCAACTGCTGCGACGCTTGTGCATACCCTGAAAGGGGTGTCAGCGAATCTGGCATTGGAGGATGTGGCACAAAGTGCGACGCAAATTGATCTCGAACTGAAAACAGGCAAAGATGTCAGTCAATACTTGCCTAGGCTTGCTGCGGCACTTGAGCAAGCATTGGCCTCCATCGCACGTATTGCCCCTGAAACGCCGTCTGACAATCTTGCCGTGGGTGGCGATCCCTTCGCTCACCTTGAAGCCTCACAAAAGGAACAGGTAGGCCATCTGTTCGATACCTTATTGCAGGCACTGGATACCAACAACCCCGATCATGCCGAGCCCGTTCTGGATGAACTGAGCCGTTTTCTTTCTGCACAGCAGTTGCAAGCCATACGCAACCCGATCGATGACTTCGATTTTCGTGAAGCAGAAGTTGTTGTGCGTCATCTCATCGAAACCCTCTTCCCTTCTGCGCCTTGTTAGCCTGTTAGCGAGAATCCATCATGACCGGATCCATATTGATCGTCGACGACGAACCCGCCAATCTGGCGACCTTGCGCCAGGTGCTTGCGCCTGAACACTCACTGATTTTTGCCAGAAGTGGCAAGGAGGCCTTGGCCGCCTGTGTGAAACACCGACCGGCACTTGTGCTGCTGGACGTCATCATGCCTGAAATGGATGGTTATGAAGTCTGCCGCAAGCTCAAGGAAAATCCAGAGACGGCGCATATTCCGATCATCTTCGTGACGGGCTTGACCGAAGTGGGTGATGAAATGCGGGGCTTCGAGGCGGGTGCTGTCGACTACATCATGAAACCTATTTCACCGCCGATCGTCTGTGCGCGTGTGCGTCTTCATTTGTCGCTGGTGAGTGCGAGCCAGTTGGAGCAAAGCTATCACGAAGCCATCAGCATGCTGGGTGAGGCCGGGGAATATAAAGATGCCGATACGGGATTGCATATCTGGCGCATGGCTTCATATAGTCGGGTACTTGCAGCAGAGGCGGGCTGGAGCGCTGCTGAGTGTCAAAAAATCGAGTTGGCAGCTCCGATGCATGATGTGGGTAAAGTGGCGATTCCCGATGCGGTGTTGCGAAAACCGGGCAAGCTGGATGAAACAGAATGGGTTACGATGAAGACGCATTCGATGATTGGCTATCACATCCTTTCACGAAGCCAGGCGCCTATTTTGCGCATGGCCGCGATCATTGCGCGATCCCATCATGAAAAATGGAATGGAACTGGTTATCCCGATGGCCTGGCCGGTGATGACATCCCCGAAATCGCACGTATCGTTGCCATTGCCGATGTCTTTGATGCGTTGACCATGCTTCGCCCGTACAAGGATGCGTGGCCTATCGATCGCGTCATTGAAACCATGATGTCGGATGCCGGGACGCATTTTGATCCGAAGCTGATGAAACACTTCAACAAGGTTCTTCCGGATATCCTGGCACTGAAGGATGACTGGCAAAAACGTGAAGCGGCGGCGCATCAGGCAAGTTGAAAGTGGTTCAGCGTTGCAAGATCAGATATTTTTGACACGGCGTGCCGATTTAGGCCGGAAGGCTGCGATGACGTTGTCGTGAGTCTCGATATAGGGGCCGCCGATCAAGTCGATGCAGTAGGGGATGGCGGCGAACAGGCCGTTCACAATGGTTTTTCCATCGGCATCCTTGACCCCTTCCAGTGTTTCCTTGATGGATTTGGGTTGGCCGGGCAGATTCACAATCAAGGATTTTCCACGGATGACAGCGGTTTGGCGGGAGAGGATGGCGGTGGGTACGAAATGCAGGCTGATGCGCCGCATTTCTTCACCAAAGCCGGGCATCACCTTATGCGCGACCGCTAGTGTGGCTTCTGGGGTGACGTCGCGTAGCGCGGGGCCGGTTCCCCCTGTGGTCAGTACGAGATGGCAAGCGGCCTCATCGCACAGTTCGATCAAGGTTTTTTCGATTTCGGTTTGTTCATCGGGAATCAAGCGTGTTTCCATGCGCCAAGGTGTGAGTAAGGCTTGAGAAAACCAGTCGCGCAGGGCAGGAATCCCCTGATCCTGATACACACCGCTGGAGGCGCGATCGGAGATGGAAACCAGTCCGATGATGAGTTCATCATTGGTCGTGCTCATGCTTCATCCTTTTCATCATCGAGTGCCTTGAGAAACTGGAAAATCTCGCGAAATGCGCGGGGGGGCTTGCCCTGTTCCTTTTCTTTGATCGCATTGCGGCGAAGCTGGCGCAGGTGTTGAAAATCAGCATGAGGGTGGGTGGCGGTGATGAGTGCCAGTGCATCGCTTTCGTGGTCGAGCAGTTGTTGACGCAAGTGTTCCACGCGATGCATACGTTCGTTGGCGGCGTTGGAAATTCCGGCAAGCTCATCCAATGCAGCACGGATGGGCGCAGGGTCTTCGGATCGCATCAGCTTGCCGATGTATTGAAGCTGTCGCCGTTTGGCTTCGTTACTGCTCAGACGTTGTGCTTCGCGAACGGCATCACGCAAGCTTTCCGACATGGTGATTTTGGCGAGTCGTTCTTTTGAAAGAGCGATGAGCTCCTTGCCGAGATCTTGCAAAGCATCGGAATCGCGTTTGCGTTGGCTTTTGCTGGGGCGAGTGGAAGATGATGCATCGTCCAAGGGCATGTCGTCGTTCATGGTTACATCAGGCGGCATGGTGATAATCCAGTGTCTTAAAAAGTATCAGAGTATTATTATAACTTTTGCTTTTTCTTCATTTATTCACTTCTTCTCTTTATGTCCGCTCCTGAATTCAGCTACACCCAAAACAAGTTAAACCAGTTGGCTGCCGACGTGTTGCGTTATGCGCGCGAGCAGGGGGCTACGGCATGTGAAACCGATGTTTCGGAAGCCTTTGGTCAATCGGTGACTGTCCGCAAAGGGAATGTCGAAACCATCGAATACAACCGTGACAAAGGCATTGGCGTGACGGTTTATCTCGGCCAGCAACGTGGACATGCCAGTACTTCGGATTTTTCATCGACGGCATTGCGATCCACTGTGGCAGCGGCTTTGTCGATTGCTCGTTTTACAGCACCTGACCCTTGTGCAGGTTTGCCGGAAGAGAAATTGCTGGCGAAAAAGCCGATGGCACTCGATCTTTATCATCCTTGGGATGTTTCGGTCGAGTCGTCCATTGACATTGCGCGACGTTGTGAAAACGCCGCTTTTGATGTCAGCCCGCTGGTGAAGAATTCCGAAGGGGCTTCTGTTTCGGTTCAGCAATCGCAATTCGTTTCAGCTAATAGTCTAGGTTTTATGGGAGGCTTCCCGACGTCGCGCCATTACATTTCCTGCGCAGTGATTGCCGGTGAAGGCGAGAATATGCAGCGTGACGATTGGTATACCTCGCATCGGAATCCGGCCTGTCTGGCTTCGCCCGAAGCCATCGGTGATTACGCTGCGCGTCGTGCATTAGCGCGCATGGATGCGCGCGGTTTGAAAACCTGTTCGGTTCCCGTGTTGTTCGAAGCACCGCTGGCCGTCGGCTTGATCGGTAGCCTTGTTCAAGCCGTGAGTGGTGGTGCGCTTTATCGTAAGACGAGTTTTCTGCTGGATAGCCTGGGCAAACAAATTTTTCCCAAGCATGTACAGATCAGCGAACGACCGCATCTCAAGGGTGCGCTGGCCAGTAGCCCGTTTGATGATGATGGGGTCGCCACCCATGATCGCGAAGTGGTTCAGGATGGCGTGCTGCAAGGCTATTTTCTGTCGACTTATTCGGCACGAAAATTGGGTATGGTCACAACCGGCAATGCGGGTGGAAGTCATAATCTGATCGTCAAGCAGGGTGCGCTTGATCTTGATGGTCTGATACGCCAGATGGATCGCGGCTTGCTGGTGACCGAACTGCTGGGGCAGGGCGTCAATTACGTCACAGGGGATTATTCACGGGGTGCCGCAGGTTACTGGGTGGAGAAGGGGCGCATTGCGTATCCGGTGCAGGAAATTACCATCGCAGGAAATCTGCGTGACATGTTCCGTGGCATTGTGGCGATCGGTAACGATGTGCTGGTGCGCGGCTCAAAACAAGTCGGTTCCATCCTCGTGGATCGCATGACGGTGGCGGGTCGCTGAATTTCAGTATCGTCCAACTCGGCTTATGGCGAGGTGGAGGACTGGCACAGAATTTCAACAGAAATCGACTCGTCATGTGTTGGCACCAAAGGTACGATCTGACGTACTTGCAGATGATGAAGCCGAGGTGCTGGCGGCTTGGAAGCGCAGATGGCCAATAGATGTTCATGGGTCGGGCGCAGCAGCCAGAATTGCCATTTTTCTGGCTTGTCGGCTAGTCGTGGATCGAAATCGATGGCGAGCGGGTGTTCGTCGCCAAAACTGAAGCTGAACTGGTCGAGCGGCAGCGATAAGCCCAGACTGCGTGCCTTGATGTAGGATTCCTTGAGTGTCCAGTAATGAAAGAAGCGTTCGCTTTGCGCTTCAGGTGCTAGTGCGCGGAGGTCGTCAGTCTCGCGGGCTGAAAAATAGCGGGGAGCGACTTCCAGCGGGGCGGCGCGTTCGATGATGTTTTCCGTATCGATGCCCAACTCGCCGTCACGCGTGATGCCGAGGGCGATGAGTCCCATCGTGTGGGTGAGATTGAATGTCAGGCCTGCAGCTTCTGGATTGATGATCTGCGGACGGCCATGGTCTAGTTTGCGAAAACGCCAATCTGCGGGTGCAACGGGGGCATAGCGAGAAAGCACGCTGCGTGTGAGCGCACGGGTGATGAGGTAGCGATGACGGTCTCGTTCAAAATGAAAACGCTGCTGCTGAGTGCGTTCGTCGGCACTGAGCAGAGCGTGGTATGCATCGAGTAATGCCGGGTCGCGGATGGGGCGCTCATCGGTCAGCCACAGATGGATTTCATCCCGGGCAAGTGCTGGCATCAGAGTAGGCCACGGTGTCGTGCTTGCTGGATAATGCGTTGTGCCAGCACGGCATAGACACATAAGAAAGGGATAAAAACCCAGAGGCGATCAAGCAGGTGTTCCGCATCCGTATGACTGAGCCATAGCGCGGCAAAGCCTTGTATCGTGGCAAGGCTGGCGTAGATCAAACTCACTGAGCGGTGAGAAAGACCGCTGCGGTTGAGTAGTTGATAGAGATGGCTGCGATGTGCTTGTGTGACGTTTTCTTTCGCACGAAGTCGACGAAGAAAAGTGTAAATCGTGTCGAACAGAAAATGCAGCATGAGGAGTGGCATCACCAATAGCAGGGCAGGTTGAGATTGTCCGACCAGTACGGCGAGAGTGGCAAAGCTAAATCCCAGAAAGGTACTGCCGATATCCCCCATGAAAATACGGGCAGGTGGCCAGTTGAAACATAAGAATGCGCAGGCTCCGGCGCTGATGGCCAGGCTGAGTAGCGCGGGTAGGGGTAAGGCGTGCTGAGTGCAGATTAACGTAAAAAAACCGGCGCTGATGGCCGCCGTGCCTCCCGCCATGCCATCGAGTCCGTCCATGAAGTTGTAGGCGTTGGTGAGCCCCAGTATCCATAGCAGGGTTAATGGCAAGGCAAACAAAATGGGGATGGCCGTAATGTAGGTGCCACAGAGCATGACAATGGCAACGGCCAAGAGTTGTACAAAGAGCTTGCTGGCAAAGCCGCGTGCGGCGATGTCGTCATGTAATGCAATGGCCGCAATCAGCAGTACAGCGACAAAAAAACCGGCGTAGTGTGCAGTATGAAGGGGGGCTGCAAGTGCGGGTTCTCCCCAGAGCGCAATGAGTGCTAGTGACAAGAAAAATCCAGCAACAATTCCCAAGCCACCGCCGCGCGGTGTCGGTGCGCTATGTGAAGAACGTGCGTTGGGAATGTCGATGATGCGCACATGGCGCAACACGAGCCACGTCGTCAGCAAGGCACCTAAAAAGATGGCAATGAAATAGATCGCCATGGGGGTGAGGTTGCCAAGTGTGAGCAACACGATAGGGTGTTTTCAGGTCGGTGAAGCAGTTTACAATCAGCTTACTCGTGATGATTCATGGCTTGATAGCCATGGCGTTTGATGAGTTCATCACACTCGGCAGATTTGAGATCTTCGCGTGCCATTTCGGCCACCAGTTCGGCAAACGTTGTGCGCGGTGTCCAGCCTAGTTTTTGTTTGGCTTTGCTCGGGTCACCGAGTAGCGTTTCAACTTCGGCCGGGCGGAAGTACCGTGGATCAACGGCGACGATGGGGGTGTTTTGTGCAGCGGGCGCATTGAGCCAGTAGCCTTTTTCGTCGATGCCCGCCCCCTCCCAGCGAATCTGCATTTCGAGTTCTTTGGCAGCGGCTTCAACGAATTCACGCACGCTGTATTGCACGCCGGTTGCAATGACGAAATCTTCGGCTTGCTGTTGCTGCAACATGAGCCATTGCATTTCCACATAGTCGCGGGCATGTCCCCAGTCACGTTTGGCATTGAGATTGCCGAGGAACAAACAGTCTTGCAAGCCTAGCTTGATGCGTGCCAGTGCGCGTGTAATTTTGCGGGTAACGAAGGTTTCGCCGCGAATGGGACTTTCGTGGTTGAACAGGATGCCGTTGCAGGCGTACATGCCGTAAGCCTCGCGGTAATTCACGGTAATCCAGTAGGCGTAGAGCTTGGCCACGGCATAAGGGCTGCGTGGATAAAAAGGTGTGGTTTCCTTTTGAGGAACTTCCTGTACCAGGCCGTACAGTTCGGAAGTGCTGGCCTGATAGTAGCGCGTCTTTTTTTCCAGCTTGAGGATGCGAATGGCTTCGAGGATACGCAACGCTCCCAAAGCGTCTGAATTGGCCGTGTACTCAGGTTCTTCAAAGCTCACTGCGACATGGCTTTGAGCAGCGAGATTGTAGATTTCATCCGGCTGCGTTTGCTGAATGATACGAATCAGGCTGGAGCTGTCGGTCATGTCGCCATGATGCAGGATCAGGCGGGGATCGGGTTCATGGGGATCCTGATAGAGATGATCGATTCGATCCGTATTGAACAGCGAGGAACGGCGTTTGATGCCGTGCACCGTGTAACCCTTGTTGAGCAGAAACTCGGCCAGATAGGCGCCGTCTTGTCCGGTAATGCCTGTGATGAGTGCGATTTTTGTCATGGTCGTTGGTCTGCCGTAGGGTTCAGGCATGGTGTTCAAGAAAGTCGGCATAAGCCGCTGTCAGCCCGGCTTCCAGCGGAATACGGGCTTTCCAGCCGAGTTGTGTCATGCGGGAGACATCCAGAAGCTTGCGTGGCGTACCATCGGGTTTGCTGACATCGAAACGAAGTTCTCCCTGAAAGCCGACTGTTTTGGCCACGAGTTCTGCCATTGTTCGGATGGTCTGATCGCTGCCGCAACCAATATTGACCAGCGGAGGACCCTCCAGTGCGAGGAGTTCTGCATAACGATCCTCGGAGAGCTGCATCAGGTGCAGACTGGCTTCTGCCATGTCATCGCTGCTGAGGAATTCACGCAAGGGTGTACCTGTTCCCCAAATGATGACTTCTTTGTCACCCCGCATTTTGGCTTCGTGCATCTTGCGGATGAGCGCAGGCAAGACATGCGAATTGGCGAGATCGTAATTGTCGCCGGGGCCGTAGAGATTCGTGGGCATACAGGCGATGTATTGGGTGCCGTATTGACGGTTATAGCTCCAGCACATTTCGATGCCGGCAATTTTGGCGAGTGCGTAAGGGCGGTTGGTGGCCTCCAGTGGGCCGGTCAACAAATAGTCTTCGCGGATGGGTTGCGGACAGTTGCGCGGATAGATGCACGAGGAACCCAGAAACAATAAACGCTGCACGCCGACGCGCCAAGCCTCATGAATGACATTGGTTTGAACGGCCAGATTGCTATGTATGAATTCGGCGGGATAGCTGTTGTTGGCATGTATGCCGCCGACCTTCGCCGCTGCAAGGATCACATACTCAGGCCGTTCAGCTTCCATGAAGGCGCGCACGGGTGCTTGTTCCATGAGGTCGAGTTCGGCATGGGTGCGTAGCAATAAATTGTCATAGCCCTGTTTTTGCAAGGCGCGAACGATGGCGGAGCCGACGAGGCCGCGATGACCTGCGATATAGATTTTGGCGTGCTTTTCCATAGGACGGAGGATGGATAAAGGGAGTTTATTATTCCGGAGAAGCGTGTTGATCCGTTACGTTTTGTTTGGTTTCTAGCCAGGTATTTCGGGTGTGTCTTGCCTTGTCGAACAGGGCTTCGAGTCCGGTGCCGTCGGCGCTGGCCAGTAGTACACGGATACGCATCAGTTCAGCCTGATAGGCATCGAGTTCCCGCAGAAGTGCCGTGCGATTGGACAGACAGATATCACGCCACATTTCGGGATGGCTACTGGCAATACGAGTGAAATCGCGAAAGCCGCCTGCGGCGAAATCAAGGAGCTGCTGTGCGTTGTCGCGTTGGGCAAACTCATGCACTAGTGCGTAGGCGAGCAGGTGGGGCAAATGGCTGACTGCCGCAAAAATGGCATCGTGGGTGGCGGCAGACAACTCGCTGACTTGCGCGCCACAGGCGATCCACGCGTCGCGCACGCGTGCAACAGTGGCCGGTGCATTTTCTTCGAGGGGTGTGAGCACGACCCGACGTTGCTGGTACAGGTCGGCCAGAGCCGCTTGCGCGCCACTTTTTTCTGCACCGGCGATCGGATGGCCGGGGACGAATTGAGCGATCTTGTGCCCCAACGCGGCACGCGCGGCGGCCACCACGTCTTGCTTGGTGCTGCCAGCATCGGTGACGATCGTATGTGGCTGCAGATGTGGCGCGAGCTGGCGCAGCGTGGCTTCTGTGTGGCTCACCGGCATGGCGAGCATGACCAGATCGGCGTGGTGCAGGGCTTCTGTCCAGTCGGTGGTGTACGCGTCGATGACCCCGAGTTGCAGTGCGGTTTCGAGCGAGCGGGTGGTACGTCCCATGCCGATCACTTGCTCCACGGCAGTGGCTTGTTTCAATGCCAGCGCAAAAGAGCCGCCGATCAGGCCGACCCCGCAGATGACTATTTTTTGCAATGCAGGCGTGCTCATGAAAAATCAGCGTGCCAGAGCCAGTGCTTCGAGGAAGCGTGCGTTCTCGCTTTCGAGACCGATGGTGACGCGCAGATGTTCGGGCATGCCATAGTTAGCCAGCGGGCGGACGATGATGCCTTGTTTGAGCAATTTCTGGTTGATCGCGGCAGCTTCCTCAATTCGGAAGGTGACGAAATTGCCGTGTGCCGGGATGTGGCTCAAGCCCAGCCGTTTGAGTCCGGCGATGATTTGTTCCAGACCGCGTTGATTAAGTTCGTAACTTTCAGCGAGAAACAGATGATCGTCGAGCGCGGCACGGGCTGCGGCCAGCGCGAGATTATTGACATTGAAGGGTTGGCGCAGACGGTTCAATAGGTCGATGACTTCAGGCGCGCCTAGCGCGTAACCAACACGCAGCCCCGCTAGTCCATAGACCTTGGAGAAGGTGCGGGTGATGATGAGATTGGGGAAAGCGTCCAGCCAGCAATGGGTGTCGTCGAGGCTGCCACGTAGCGCGGGGGGTAGATATTCGTTATAGGCTTCATCGAGCACCACAATGACATCGGTAGGTAGGCTTTCGAGGAAGGCGCGGATTGCGGCGGCGGGCAGGAAAGTACCGGTCGGATTGTTGGGGTTGGCAATCCACACCACGCGGGTATCGGGACGGATGGCGGCGCGCATGGCGGCGAGGTCGTGGCCGAACTCATGTGCTGGAACGACGATGCTTTCTGCGCCGACACCTTGCGTCGCCAGTGGATAGACGGCAAAGGCGTATTGCGAAAATACGGAGGACTGCCCGGCGGCCAGAAAGACGCGGGCGATATAGTCGAGCAGGTCGTTCGAACCATTGCCAAGGATGACGCGATTGGGGCTGAGGCCATGACGTTCGGCGAGCGCTTGAATCAGGTCGAACTGGTCGGGGTAGCGTGCCAGCCCGGAGAGTTCGCGTTCGACGGCAGCACGTGCCAGACGGCTCATGCCCAAAGGGTTTTCGTTGGAAGCCAGTTTGACGATGCGTTCCACGGGGATGTTCATTTCACGCGCCAGGGCGGTGATCGGTTTGCCGGGCGGATAGGGGGCAATGGCGCGGATATGGGCGGGTGCCTGTGCGGCGAGGCTCATGTCGGAAAACCTTGAAAGAACGAAAAAATCAAATCACGGCTGCGGGGTAGCTGCCGAGTATCTTGAGAAAACCGGCACGTTCGCCGAGTGCCTGCAATGCGGCAGCGAGTTGCGGGGTTTGCGCGTGGCCTTCGACATCAATGTAAAACACATAAGCCCATTGTCCGCCCCCCAAGCTCCCCAAACCACGTGCAGGACGGGATTCAAACTTGCTCATGCTGATGCCATGCGCGGCAAATGGAGCGAGCAGTTCGTGCACTGCACCGGCGCGGTTTTGTGCCGAGCAGACCAGCGAGGTCTTGTCTTGTCCCGAAGGGCCGGCATCATGCGCGCCGAGCACGAGGAAACGCGTGGTGTTGTTTGGTTCGTCCTCGATTTTTGCGGCGAGGATATTGAGTGCATAACGCTGTGCTGCGGCTTCGCCGGCAATGGCATACGTGTCTGCTTGTTCGGCGGCGAGGCGTGCCGCTTCGGCATTGCTGGCCACCGGTAGGCGCGGCACGCCCGGCAGGTGGTTGTTGAGCCACTCATGGCACTGCGCGAGGGATTGGGCGTGAGAATAAATGCAGCGTGGCGGTTTTGCAGGATCGATCTGGGTGGACTGACCGAGCAGATTTTGATGCACGCGCAGGCTGACTTCGCCGCAGATTTTGACGGGTGAGGAGAGCAGCAGGTCGAGTGTGCGACCGACTGCGCCTTCGGTGGAGTTTTCCACGGGAACCACAGCGTAATCGGCCTGCCCGGTTTCCACGGTACGGAAGGCCGCATCGATGCTGGCGCAAGGGGTCAGCGTGGGGGCTGCGCCAAAATGCTTGCGCGCCGCCGCTTCGGTGAACGTGCCCTCCGGCCCCAGATAGGCGATGCGCAGGGGTTGCTCAAGTGCGAGGCAGGCGGACATGACTTCACGCACGATGCGTTGCACCGCCTCATCCGGCAAGGGACCGGGATTGGCTTGTGCCATACGGCGTAGCACCTGTGCTTCGCGTTCCGGGCGATAGATCACGCCTTGCTTGATTTCGCCGATGCGATGCGCCAGACGCGCCCGCTCGCTGACGAGGCGCAGCACCTCGTCGTCGATGTGGTCGATGCCCTCGCGCAGGCGGGCAAGTTCAGCTTGTTCGCCCGTGGCACTCGTGGTGGACACTTAGCTCTCCAAGGGCAGGAAACGCACCGCCAGCACGCCTTCGATGGCGGTCATCGTGTCCAACGTTTTTTGCGGCACGCTGCTGTCTACGTCAACCAGCGTGTAGGCCATGTCGCCGCGTGATTTGTTCATCATGTTGTGGATGTTGAGTCCGGCTTGCGCCAGTACGGTGGAAATCTGTCCGACCATATTGGGCACGTTGGCGTTAGCGATGGCGAGACGATAATTCGATTCGCGCGGCATGACGACGTTGGGGAAGTTCACGGCATTTTGTACATTGCCATGTTCGAGATAGTCGCGCAGTTGATCGGCAACCATGATGGCGCAGTTTTCTTCTGCTTCGCCCGTGGATGCGCCCAGATGCGGCAGGGCGATGACCTTGGGATGGCGGTTGATTTCCGCCGAGGGAAAATCGCAAACGTAGCCGCCGAGTTTCTTGGCATCGAGTGCGGCCAGCACGGCGTGGTCGTTGACTACCTGATCGCGCGAGAAGTTGAGCAGGACAGCCGCATGTTTCATCTGGCCGATGTTGTCGGCGTTGATCAGGTTGCGCGTGGCATCGAGCAGCGGCACGTGCACCGAAATGAAATCGGCATGCTTCAGCACTTCATTGATGCTCTGCGCTTTCTTGACCTGTGCCGAGAGACTCCAAGCGGCATCGACGGTGATTTCCGGGTCGAAGCCGAGCACGTTCATGCCCAGGCTGAGTGCGGCATCGGCGACCAGACAACCGATCTTGCCCAGACCGATCACGCCCAGCGTGCGTCCGGCGAGTTCGTAGCCGGCATAGGTTTTCTTGCCGTCTTCGACCTTCTTTTCCATTTCCGCATCGGCGGGGTCGAGGGCGGCGACAAAGCTCATCGCGCCGCCCAGATTGCGTGCGGCCAGCAGCATGCCGGCGATTACCAGTTCCTTGACGGCATTGGCATTCGCGCCGGGCGCATTGAACACGGGCACGCCGCGCGCGCTCATGGCTTTCACCGGAATGTTGTTGGTACCCGCCCCGGCGCGGCCAATGGCGCGCACGCTGGTCGGGATGTCTAGTTTGTGCATGTCGGCAGAGCGCACCAGCACGGCATCGGGAGTCTTGAGATCCTTGCCGGTGGTGTAGCGTTCGGTGGGCAGACGCTTGAGGCCGTTGGCGGAAATCTGGTTGAGGATGAGAATCTGATAGTGGGTGGTCATGATGCCTCTCCTGATTATTGAGCGTGCTTGGCTTCGAATTCCTTCATGTACTCGACCAGTGCCTGCACGCCTTCGATGGGCATGGCGTTGTAGATCGAAGCACGCATGCCGCCGACGGAGCGGTGGCCTTTGAGCTGCACCATGCCGCGTGCCTTGGCACCCTTGAGGAATTCCTCGTCGAGTTCGGCATTGGCGAGCGTGAAGGGAATGTTCATGCGTGAACGATCTTCCTTCTTCACCGGGTTCTTGAAGAACTTGCTCTGGTCGAGGAAGTTGTAGAGCAGGTTGGCCTTGGCAATGTTTTTCTGCTCGATGGCGGCCAGCCCGCCCTGTTTCTTGAGCCACTGGAACACCAGTCCGGCGATGTAGATGCCGTAGGTGGGCGGCGTGTTGTACATCGAATCATTTTCGGCGTGGGTCTTGTAGTCGAGCATCGCGGAAGGCGCGGGCTTGCCTTTGCCGATCAGGTCTTCACGGATGATGACGATGGTCAGCCCTGCCGGGCCGATGTTCTTCTGTGCGCCGGCGTAGATCATGCCGTATTTGGAAACATCGACCGGTTTGGAGAGGATGTTCGAGGACATGTCGCAGATCAGCGGCACATCGCCGGTGTTGGGAACCCAGTGAAACTCCACGCCGCCGATGGTTTCGTTGGCGGTGTAGTGCACATAGGCGGCGTTCGGATCGAGTTTCCAGGTGCTTTGTGCGGGGGCGTAGTTGAAGTTGCTGTCTTCAGCCGTGGCGACCACATTCGCCTTGCCAAAGCCCTTGGCGGCCTTGATGGCTTTCTTCGCCCATTCGCCGGTATTGACGAAATCCGCGCTGCCCTTGTCGGCGAGCAGATTCATCGGGATCATTTCGAATTGCAGTGATGCGCCACCCTGGAGGAACAGCACCTTGTAGTTGGCGGGAATCGCCATTAATTCGCGCAGATCGGCTTCGGCTGCGGCGGCAATCGCCATGAATTCCTTACCGCGATGGCTCATTTCCATGACCGACTGACCGCTGCCTTGCCAGTCGAGCATTTCGCTGGCGGCCTGTTGTAGCACTTCGGCGGGAAGGGCGGCGGGGCCGGCACTGAAGTTGATGGCGCGTGTCATTCGGTTTCTCCTTGGTCGTCTGTGGGTTCGGAATTTGAATTGGTGTCGGAATCAGAATCAGCATCAGTTTCCGCGTCGGTTTCGATGATTTTCACGATGCTGGAAAGTGTGTCTTCGGCATCGAGATTGATGAGTGTCACGCCTTGGGTCGAGCGACCCATTTCGCGAATCTGAGCCACTTCCGTGCGGATCAGCACGCCACCGGTGGAAATCAGCATCAGGTGGTCATCCGCCTGCACCAACAGCGCGCCAACCACCTTGCCATTGCGTTCGCTGGTCTGGATGGCGATCATGCCCTTGGTGCCGCGTCCATGGCGGGTGTATTCGGCAATCGCGGTGCGTTTGCCATAGCCGTTTTCAGTCGCGGTGAGTACCGAGCAGTCTTCATTTTCTGCGACCAGCATGGAGATCACGGCTTGCCCTTCTTCCAGCCACATGCCACGCACGCCGCGTGCCCCCCGTCCCATGGCGCGCACATCTTCTTCGGCAAAACGCACCGCCTTGCCGGCATCGGAGAACAGCATCACATCATAATGGCCGTTGGTGATGGCAACACCGATCAGGTAGTCGTTTTCATCTAGCCCCACCGCGATGATGCCGGCACGACGCGGGTTGGAGAAGTCGGAGAGCGGGGTTTTCTTGACCGTACCGCCTGCTGTGGCCATGAATACATAGTGTTGGTCATCAAATTCCTTGACCGGCAGGACGGCGGTAATCTTTTCGCCTTCTTCCAGCGGGAACAGGTTGATGATGGGCTTGCCTCGGCTGGTGCGGCTGCCTTCCGGTGCTTCATACACCTTGAGCCAATATACGCGGCCGCGGTTGGAGAAGCAGAGGATGTAGTCGTGGGTGTTGGCAACGAACAGGTGATCGACGAAATCATCTTCCTTCATCGCCGCCGCCTGCTTGCCACGCCCGCCGCGTTTTTGCGCCTTGTATTCGGAGAGTGGTTGCGACTTGATGTAGCCGCCGTGAGACAGCGTGACCACCATGTCCTGCGGGGTAATCAGGTCTTCGATATTGATGTCCTGCGCGTTGAGGACGATTTCGCTGCGCCGCGGGTCGTTATATTGTGCGCGCACGACCTGGAGTTCTTCGCTGATGATTGCGGTAATTCGTTCGGGGCGTGCGAGGATGTCGAGCAGGTCGGCGATGATGTCCATCACTTCCTTGTACTCGGCAATGATCTTGTCCTGCTCCAGGCCGGTCAGGCGTTGCAGGCGCAGCTCAAGGATGGCTTGCGCTTGTGTGTCGGAGAGCAGATAGCCATTTTTGCCCAGACCGAATTCAGGCGCGAGCCCTTCGGGACGCGAGGCTTCGGCGGCGGCACGGGCGAGCATGTCGGTGACCAGCGTCGATGTCCAGGTGCGCGCCATCAGGCCACGCTTGGCTTCCGCAGGGGTCGGCGCGGCTTTGATCAGGGCGATGATTTCATCGACATTGGAGAGTGCCACCGCCAAGCCTTCGAGGATGTGACCGCGCTCGCGTGCCTTGCGTAGTTCAAAGACGGTGCGCCGGGTAATCACCTCGCGCCGGTGGGCGAGGAAGGCTTCGAGCATCTCTTTGAGGTTGAGCAGGCGCGGGCGGCCATCGACCAGTGCGACCATGTTCATGCCGAAGGTGTCTTGCAGCTGCGTTTGCTTGTAGAGGTGATTGAGCACCACGTCAGGCATTTCGCCGCGCTTCAGTTCGATCACCATACGCATGCCGTCTTTGTCGGACTCGTCTTGCAGGTGAGTGATGCCTTCGATCTTTTTGTCGTTGACCAGTTCGGCGATTTTTTCCAGCAGGGTTTTTTTGTTGACCTGATAGGGCAGTTCATCAACGATGATCGACTGCTTGCCGTTCTTTTCGTTTTCCTCGATGTGGGTGCGTGCGCGCATGACGACGCGGCCACGCCCGGTGAGATAGCCTTCGCGTACGCCGGCGACTCCATAAATCAGACCCGCCGTAGGGAAGTCGGGCGCGGGGATGATGTCGATGAGTTGCTCGATAGTGATTTCCGGGTCGGCGAGCAGGGCGAGGCAGCCATCCACTACTTCACCAAAGTTGTGCGGCGGAATGTTGGTGGCCATACCCACGGCAATCCCGGCACTGCCGTTAATCAGCAGGTTGGGGACGCGGGTGGGCAGTACCAGCGGTTCTTGCTCGGAGCCGTCGTAGTTGGGGCCGAAATCGACGGTTTCCTTTTCCAGATCGGCGAGCAGTTCATGACCGATGCGCGCCATGCG
>CAYTHB010000031.1:0-31895 GCA_964437515.1 uncultured Sterolibacterium sp.
CACCCCGAGTTCCGCACCCTGCCGATGGTCTGGTATGTGCCGCCGCTCTCGCCGGTGCAGTCCGCGATCGACCAAGGTCAGTTGCCGACCGAGCCGGATGGCGTGATTCCGCGTGCCGATGCGCTGCGCTTCCCGCTGCAATATCTGGCCAACCTGCTCACCGCAGGTAAGGAACAGCCGGTGTTCGACGCGATTGCCAAGATGATGGCGATGCGCTCCTACCAGCGTTCGGTGCATGTCGATGGTCAGCCGGATACCCGCGCACTGACCAAGGTCGGCTTGACCGAGCAGCAGGCCAAGGACATGTACAAGCTGATGGCAATTGCCAATTACGAAGACCGTTTCGTGATCCCGACGGGTCATGCCGAACTGACCGAAGACGATTTCTATGGCTTCCAAGGTCAAAACGGCTTCACCTTCGGCAACGACTCCTCGGCCGGTATCAGCGGAAACTCGCTGTTCCCCGAACGCCGCAAGGAAACCGTCGAATCACGCGAACAAGCCCCTTTGGCTGATGATCGTTAATCGGAGGACATCATGATGTTCTATCGCATTGTTTCATCCTTGCTCGAATATCCTGATGCCGATCTGCGTGCTGCCCTGCCCGAAATCCGGGCAGCGGTAACCAGTGCAGACGACATCGGCCCGGACGAGCGCAGCATACTCGCCGCTTTCCTCGACAAGCTGGAGGCACGCGTCACCCGCGAGCCGCTGGTGCTCGAAGAAGAGTATGTTCGTACCTTCGACATGGTGCCCGAGCACAGCATGCACATGACCCATCATCTAATCGGCGAGGACAAGAATCGTGGTCCGGCACTGATTGATCTGGGCGAGTATTACAAGAGCTATGGCTTCGAGCTGAATGAAGATGCCAAGGAGCTGCCGGATTATCTGCCGCTGATGCTGGAATTTATCAGCATGCTGGATGCGGATGAGGCGAAGCTGTTCCTCTCGCGCTGGACCAAAGTGCTGCGTCAGTTGCGCGTCAATCTGGAAGATGGGGGCAGTATCTATGCCAGCCTGATTCAGCTGATTGAGCAGCGCAGCCAGCTCGTCGCCGCACCCGATGACATGGAAGAGCCCAAGCCCGCCATCAAGACAGACCCCTGTCTGGATGATGGCGATTTTGACCCACCGGTGGACTGGAGCAGCCCGCCCAAGGTGGATCGTCCCTGCTCGACCTGAGCCTGAGCCCGACTCACGGATATAACAAACAGATCAACGGAGAAATCTATGGATAACTTCCTGCACAACTTCATCTTCGGCGTGTATCCCTACATCGCCACCACGGTCTTCCTGCTGGGTAGCTGGATCCGTTTCGACACCGAGCAATACACCTGGAAGAGTGACTCCAGCCAATTGCTCTCCAAGAGCGGCATGCGTGCGGCCAGCAACCTGTTTCACTACGGCATCCTCGGGCTATTCGGTGGCCATATCGTCGGTTTGCTGACGCCCCATGCCATTTTCACGGGGATCGGTCTTTCCGATCTGGCTCACCAGTGGATCGCAATTTGTGCGGGCGCGGTGTTCGGTACAGCCTGCCTGATCGGTGCTGTCATGCTGTGGATGCGTCGTATGACCAATCCGCGCGTGCGTGCAGCTTCACGCTGGATCGACATCAACATTCTCGGCTGGCTAGTACTCACCGTCGCGGCCGGTCTGTCGACCCTCCCGACCTCGATTGGTCACGCCAATCATGGCGATGCTGCCGTGATGATTAGCTTGGCCGAGTGGGTACAGAGCATTCTCTACCTGCACCCGGATCCCAGCCTGGTGAAGAATGTGGATGGCGTCTACAAATTCCACATGTTCCTCGGCATGTCGGTATTCCTCTTCTTCCCCTTCACCCGTCTGGTGCATATCTGGAGCGCGCCGATCGGTTATCTGGGACGTGCGTATCAGATCGTGCGCACCAAGCGTCGCGCCGCAGTGCGTTAATCAGCGCATTGCCGTAGTCCGTAGTAACAAAGCAAAACGGCAGACCTTGGGTCTGCCGTTTTGCTTTTTGAGTGAAGGCTCAAGCCAGTCCGAGGTCGAGTGGATATGCCTGACTGGGCGTATGAAAAGCCACTGGGCCGTTGGCGCGGGCGTGTACAAACTGATCGACAAAGGGATTGTCGGAGTCGAACATCTCTGCGGCAACACCTTCGGCGACCACCACGCCGTTGTGCACGAAGTAAGCGTAATCCACGACCTTCAATGATTCCGACATGTCGTAAGTCACCACGATGGAAGTCACGCCGAGCGCGTCATTGAGGGTGCGGATGAGATTGGCAATCACATTCAGCGAAATTGGATCCAGCCCGGCAAACGGCTCGTCATACATGATGAGCATGGGGTCGAGGGCGATGGCGCGTGCCAGTGCCACGCGTCGCGCCATGCCGCCGGAAAGCTCGCCGGTCATCATGCGTGTTGTGCCACGCAAGCCCACGGCTTGGAGTTTCATCAACACCAGATCGTGAATGATGTCCTCGTGCAGATCGGTTAGCTCGCGCATGGGGAAGGCGACGTTGTCGAAAACCGACATGTCGCTGTACAAGCCCCCCATCTGGAACATCATGCCCATATTGCGACGCAATGCGTAAAGCCCGTCATGGTCGAGTTCAGAGACTTCGCTGCCTGCGACCTTGACGCTGCCACGACTCGGGCGTAACTGGCCGCCCATCAAACGCAGCAAAGTCGTTTTTCCACTGCCACTCACACCCAGAATCGCCACCACCTTGCCACGGTGAATATTCAGGTCGATGCCTTTCAATACCTGATGCTCGCCATAGGCAAAATGTACGCCGCTGAGTTCGACGAGATAATCAGGTTCAGGATCAGGGTGTGATGCTGACGACATGAAACGGCTCCGGGCGTGGGGGGGGGACACGCTATTCTACTTTGCTCGGCGTGACTCCCGCCGTTTGTGCTTGTGGCTTGTGGTTTTCCGCCCCTCCACCCAGCGCCTTGTAAAGCTGTGCGGCATTCGAGAGCACGGCACGTCGGGTTTGGAGCAGCATCTGGTCGGCCATCTGCAAATCACGTCGTGCGTCGAGGACTTCGAAATAGTGTGAAATCTGCGCCTTGTAACGCGCTTCGTAGAGTTGCACCCGTTCAGCCTGGATGCGTTGATTCGCTTCCTGTGCCTTGAGCTGTTCCGCCAACTGGCTGCGCGCCGTCAAAAGATCCGCCACTTCACGGAAGGCCTGCTGTAGGGTTTTTTCGTATTCAGCAACAGCGATATTTTTGCGCGCCTCGGCCAGATCGACATTAGCTTCATTGCGCCCTCCGTTAAAAATAGGCACACGTAATTGAGGCTTGAACAACCAGGCACGGCTCCCCGCATCGAAGAGATTGGATAAGCCTGCACTGGCCGTGCTAAATAAGCCCGTCAATGTCAGCCGTGGCAAGAAAGCTGCGCGTGCGGCGCCAATATTGGCATTGGCCGCAATCAGGTGCTGCTCGGCCGCCAGGACATCCGGGCGACGTAACAGCACTTCCGCAGGCAGATTGGGCGTGAGTGGATTCAGGTTTTGTGCCGACAAAGCGCGTGCAGCAGGCAGTTGATGCGGCCGTGATGCCGTCATCTGCCCCGTGAGTAGCAACAACGTGCGATCTGCTGCAACAGCAGCCTGTTCCAGCATCGCCAGATCATTGCGAGCGGCTTCAGCCGCCGACGCGGCGCGCAGATATTCCATTGAACCCATGAGCCCGGCTTGACGGCGTTGATCAGAAAGTTTCGCGACTTCAATCCGATTTTCTGCCGCAATCCGCGCCACAATCAAACGTTCATGAAGTTCGCACTGGGTGTAATAGGCATTCGCCACCTCGGCAATCAGGGAGAGCCGAAAAGCTCGTTGTGCTTCTTCCGTCGCCAGATAGTTCGCCAACGCAGCCTCATCCAGACGCTTGACCCGTCCCCAGAAATCGATTTCATAGTTCAGCAGCTCGATACCCACGTCATAACGCTGCGCTGACAAGGGCTTTCCCGCCATATTCAGATCACCCGGCGTAAGCGCGGCCTCACGCTTACCCAGCAACTCGAACTCTGGCCATTTTCCGGAATTCGTTATCCCATGCAATGCACGCGCTTCAAAAATGCGCTCGGTGGCAATTTTCAGATCGTGGTTATATTCCAGTGCCTGATGGATGAGTGCCTGAAGGCGCGGATCGTCAAAATAGACAGGCCAGTCTGGCAAGGCCTGTTGCTGCGTCTGAGTTGGGGATGCAGATGGGGACGAAGATGCCTCATTCGATACCTGAGTGGGTTGCGATTGAGTTTCATCGGATTGCTGCCATGCAGAAGGGATGGACAGTTGCGGACGATGATAATCCGGTCCGGTAGCACAACCTCCCAAGCCTCCCAATCCTCCTACTGCCAGTAAGAGAGACACCCAGCGGGCCTGATGAAAGCGATTGCACTTATTCATGAGTAGGCTCCTGCCTGGATGCAGCTTGATCGGAATAATGATGACGGGCATGTCCCGGGAAAAAGCGGCGGATGACGACAAAGAATACCGGCACGAGCAGCACAGCCAGTACGGTGGCGGCAATCATGCCACCCATCACACCCGTACCCAGCGCATGACGGCTTTGCGCACCCGCGCCACTGCTGATAGCCAGCGGTAGCACGCCGAAAATGAAGGCAATGGAAGTCATCAAAATCGGACGAAAACGCAGGCGGCAGGCTTCCAGCGTCGCATCGACCAGCGACATGCCTTTTTCCTGCAATTCACGCGCAAACTCGATGATGAGAATGGCGTTCTTCGACGACAGACCAATGATGGCGATCAGCCCCACCTTGAAGTACACATCATTGGGAAGACCACGCAGATACACCGCCGCCAGCGCCCCGAACAACCCCAGCGGCACGACCAGCAACACCGCGAAAGGAATCGACCAGCTTTCATAAAGTGCTGCGAGACACAGGAACACGACGATCAGCGAGACGGCAAACAGGAAGGGGGCTTGTGTGCCCGACTCCCGTTCTTCAAACGAAGTCCCTGACCATTCGTAACCAAAACCGGGCGGCAATTTGGCGGCGATTTCTTCCATGGCCTTGAGTGCTTCACCCGTACTGTGGCCGGGTGAGGGCCCGCCCGCCAGCTTCATCGAAGGTTGCCCGTTATAACGATCGAGTCGCGGCAAGCCGACGATCCATTGCGGGGTGGCAATATCGCTCAGGCGCACCAGCTCACCGCGTGTGTTTCGCACCCTCAACTGCATGACCGCATCGACATTGTTGCGGGCATGGGCATCGAGCTGCATCTGCACACGCTGGATACGGCCTTCATGGACGAAATCATTGATGTAGGCAACACCCAGCGTGGATTGCAGGGTTTCGTTGATTTCTGCGATATCCACACTCATGGCGCGTGCCTTGAGACGATCGATATCGAGTCGGAGTTGCGGTGCGGGCTCTTGACCTTCAGGTCGCACGCCTGCCAGTGCCGGATGCTGAGAAGCCATGCCCAGCATCATGTTGCGCGCTTCGAGCAGTTTGTCTCGTCCTTGCGCACCCTGATCCTTCAGACGGAAATCGAAGCCGCCCAATGCCGCCAATTCGGGAATCGGCGGCACACTGACCGCAAAGACCATCGCCTCCTTGATGCCGAAGAACATCATGTTCATGCGTTTGGCAATCGATGCCGCAGAATGCGCCTCTCCCGGTCGATCATCCCAAGGCTTGAGGTTCACGAAGTTGGTCGCCATATTCTGCCCACGTCCGGCGAAAGAGAAGCCCGCCACACCAATGACATGCTCGACCTCGGGCTGTTTCAGATACATCTGCTCAACACGCGACAACACTTCGATCGTGCGTTCTTTTGTCGCCCCCGGAGGCAACTGCAAAATCCCGACGAAATATCCCTGATCTTCATCCGGCAGAAAACCGCTGGGCAAGCGCACGAACATCACGGCCACACAGGCAATCAAAACGGCATACAGCACCAGATACATTCCCGATCGCCGCAGAATGCGCGTCACACCGGACTTATAGCCCTGCGTCGTTCGATTGAAGAAACGATTGAACCAGCCAAAGAAACCCCGGCGTTCATGGCCATCGACGTGATCGACATGCGGTTTGAGCATCGTGGCACACAAGGCGGGGGTCAAGGTCAGCGCGAGCAGTGCCGAAAACATCATGGCAATCACCAGCGTGACGGCAAACTGTCGATAAATCGCCCCGACCGAACCGCTGAAAAAGGCCATGGGAACAAACACTGCCGAAAGCACCAGCGTAATGGCAATGATGGCGCCAATGATCTGATCCATTGCCTTGCGGGTAGCATCGCGCGCACCGAGTTTTTCTTCACGCATGATGCGTTCAACGTTTTCAACCACGACGATGGCATCATCCACGACGATACCGATTGCCAACACCATGGCAAAAAGCGTCAGGACGTTGATGGAATAACCAAATACGTACAAGCCAGTCAAAGCACCTGCCAATGTAATCGGCATGACGATTGCAGGAATCAAGGTGGCGCGCAGATTTTCAAGGAACAGATACATCACGCCAAACACCAGCAGCATGGCAATGATGAGGGTATGCACAACTTCCTTGATCGAGACATCAACGAATTTCGACGTGTCATAAGGAATCGTCCAGCCAATGGCATTCTTGGGGAAGCTCTTGGCGAGCTCGGCATATTTAGCCTTGACTGCGCGTGCCGTTTCCAGTGCATTGGCACCCGGGGTGGTGCGCACGGCAATCCCGACAGCCGGCTGACCGTCATAGCGTGCGCTGACCGAGTAATCCTGTGCGCCCAATTCCACCCGCGCCACATCCTTGAGACGAACGGCTGCCCCGTTGGGTGTTGCACGCACAATCACATCGCCAAACTCTTCCGGGGTCGACAAACGACTATGCGTGGTGATTATGGCATTCAACTGCTGGCCAGCCGTGGTCGGTGTCTGACCAATTTCACCCGTGGCAATCTGCACATTCTGTGCGCGCACCGCACGCATGACATCGCCCGGAGTCAGGCGATACGCCTGTAGACGCTCCGGATTGAGCCATAAACGCATGGAATATTCCGTACCCAGCAAAATGGCTTCACCCACACCGGGGACACGACGGATATTTTCCAGCACATGCGTTGCAGCATAGTTGCCGATGGCCACATGATCGAGGCTCTTGTCAGGCGAATAGAGCACAGAAATCAGCAAATAATTACGTGCTGATTTATACACCGTCACCCCCATGCGCCGCACTTCTTCGGGCAAGCGGGCTTCAACCCGTTTGACACGGTTCTGGGTTTCCACCGAGGCAATATCGAGATCCGTACCGCTTTCAAAAACCAGATTGATGGTCGCCGTACCCTGCTCGCTGGTGGAATCCATATAGCGCAGGTGTTCGATACCATTCATTTCCTGCTCGATCAGTGCCGTCGCGGTTTCTTCCATGACTTGCGCTGATGCGCCGGGATAATTCACGGAAATAGCCAGTGCCGGAGGGGCGACCGAAGGATAAGACGCAATCGGCAGATTCTTCAGGGAAAGCGCGCCCCCCAACAGGATGATCAAGGCGATCACCCAGGCGAAGACGGGGCGGTCAATAAAAAATTTGGCAAGCATGTCAGCGCCTTACGGTTACGGATGAGCTTTGGATTTATCAGAAGCAGGCGGGCTTGAATCCGCCGCTCCCGTCGAAGGTGCAGCCGCAGCCATAGCAGGCTGCCAGGGCACAGGTTTGACCGTACTTCCCGGACGTGCCTTTTGAATCCCATTGACAATCACCTTGTCATCCGGCTTGAGGCCGTCACTCACCAGCCAGTCCGAACCGCTCATGCCCGTTGTTTTGATGGGGCGAGGTTCCACCTTGTTTTCAGCATTTGCCACGAGCACAAAGGCACCGGATTCATTACGCTGCACCGCACGCTGAGGCACGCGTATCGTCTTGTCAATTTGTGCCTGATTGACGCGAATACGAACAAATTGACCGGGCAACAATTCATGTTTTGGATTCGGGAAACTGGCGCGCAAATTCACCGCACCCGTATCCGGATCTACCGACAAATCGCTGAACAGCAGCTTGCCCGGCAAGGCATAGACGCTGCCGTCTTCCTGGATCAATTCCACACGCGCTTGATCGGCCTGCTGCATCTTGCCGGCCTTGATGGCCTGTCGCAAATGCAGCAACTCACTATTCGACTGAGTGAAGTTCACATAAATAGGATCGACCTGCTCGATCGTTGCCAGATGCGTCGCTTCTCCCTTGCCCACCAAAGCACCTTCCGTCACCAGTGCCCGACCGATACGCCCCGAAATAGGCGCAGGCACACGGGTATTCTCCAGATCCAATCGCGCACGCGCCAATGCCGCTTCAGTCTGCATCAGCTTGACCTGTGCCTGATCGTATTCCTGCTGGCTCACCGCCTTGCTGGGTAACAGCGGCTCGTAACGCTTCAATGCCGCTTTCATGACTTCGACATCGACCACAGCGGAAGATGCTGTGGCCTTGTAGGTTCGATCATCAATTTGAAACAGCGTATCGCCCTGCTTGACATCGCTGCCTTCAACGAACAGACGTTTTTCCAGCACCCCCTCGACGCGCGCCCGAATCTGTGCCGTGCGATACGCCTGCAAACGTCCGGGGAGGTCTTCCGTCAGTGCAGCCGTCGTTGTGACGGGGGACATCACATCCACCTCTGCCGGCGGCGGCCCCCCGGCTCCCATCCCGGCGCCTCCCGCAGCTTTTTGCCCTTCGCCACTACATGCGACCAAAGCCAGCACGACCAGACCCGCTGCCCACAAGGGGGTTGAATAAAGACGTGAAGTCATGAAAGCTCCTTGTTCATCCCCAACAGAACGAAGGGGGTTTTGTTTCGATGGGTTCAATGGTGTCAATGGTGTCGGATTCATTTTTTTCGGGCTTGCTTTGTTTGTTGCGATTGCAATGCTTTGTCTGACGGCAAAAACATGCACAAAAACGTGTCGATAATGCGTTCGACACGCGCGTGTTCATGTTCATCTTCGGGAAAAGACTGCTCCAGTCCCAGCAGATAACGAGCACGTTCATGACCCGTCAACATGCTCAAGAGCATGTCCGCCGCGAACGAAGCCGCGTCCGGCGCTCTGTTCTCGCACTGAAAACGGCCTGCACGGATTTCACTTTCAAATAACTGCTCAAGCTCATTGAAAGTACGCTGTGGCCCTGTTTCGTAAAAAGCCACGATCATTTCAGGAAAGCGCACCGCTTCGGCAATCAGGGTGCGATACAAGGCGATACCTCGCGGGTTGTACACCACCGCACGAAAAGCCAGCGCAAAGCGGATCAACCGGGTTCGCAGATCGCCCTCGTTCTCCTCCAATGCGAGCATCATGCGCTCGCTGTCACGCCGAATGACCTCGATAAACAGCTTTTCCTTGCTGGAAAAATGATTGTAGAGCGTCTGCCGCGCCACACCCGCCTGCGCAGCAATCGCATCCATGCTGGCATGGTAGCCCTGGGCATAAAACGCACTGGCCGCCGCATCCACCAGCCGCGCACGCGCGTCGAGTAAAGAACATTCCGTGACAGAAGTCATTGATGTCTCAAAAAGAAGGAAATCAAATACTGATTAGACTGTACTGTACAGTCTAATCTCAGGCGATGTCAAGATAACGTGAGATGGACGTTCAGAGATTGCGTCTCTACGTCACACAGATCAAAAAATGCTTGTTTTATTGCGTGAGCTTCATGCTGCCGACTCACCGCTGCAAATCAGCGCGTTCCAAAGCATCCAGCGCGGTTTCCAGCGCACGCACATCGCGCGCCATTTTTTGCAAATCACCTTGTTTCGCCAATACGGCCTGTTCTTCCGTCAGGTATTCCACCGCATTCTCTGTGAAGCGCTGCATGGCATCCCGTTGCCAGCGCAAAAAGCCGCCCACCGATGTCGTCAGACGGCGCGCTGCAATGTCACCCACAAGACGGCTGAGGTCTTCTTCGTAATCCCAACGCAAATTTCGTAGTACGAAGCCGATCTCTTGTGCGAATTCGGCGTTGCCTTCGATGTGCGCTTCCTGCATCAAGGCTTCCACGCCGCCGAACATTCGTGCACCTGCCGCAGGGGGCAAGGTAATCCGCACATCAACATCCGTCTCGGTTCGCGCACTGGTGGCGAAATAGCCTTCCGGATCGACAAGCAAGGTCATCTGCACAGGCAGCAAGGACACATGCAGATGACGCCCCGCAAACGGGCGCAAACGGTCGCGCGCCCAATCGGATCCTGCCAACAGGTGATTGAGTGTGCTGAGTGTCAGGTGTTCGAGCATGAACTCATGCGCCGTCAATCAGTTGACCTGCTCAATGCCTGCAATCACCCAGCCTTGGCTGGCGTCCAAGGGTCGAGAGAGATGCCAAATTTCAGTGAAATTTTCTGGCGCAGCATCGGGGGTTTCGCGGATGAGTCCAAAGAAGCGGACACTGGCAAGCTGTCTCGGATACTCATTCGTTACATCCAGCAACGCGGCTTCCAGTTGCATCACATCGGTGTGCTGTTGTGCCTTGCCACGCTCCTGGTACTGCATCTGGATTTCAGCATACATTTCAGGCGAAGTGAAAGCGCGGAGGTCTTCCATATTGCCGGCGTCATTGGCCGCTTGCAGCCGGATAAAGTTGCGTTTGGCCTGACGTAAAAAGGCGTCGACATCGAAATCGGCAGGCACAGTGAATGTCGTATCGTTCCGCTCTGCCATTGAAGACGAGGAAGCCGGCGGGGAAGAGGGCTCAAAGGAAGCATGCGGATTCAGATTCGCGTTTGACATCAAGCCCGCACCCGCAGGCTGCATTTGCGGCACAGGCGAAGGCGCCATACGCTTCATCACAAATCTTGCCACCAGAAAAATTGCAACGCCCGCCAGCAACAGCATCATGAAAGAGCCCATCTCTGCCCCCATGCCCAAGTGCGAAAACAGCGCGGCCAACCCCACCCCTGCTGCAAGCCCGGCCAATGGCCCGAGCCAACGACGCATCCCGGAAGGCTGCGTCTGCGGCGTTGTCGGTGTCGATGTTGCGGCAGAACGCGCCGATTGAGCCTGCCCCATGTTTTGGGCGGGTGTTGATGGTGGCGTGGCCTGGCGTTGAGTAATGCTACTGCCACGCTTCATTCCGGAGGACAAGCCGCCGCCCAGACGACGCGCTTCAGCATCGGGGATGGACACGCTGATCGCCAACGTCAACACCACGGCAAAAATAGAAAAACGTTTCATCAAAAAACTCCTGATTCAAACAAAAGGACAACAAACCGGATGTGACGACATCGCAGCCAATTTCAAGCAAGACAAATCAACTCCACACGCAATGACAGAACCATCGCCTGCGCTTACAGCTTGTAACCCCGATGCAGCGCGACGACACCTGCGGTCAGATTGAAAAACTCCACACGCTTGAGCCCAACCCCTTCCATCATCTGCTGCAAGGTTTCCTGATCGGGATGCATACGAATGGATTCCGCCAGATAACGATAACTCTCGGCATCATTGGCAACCTTTTGCCCCAGCCAGGGCAATATCTTGAAAGAATATAGATCGTAGGCGGTCGTCAAAGGCTCCCAGACGCGAGAAAACTCCAGCACCAGCAATCGTCCGCCCGGCTTGAGCACACGGCGCATTTCTGCCAATGCCTGATCCTTGTGCGTCATATTGCGCAGGCCAAAGGCTACCGTCACACAGTCAAAATAGTCGTCGGGAAAGGGGAGTTTTTCGGCATCGCACTGCGCCGTCGGCATGATGAGGCCATCATCCAGCAGGCGATCACGGCCGACCGTCAGCATGGCGTTATTGATATCCGTCAGCCAGACCTGTCCTGTCGCGCCCACACGCTTGGCAAAAGCGCGTGCCAGATCCGCCGTGCCACCTGCCACATCCAGTACACGCTCGCCCTTGCGAACGCCAGAAACCTGAATCGTGAATTGCTTCCAGAGCCGATGCAGCCCCATCGACATCAGATCGTTCATGACGTCATATTTCTGGGCGACGGAAGAAAAGACCTCGGCAACATGCGCGGCTTTTTCGTCTTCGGCGACCTGTTTGAAACCGAAATGCGTTTGTGTCTTGTTCATGATCAATGTCCGCAGCCGCTTTTTTTGTGGGGAGAGGGAGTGGTATCAATATCACGGCTGGCACCCGCCGCTTCCAGACGGTTGAGATAGTCCTGCCAAAGAGCCTCCTGCTGGCTGCCCAGACGATACAGCACGTCCCAGGAATACAGACCCGTGTCGTGACCATCCGAAAAGACCAGCTTGATGGCGTAATGACCGACCGGCTGAATATCCACGATATCGACGTTACGCTTGCCCGTTTGTAACACCGCCTGACTCGGCATATGCCCACGCACTGCGGCGGAGGGGCTATAGACTCTCAAAAACTCAAAGGGGAGCGAAAACTGCTGCCCATCGGAAAAGGTGACCTCCAGCAGGCGCGACTGTTTGTGCAGTTTGATTTCACTGGGGTGCGGCGTATTTTTATCCAAACCGGCCATGATGAAATGTCCGTTATTACAAAACAGCCCATCATAGCGCAGTTCGTCCCGTTGCTGCGAAAAACAGGGCTTCCAGTGCAAAGCCGAATGCATTTGAAACATTGCAAAATTTACCAAAAACAGCCAGAATTGCCCGTTCGGAATACCCTTCAAATCCTCATCAGCCCTCACTAATTTACGGCAGGCTTAGCAATAAATCATCCGTAATCCTCTCAACAAGAAAGGTAACAATCCATGGCAACCGATAATCGCGACAATCTTCCCAAACCCGAGTTCATGACCGAAGAGCAGTTCGAGTGGCTGAAAAAGGCAACGGATTCACTCGACAAGATTCGTGGCGATGCCAAGGCCGATGTGGAGCGTTACAAAGCCAATCCGGAAGGCTGGTCGACCGGTAAAGGTTCGCCTTCCGGCCTGCCGACGCTGCTGTTGACCACGCTGGGGCGCAAGTCTGGCGAAAAGCGCACCACGCCGCTGGTGTTTTTGCAGTGGGGCGAGCACATGGTGATCGTCGGCTCACTGGCCGGTTACGATCAGGATCCGACCTGGTTTACCAACATGAAGACCAATCGCACCTGCTGGGTACAGAAGGATCACGACCAGTACGTCTGTATCGGCCGCGACGTGACCGATGCCGAGCGCAAAGCACTGTGGCCGCAGCTCGATCAGGTGTTCCCCGCCTGGGGCTATTTCCAGAAGACCACCGACCGTCCCTTCCCCATGGTCAGCCTGGAAATCCAGAAGAAGCTCTGAACCTTTGTTTTTCAATTTCAAGCCCAGGCAGCGTCCTGGGCTTGTTACTTATTGCTTGTATCCACGCCTCTGCGCCGCATTCCCCCTCTGGAGAAAATGAAATATGGCTAACGTGAATTTCGACCACCTGTTCTCACCCCTGCAAGTCGGCCCGATGAAGGTGCCCAACCGCATTTGTGAAACCACCAACACCATCAACTCGTCGATGGCTCCCGGCCTGATTGATGAAAACTTCATCGCCCACCACGGCGCGAAGGCCAAGGGTGGCACGGGCTGGATCGGCAGCGAAACCTGGTTGCTGAATTCCCCCTTCCCGCCGGTCACGCCGCCGGAAATCGGTCTCGCGGTGGGCTTCGGCACACCGTTTGCCAGCTACCAAAACCCCGCCTTCCTTGAAGGCAAAAAGAAATTCTGCGAAGAAATTCACAAGCATGGCGCGGTGGTCGTGGTGCAACTCACCCACCTGAACGCCGTCTGGGCGCCCTCGGCCGTGCCAGTCATCGGCGCGCAGGATTACACCCCGCATGTTCTGGGCGAAGCCGAGATTCAGGCACATCTTGATATCGTCGCCGATGCCGCTGAAGCCGCGATGAACTGCGGTGCCGATGGCGTGGAACTGCACTGCGCCCACGAAACGCTGGGCTATGCCTTCCTCTCGCCGGTGACCAACCACCGCACCGATGAGTGGGGCGGTGGCCCGGAAAATCGCATCCGCTTCGTCGTTGAAGCCTTGAAACGCATCCGCGCCCGCGTCGGCAGCAAGCTGGCGGTCGGCATCCGCATGGCCGGCATGGAGTTCCGCGAAGGCGGTTACGACAATCTGCAAATGCGCGAAATGCTTTACCTGATCGGCGAAACCGGCCTCCTCGATTTCGTCGATATCGACGTCGGTCACTGCTGGGGTGCACCGTCCTATGTGCCGAATTCCTATTATGGCCACGGCCAGTTCCGCGATGTCGGCAAGGGCGCGCGCGTCGATCTCGACCCGAAGATCAAGGTGCTGTTTACCGGCCGCATCAACGACCCGGTGGTCGCCGAAGACCTGCTGAAAAACGGCTATTGCGACCTCGTCGGCATGGTGCGCGCCGGTATCGCTGATCCGGAATTCGCCATCAAGGCGAAGGAAGGCCGTCTCGATGAAATTCGTCGCTGCATCGCCTGTACGCGCTGTATCGACGAGGCTTCCGAGCCCGCCACCTTCCCGTACACGCCGATGTGCTCGATCAATCCGGTGATCGGCAGCGAGCTGCGCTGGGAAGAACAGTTCAAGCCCGCCGCGAAAAAGAAAAATGTCGTGGTGGTCGGCGGTGGTCTGGCCGGTTGCGAAGCCGCGCGTATTGCTGCCAAGCGCGGCCACAACGTCACGCTGCTCGACAAAAACAAGCGTCTGGGCGGCCAACTGCTGATTTCATCCAAGGTCGCCGGACGCGATTCTTTTGAAGACCAGATCTACTTCGAAGAAAACGAAATGATCCGCTCGGGTGTAACCGTCAAGCTGGAAACCAGCGTTGACATGGCGGCCATTAAGGCACTCAAGCCGGATGCCGTGGTGATCGCCACCGGCTCCACGCCGCGCGTGCCGCATGATGTCGAAGGTCTGGCACAGGCGCATGTGGTGCAGGGCTGGGATGTCATGCAGGGCAAGGCGCAAACCGGCCAGCGCGTCGCGGTGATTTCGCAGGAAGACTATTACGAAACCCCCTGTGTCGCCGAATTCCTCGCCGCGCAAGGCAAGGAAGTTACGGTGTTCCACAAGTCGGTGCACTTGGGTTCGGAAATCGCCCGCTATTCCATCGGTATGGTGCATAAGCGCATGGAAGAATTCAACGTCACGGTCAAGACCAATCTGGTGCTGAAAAAAGTCGAGGGTAAGAACCTCGAACTTGCTTCGGCATGGGGCGGCAAGACCTATCACGAAGAAGGCTTCGACAGCGTGGTGCTGGTCTATGCTTCAACCCCGCAAAGCGAACTGTACGACCAGCTCAAGGCCGATGGCAGCGTGCAGGAACTGTACATCGCCGGTGCGGCCTGGCTGCCGCGCCACATGGCGGAATCCACCCGTCATGGCGCGAACATCGGCCTGACGATCTAAGCCTGTCTGCATCTGATACAGTCATTGTTGTCGTATCTTCGTTTTACTTTGATTCACTTCGCTTCAAACGGGCGCTGCGCTTTCTTTCTTCACTGAACGGAACCGCAACGCCCATCGTCATTATCGGAAAGCAAAATCATGAGTTGGGAAGTTGTCATCGGTCTGGAAACCCACGTCCAGTTACAAACGCAATCCAAAATCTTTTCGGGTGCCTCCACCGCCTTTGGTGCCGAGCCCAATGCACAGGCTTGCGCGGTCGATCTGGCACTTCCGGGCGTGTTGCCGGTGCTCAACAAGACGGCGGTCGAATGTGCCATCCGCTTTGGTCTGGCGATCGATGCCACGATTGCGCCCCGTTCGATCTTTGCCCGCAAGAATTATTTTTATCCTGATCTGCCCAAAGGCTATCAGATTAGCCAGTTTGAATTGCCGGTTGTAAGCGGTGGCACGCTGACCCTGCAAGTCGGACAGAATGAAAAGGCTTACGAAAAAACAGTGCATCTGACCCGCGCTCACCTCGAAGAAGATGCCGGAAAATCCTTGCACGAAGATTTTCATGGCAAGTCGGGCATCGACCTGAATCGTGCAGGCACGCCACTCCTTGAAATCGTCACCGAACCCGATATGTGCTCTTCCGCCGAAGCCGTCGCCTATGCAAAAGCACTGCACGCTCTGGTCATCTGGATTGGCATTTGCGATGGCAATATGCAGGAAGGCTCCTTCCGTTGTGATGCCAACGTCTCGGTGCGTCGCCCCGGAGAGCCGCTGGGAACACGTCGCGAAATCAAGAATCTCAACTCCTTCCGTTTCTTGCAGCAAGCCATCGATTATGAAATCAAATGGCAAATCGAAACATTGGAAGATGGCGGAAAAATCCAGCAGGCGACCGTGTTATTCGACCCGGACACCGGCGAAACTCGCGCCATGCGCAGCAAGGAAGACGCGCAGGACTACCGCTATTTCCCCGATCCCGATCTACTGCCACTAGAAATTTCTGCCGACTGGATCAATCGCGTCCGTTCGGCGCTGCCCGAACTCCCCTCTGCCATGCGTCAACGCTTCGAGCGTGACTATGGCCTATCGGCTTACGATGCCACCACGCTGACGGCCTCACAATCCCTCGCGCACTATTACGAAACCACAGTAACATCTACCGGCCATACTCATGCCAAGCTGTGTGCCAACTGGGTCATGGGCGAACTATCGGCTCGCCTCAACAAGGAAGATCGCGACATTGCCAATAGCCCCGTTTCTCCGGCGCAACTGGCTCAGTTGATTCTGCGCATTACCGACAACACCATTTCCGGAAAAATCGCCAAGGATATTTTCGAAGTCCTCTGGAATGGCGAAGGCACCGATGTCGACAGCATCATTGAATCCAAGGGGCTCAAGCAGATTACGGATACGGGTGCCATCGAAGCCATCATCGATGAGGTGCTGGCCGCCAATGCAAAATCGGTCGAGGAATTCCGTTCCGGCAAGGAAAAAGCCTTCAATGCGCTCGTCGGACAAGCCATGAAAGCTACCAAGGGCAAGGCCAATCCGCAACAGGTCAATGATTTACTACGAAAAAAACTGGGGTAAATCAGTTGTGATGGGGTTGTGCCAGTGGAATGGGAATGAATTTTTGTGTGCCCGATGACCCCTGACTCTGCCCCTGAGTCAGCTGATTGAACCGCTGCTTTTCTTCTGCAAACTTGGCTCTGACCTGCTCCATTTCCTGATTCTTGGCATCGATCAGAATCGATAAGGCTTTGAGGTCGCTCTCATTGGTTTTAATCTGTTCCTTGAGGCTCATGGGAGGAGCTTTCTTTGTGTAAAACTCCAGTTCGCCTTCCAATTTCTTCTTGCGTTTCTGCGCCTCAAGTCGCTTAGCTTCCGTTTCTTTCAGTGCGACCCGCATCGGCTCCAGCGTATGGTCACGCATGAAGTCGATATCTCGTTCAGTCGCATACGTATTCAACAACGCTGCATTGCGTCGCCGATCTTCCTGAGCGGCCGCCTCTGCTTTCTTCTTGCGTTCATTCTCACGATCACGCTGCGCACGCTGCTCTGCCGTGAGTGGAGCCTCCACCTGACGCAGGGTTATACCCCGTTCACTGATCTCGCGGTAGGCACGCCCGTAACATTCCTGCGGCAGGATATCGCCACAGACATTACGCCCCTGCGCGTTGATGCAGCACTTGGCCTTTCCTGCATGAGCCACACCGGCATGAATGAATAGCATATTTGCCAGCAACAGAACGACAGACAAGCGGGCTGTATTGGGTTTCATCACGGTCAGGCACGCAGAAAAAGCATGGTGTTCAGCTCTGGTTACCAATACCCGCACCATACTGCGTGCGATAGGCTTTGACAGCAGCCAGATGGGGCTGGAGCTCCGGATGGGAGCGCAGATAATTGATGAGATCGGTCAGATTGGCAATCGCCAACACAGGAATGCCGTAATTGACTTTCACTTCCTGCACCGCAGAAAGATCACCATTGCCGCATTCCATACGATCCAATGCAATCACGACCCCAGCGGGGGTCGCACCGGCCGCCTTGATGATGTCCATCGACTCACGCACCGAAGTGCCCGCAGTAATGACATCATCAATAATCAACACACGTCCCTTGAGCGGCGCACCGACCAGCACACCGCCTTCGCCATGATCCTTGGCTTCCTTGCGATTGAAACAAAACGGCGTGTTACGTCCCGCCTGCGCCAGTGCCATCGCCGTACCCGTTGCCAAAGGAATGCCTTTGTAGGCCGGGCCAAAGATCACATCAAATTCGAGCTTCGATGCCATCAACGTGCGCGCATAAAACTCGCAGAGCTTGCCCAGTGCCGCACCATCGTCAAACAAGCCCGCGTTAAAAAAATAGGGCGACAAACGCCCCGATTTGGTTTTGAACTCGCCAAAGCGCAGCACATTCTGCTGACAGGCAAACTCGATGAAATCCCGACTAAAATCCATGCCACGCTCCCAATCTGATCGTTGCAATAGCTGCTCAACGATTCTACATGCTACATATCATCATATCCCTAACCGGCTGGCGAAAAAGTATTTAGCCCCCTTCATATGTACCGCCCCGGCTATCAAGACACACTTTAGCACCTCAAGCCCACTCCCCTGACCAACATGCACACGGAAAAAGAGTTCTACCGCGGTAAGGCTTACCGGATCGTGTCTGGCGCATTAGGTATGATCTTCGTCATCGCTGGTCTTTTCGTACTCATCCTCGCGGACACGCATATCAGCCTTCGACTTCCCTGCGGTATCGGCATCATTCTGCTCGGAGCCAACATGATCTGGGCCGCATCCCATGGCAAGGAATCTTGGCTATCCAAAATCGGGCCGTTGCCATGATCGACTGTATTGCGCATCCGTTTGTACGAAACTCGACAACGCAATCGACACGTCTCCTGCAAGCCATTTCACATTTCTGACCACTTTTTCCAGCCTTTTTATTTCCTCTCCCCCTCCCATGAGGCGGCATCTTCTGTTTAAGCCCATGAAAATCATCTCCGCCAATCTTAATGGCATCCGTTCTGCAAGCACCAAAGGATTCTTCGACTGGATGAAGACGACGGATGCGGATGTCGTTTGCGTTCAGGAACTGAAGGCTCAAGCGGCCGACCTGACGGACGCCATGCGGAATCCGGCAGGCTATAAAGGCTTCTTCCACTGCGCAGAGAAGAAGGGGTATTCCGGTGTCGGCATCTACTGCCGTCGCGAACCGGACAGGATCATCGAAGGTATCGGCCATGCGGGCTTCGATGCGGAAGGACGCTTCATCCGAGCAGATTTCGGCAATCTTTCTATCGTGTCGTTGTATGTCCCCTCGGGTTCATCTTCTCCGGAGCGACAGGAAGCCAAATTCGAATTTCTCGATGAATTTCTACCCGTGTTGGATGCTTTGCGGGCAGAAGGACGCGAATTCGTCATTTGCGGCGACTGGAACATCGCTCACGCCCCAATCGATTTGAAGAACTGGAAAGGCAACCTTAAGAACAGCGGTTTCCTGCCGGAAGAACGGGCATGGCTCGACAAACTCTACGCCAGCGGCTGGAAGGACGTTTACCGCAGTCTCTACCCCGAGGCAGGCGACGAGGGCTATACGTGGTGGAGCAATCGTGGGCAGGCATACGCAAAAAACGTCGGCTGGAGAATCGACCTTCACGTCGCCACCGCCGAAATTGCAGGTGCTGCAAGGGCAGGCAGCGTTTTCAAGGGACAGAAATTTTCCGATCACGCGCCGCTGACTGTCGATTATGACTACGATCTCAACCTGTAGCGGTTGAAGTTGGCGGCCCTTCTAAACGTTTTTGCCAATCCTCGACCTGCTGACGCGCCAACCGTTGTTCGACCAATTTATGCCATCCGGGTACCAGCGGTAAAGTCAGTACTTCCGTCAATATCTGCGGGGCGAGACAGCGCCGATAGAGCACCTCCATCAAGCGCGCCACCGACCAATCTGGATGGGGTCGTGCCAGCAAGGTAACAGCATCTCCGGCACCCAACTCACCCTCTTGCAGCACGCGACAATACCAACCGGTACGCAGGGTTTCCTGCAAACGTCGCGCCATATTCGGCACGGCAAAACGATCATTGAGCTTCCAACAGGGCTGTCGTCCTTGCGCCACTTCAAGAATCACGGTGCCGATTTGCAGACGATCGCCCAGACAAATACTGTACTCATCCACACCGTTGAGTGACAGATTTTCGCCAAATGCGCCCGGCTGCTCCAGCAACGACAACGCCCCCAGCTCGGTACGCCAGAGCGCGTAATGCTCGCGCGCATAAAGATGCACCGCCTTATCCACGCCGCCATGCGCGTGAGTGTCGCCCTGCTCGTCGCCCGACAGCCCAAGTTTGCCCACGGCGACACGTCCAGAGAGCGGACGTTTGTCGATAGCACTCAAGTGGCCGGGGCGCGAAGAGGGGACTGCGCGCCCCGTCAGCACCGCTTCGACATGAGCGATGTATTGCACAACTTGCACCGTCAGATCAACTGTTCTGGATGACAATCGCCGGAAACTTGGCAGTCAGCTCCTTGGCCTGCTGTGCAATCTTCACTGCCACGCGGCGGGCAATGCTCTTGTAAATCGCAGCGATGTGACTGGTAGGATCGACCGCCACGGTCGGCGCGCCCGCATCGGTGCTTGTGCGAATGCTGATATCCAGCGGCAACTGCCCCAGCGTTTCCACCTCATGATCCGCCGCCATGCGCGCCGCACCGCCTTCACCGAACACATGTTCTTCGTGACCGCATTTCGAGCAGATGTGCGTGCTCATGTTTTCGACGATGCCGAGGATGGGCACGCCCACCTTCTCGAACATCTTGAGCCCCTTTTTCGCATCCAGCAGAGCAATGTCCTGCGGTGTGGTGACGATCACCGCGCCGGTCACCGGCACTTTCTGCGCCAGCGTGAGCTGGGTGTCGCCCGTCCCCGGCGGCAGGTCGATAACTAGATAATCCAGATCATCCCAGCGCGTATCGTTGAGCAGTTGCTGCAAAGCCTGCGTGACCATCGGACCGCGCCAGACCATCGGTGTTTCCTGATCAATCAGAAAACCAATCGACATCACCTGCAAACCATGCGCCTGCATCGGCAGCATGCTCTTGCCATCAGGCGAATCCGGCTGGCCATGCACGCCCAGCATGGTCGGTTGCGAAGGCCCGTAGATATCCGCATCGAGTAGCCCCACCTTCGCACCCTCGGCACGCAAGGCCAGTGCCAGATTCGCAGCAGTGGTGGACTTGCCCACACCGCCCTTGCCGGACGCCACAGCGATGATGTTCTTCACTCCGCCGATCAGCTTGACGCCCTTTTGCACGCTGTGCGCGACGATCTTCACATACACATTCACATCCACCTGCCCCACGCCCGGCAAGGTTTTCAGCTTGTCTGTCACTTGCTGACGAATATTTTCCAACTGGCTTTGCGCCGGATAACCCAGCTCGATACCCAGCGAGACCTTGTTTCCATCGATCTTGAGATTACGCAGGCAACGCCCGGCCATGTAATCCTTGCCGGTGTTCGGGTCGATGATTTCTTTCAGGGCACTATGTACCTGGGCTTCAGTCATGCTCATGGCGAGTCTCCAGTCCGTTCAGGACAAAATGGGCAACAAAACAATAGTCGATTATTTTAATCCAGCTTTCCATCTTGTCCGAACGATATAGCGACAGAATGAGATTTTCTGGTCAATGACTACACTGAGCTTGGCTGAAGAACGGTGTACACCGATAGATAAAGGCAGTCCGCACAGGATGATGATGCGGGTTCGAATCCAGTGTCAGTACGCCTGCTCAAGCGCACTTTGCGCAGGTGAAGACCATCAACTTGACGGACTGCCCGACTGAAACCATAATGGTTCCATTATGGATGGAGATTGACATGCCCACGACACTGACACTAAAGAACATTCCGGACGTTGTATATGACCGACTGAAACTTTCTGCAGAAGCACACCGCCGCAGCATGAACAGCGAAGCAATTGTGTGCCTTGAGTCGGTATTGCTACCGACAAAAGTAACACCCGCCGAAAGGTTGGCTCGTGCTCGGGAACTACGTGCGGGATTGCCAAAGGAAAAGTTTCGTGCGCGTGACATTGACGAACTGAAACGCGAGGGTCGGCCATGATTGTGGTTGATACGAACGTTCTGGCATATCTATACCTACCAGGCGACCACACCGCTGATGCTGAGGTTTTACTTGAACGGGACCCAGAATGGGCAGCTCCTGTTCTTTGGCGAAGTGAATTTCGTAACATTCTGGCAGGCTATATGCGGCGTAAAACCCTCACGTTTGACCAGGCAAGTAGCCTGCAAAGTGAGGCCGAGAGCTTACTTTCTGGAGCGGAGTTTGAAGTTGATTCGCGCACCGTTCTGGAACTTGTCCGTGACAGCGATTGCTCGGCATACGACTGTGAGTTCATTGCTCTGGCGATCAAGCTCAACACAAAACTGGTAACGGCAGACAAGCAGCTATTACGTTCATTTCCAGCTCGCACAATTCTGCTGACTGCGGGCTAACGTTAGCGTGAAATACAAAAATCAGAGTCGAGTTAAAGCTTCGAGCGTAGCGAGCCAATCAGTAGCCGCCCCTTGAGGGGCGGATGGGTGGGGTGGGCGTATCGGGTAACGATTATTTCATCCTCTGCGGGTGGAGTGGGCCACCATGATCGTGAATGTCACCGGCTCTGCGCGGTTTCATCGCACAGCGCCTGATGACCACAGGGTTATGCCTCAAACAGTGTAGATGCCCTACGGATCGTTAGCTTCAGACCGGCGAGCGAAGAGGGAAGGAGCGAATACCATGGCTGGCTCGAAAATGACTTCAACAATGACCGATGAAATGCGCACCGCCCGCAAGCGCGGCGAGAGCAAGAGTGCCCCAACCAAGGTGCGCACCGGGATCCCATATGTTTGGGGCGGCAGGAGAGGGGCTACAACGGCTAGCAAGCGCATCCATATCAATCCAGCCAAGCGTAAGGATGCAACCAAAACGCGACATCTTGTCGTTGGGGATTCTGATGCTTATCACGTTGTCGTTTCGCCGGCAAGGCAATCGCATTTACCCCCTTAACGCCTCTGACCGAGAAACTCGTTTACAGTCAATGAGTTACGACAGTGGCTTGTAGACCCAAGTGAACGATCATGGTGACCATCTCCACCCGCAGAGGATGAAATAATCGTTACCCGATACGCCCACCCCACCCATCCGCCCCTCAAGGGGCGGCTACTGATTGGCTCGCTACGCTCGAAACTTCAACTCGACTCTGATTTTTGTATTTCACGCTAAATCGTGTGTAGTCTCGATCTTTGTCGAGGCGAAACATGACCTTGATGGATGCCTTTGCCATTCTCCCAGAACCACGCAACGGACCGGCTCAGCGGTACGATTTGAAAGAAATAATTCTGATGACACTGTGCGCCGTGCTGTATGGTGCCAATACTTGGGTGGATGTCGCCGATTACGCATTTTACGGGTCGTCTGCCCGCGTTGATCTTCCCACATGACTTCCTTCGGTCATCGTTGCAGGGAGCGGCCATGCGCCCATTTGTACTCTCCGCTCCTCGCCAGACAAGCCGTAAAATGCACACTCGAAGGCGTCCAACTACGGTTTCTATTCACCCGGTAATTAAGGTTTGATTGGCGGGCGCGACGCCCCCCTTGCCCCACGCTCTTATCCCAGCAAATAAACCGCCCGCCTTCGGGCAGCCGCGTCTTGTAATGATCCGCACCAAACAGCACCATCGTCTTTTTGTCGGTCAAGTAATCCGTCCACGGCGATGGGTCAAACGGCTGATCATCGCTGATGATCGTGCCGGTGTAGGTCACCGTACCTGGCGAAAGTTTCTTCCCGCCATCCCCCCTCTGAAACCCAATCCCATACGGCGGGTCGCTCACCAGTGCGTCACATTTGAGCATTCCGGCCTTGAGCAGTTCCAGACTATCCCCGCGATACAACACCGCGCGGCCACCCGCCAGTTCGATTTTTTCAAAGGTCATTGTCTATCTCTCCTTGTTGATCTTGTTGCTATACTTCAAATGAGGCGGTATGGGCTGACTCGCTTCGGGCGTAATGGTCGGGGGGCATTCGTGCAACATCGGCCCCAGCCTGCCTCACCCCTTTCATCTTCCCGGCGCGGTTTTTATAAGCAGCGAAACCAAAGCCAGCAGACGGGTTTTACGCCCCGGGCGTTTTTCGTACACGGCGCGCCACTTCTCGTTCCCCATCGTCTTGACGGCCACAATGGTATCCAGATGGTTGTGCCCATCATTGCTGCCCGCCTTGATGTCATCGGCCTCGGTGAACACCGTCCAGACGCTGTTGTAATCCTCTGGGGTGGCAGGGCGTTGCCCTTTGCCGTCGTACTGGTGGCTGTTCATGACATGGCGCGGGGTCTGCGCGGGCAAAATGCCGATGTACCCTTTCACATCCAGCCCCGTATCCTGCTGGATGCGTTCGTAGTTGTCCGGGAACCCCAGCCACTGGTCGTGGGTCAGCTGGCGGTCAGCCAGCACAGCCTCGGCGAACTGGGCAGAGGGAGTGCTCGGCAGACAACTGAGGTCAAGCCGCCTCCAGCATCGTGCGGAATTCCTCAAGGCTACCCGCCGCATCCAGCATCGCCTGCACCTGGTCGAGCATCTGCCCGATCTGTGCATCCGCCAGCGACGCTGGCTGGGCTACCAGAGTAGTTTTAATCCTCGTTCGCCATTGCTGGCGAGCGCGACATTTGCATCCGGAATATTTGAGTCTTATTGATAATCTCGGCTCGCATGTTCAAACGCTGGTTCATACGTTTGAAAGCATCGATGTGCTTCCCTATTATTTTTTCTGGTTGCTTTATTCTCGGGATACGGTATCAGCGCCGCATCCCGTTTCTCTACCGCGAACACGATAGGGTCGTGGGGTTTCGAATGGCGTGGGGATAAGCTCTAAGCGCTTGCGATTTCCAAGCGCTTTTCCAAACGTTCAACACGTGCGGATAAGCGGTCGAACATATGGCGGTTTTCAATAATTTCCGCGTAATTGCCTGCCTCGTTCTGACTGATTCTTACAATGCCGGTTTCAATGCTGCCCATGCGATTTTTGATTTCCGCAGTGTCATAGCGGATTGCCGCCATCTCGGCCTGCATTCGTTTCATATATTCCAGCAAAAGGTTTTCAATGTTTTCGCTCATTATTCCAATCTCCCTTTCTTAGTTTTAGACTGCTTTTGTCTCATCCTCAATCGACAGCGTCTGTCTGTCAACGCCTGCCAATCAGGGCAATCTCCTCGACCTGCACGCCCCATACGCTACCGTCCAGCATCTCTATCATCATGATCTGCATTGTTTCGTCTCCTTGTTGATCTTGTTGCTATACTCAAAACGCAATGGGCGTGCATCGGCTCCCGGATTCTGGTTCCGGCTCGTTACGGACGTACAGGTCGGCGGTGCTCATTGCGGCTTTACCCACATTGAAATAAAAGTCAGTACTCGATGGCGGAAATCGGGACGGGATTAGGCACTTCCATTTGTGGCCGTTTCCAGTAGGGGGGCGACAACGCATGGATTGTCCGTCGAAGAAGCGAAAGTAACCGTCGACGAATTGTCGGGCTGCTTGCAGTTCGATCAGCCATTCGGCAGGATCGGTGGGCTGATAATGGGTCACGCGTAGCAGCACGATCATGCGCGGTGCGGTCATGCCGTGGCTTTCTGGATGGCGACGTATTCTTCTTCGCGGAACACTTCGGTCACGAAAGCAATGGCAGCGAGGACATCATCACGCGTAACACGGGGGTAGGAGGACAAAACTTGCTCCATCGTCCAGCCATCGGCCAGTCGTTCCATCAGTAATTCCACGGAAATGCGCGTGCCGCGAATGATGGGCTTGCCGACGAGCACCTGCGAATCAACGGTAATGCGATTTTTCCAGTCCATGATGACTCCTTTCAGGGAGAGGTGGCCGGTCACCGATGTGACGATCCTGCGCATTCGCTCATATCTCTGCGGCTAATGCGGTTCCAAGCCAGACGGTGTAAGGTCACGCTTGGTGGCCAATGATTTTCTTATGGCAGCAACAGAAAAGCATGACGATTCGTTATGATTGCTTGCGCATATAATGAATCTATATCGCCACCCGGGGCGGCCAGAAAGTAAAAGACCCGACAGGCACGCCTGTCGGGTCGGATTCGGTCGCTACCCGAAGGTAGCACCTTATTGCAGCAACGGCTCTCACCCCGGAAAGCTACAACGTCGTCATTCTATATTGATCAGGAAACAATATGCAATCAAAGCTTATTTCGCCACATGTATATACGCTGGGTCTGGATATTGGCGTAGCCTCGGTGGGCTGGTGTGTGCTCGGTGAGCAACGCATTATTGATCTGGGTGTGCGCGCCTTTGACAAGGCAGAAACCGCCAAGGAAGGTGACTCGCTCAATTTGGTGAGACGCAGCGCACGCTTGATGCGCCGTCGTTTGCGGCGGCGCGCATGGCGACAGATCAAGTTGGCACGTCTGCTCAAACGTGTGGGACTGATTGACGCGCACAGCGCACTCCACAAACAACAGCCCCATGCCATGACTCCTTGGCAGCTCCGGGTCGCCGGGCTAGATCGATTGCTGACGACGGAAGAATGGGCGCGAGTGATTTATCACCTGTGCAAGCATCGTGGATTTCATTGGGTCAGTCGTGCCGAAGAAAAACAGGCGGCAGCAGACGGTACGGGTGAAGGAGGCAAAGTCAAAAAAGGGCTGGCGGGTACGGCACGGCTGATGCAAGAGAAGGGCTATCGCACGGTCGCCGAAATGGTGTTGACTGAATTTCCCGAAGCTCAGCGTAACAAGGCGGGTGACTATGGCAAATCGCTTTCCCGGGTGCTGCTGGCTGAAGAATTTCATCGGTTGTTTGTGCAGCAGCGCGCTTTAGGCAATCCGCATGCCGATACGGCACTGGAAACTGCCATTCTGGGGCAGGGTGATCGCAAGAGCGGCATTTTCTGGCTGCAAAAACCGCCGCTGGCCGGCGCTGACTTGCTGAAAATGTTGGGTAAATGTACTTTCGAAAAAACTGAGTACCGAGCTCCCAAAGCCAGCTTTACTGCCGAACGTCACGTCTGGCTGACCCGGCTCAACAACCTGCGCATCATCGTGGAGGGTGAGGCACGGCCACTCAATGAAACCGAGCGGCGGGTCGCCTTGCCCCTGCCTTATACCCAAGCCAGCGAACTGACTTACAAACATCTGCACACCGCACTGGTGAAAGCCGGTCTGCTGCCAGAAAGTTTCGAGTTTGCCGGATTGCGTGCTACCAAGGAAGGCAAGGATCCTCTTGCCGAAAAACTCATCAAGATTCCTGCATGGCAAGAATTGCGTACGACCCTGAAAAAAGCCGGACTGGAAACGGAATGGCAAGGCATGGCGGGTGCTGCCATGGATGGAAACCCACAGCTACTCGATGACATTGCCTGGATATTGAGTGTTTATAAGGATGACAGCGAAGTCGAAAACGAACTTCGCAAGCTCACCTTGCCGAACCCGGAAAAAATGCGCGATGCCCTGCTCGATATCCGCTTCGACAAATTCCACGCACTTTCGCTCAAGGCATTGCGACAAATCGTCCCTCACATGGAAAGCGGGCTGCGCTATGACGAAGCCTGTCTGCGCGCCGGTTATCACCACAGCCAGTTGTATGAAGCTGGCAGCGGCGAGCACAAATATCTGCCGCCGTTCTACGCGAAGCGCGACAAGGATGGTCGCATGGTGTTCCGAGACGATATGGATGTGCCGCGCAACCCGGTCGTACTGCGCTCGCTCAACCAGGCGCGCAAAGTCGTCAATGCGGTGATTCGACGTTACGGTGCGCCGATGGCAGTGCATATCGAGATGGCGCGCGATTTGGCGAAGCCGCTGGTTGGGCATCCAAAAAAGGATGGGGGCTATGTCGAGGGGCGGCGGGATATCGAGAAGGAGCAAGCTGAATACCGCGACCGCAACGAAAAAGACAAAGGCATGTTCGCCGAGCAGTTCGGCCAGCCGCCCAAAGGTCCGGAGTTCGAGAAGTGGCGGCTGTATCGCGAGCAACAGGGGAAGTGTGCCTATTCGCTGACGGCGCTCGACATCCACCGACTACTGGAGCCTGGCTATGTCGAGATCGACCATGCCTTGCCCTACTCACGTAGTTATGACAATGGCAAGAACAACAAGGTGCTGGTGCTCGTCAAGGAGAATCGCGACAAGGGCAATCGCACGGCCTACGAATACCTGACTGCATTTCCCGGCGGCGAAGATGGTGAGCGCTGGCGCGCATTCGTCGCCTGGGTCGAGTCGAACAAGTCCTATCGGCTCGCCAAGCGCAGCCGTCTGTTGCGAAAGAATTTCGGTGCAGACGACGCACGCGACTTCAAGGAGCGCAATTTGAACGACACGCGCTACATCTGCCGCTTCTTCAAGAACTATGTCGAACGTCATCTGAAGCTGGCCGACGACAGCGAAGCGAAACGCTGCGTGGTGGTGAACGGGCAGCTGACGGCCTTTCTACGCGCTCGCTGGGGACTGATCAAGGTGCGTTCCGAAAACGATCGACACCACGCACTCGATGCGGCGGTCGTCGCTACTTGCAGTCATGGCATGGTCAAGCGCCTGGCCGACTACGCGCGACGTAAGGAACTGGAAAAGGTCCGCGCAGGATTCGTCGACATGGAGACCGGCGAGATCGTCGATCCAACGATATATGCCAGGCTGCAACAGCATTTCCCGGAGCCGTGGCCGCATTTCCGTGGCGAACTGGAGGCGCGTCTGAACATCGACGATGTAGCGGAGCTGCGCGAGCGGATGAGCATGCTCGGCAGTTACTCGACTGAAGCGATTGGACAGCTCAGGCCGTTATTCGTTTCGCGTGCGGTGCAGCGGCGTAGTAGCGGTGCTATCCACGAGGCAACCATACGATCGGCAAAGCAAATCAACAACAATGTTAGCCATGTCAAGGTGCCTTTAACGAAGCTTAAGGAGAGTGATCTTCCAAATATTGTGGGTGCCGCAGATTCTCGTAACGCGGGGCTTCTCGCACTCCTTAGAGAACGGCTCAAGTTTCATGGAGGCAATGCTAAAAAGGCGTTCGCGGTACCTGTATTCAAACCGGCAAAGAATGGCTTGGGGCCATTGGTAAGGTCGGTGAAACTGGAGGCCACGCAGAAAACCGGCCTGCTCGTGCGTGGTGGAGTGGCCGAGCTAGGCGAGATGCATCATGTAGATGTGTACCGCGTTGCAGGGCTATACCATGTGGAACCAGCTTACGAGGCGCGCACGGAGTCGCGTATCAACACTGTACCGTTGCCACCTAATGCTGAATTCCTGTTCTCTTTAACCAAGAACGATTTCGTTAAGGTGCGTCTCAACGGTGTTATCCATGAAGGCTATTTCACTATGTATGAAAGTGATGGCCGCATGACTTTAAGACAACATGACCAGCCCCAACCGGATAAGAAGCATTTTAGAAAAGTGGTGAAGAGTGCAGAGTCCATACAAAAATTTCATGTCGATGTATTAGGGAGTTTATACCCGGCGTCAAAGGAATCGCCTCGTGGTCTGGCGTAGCGTGATGATTTCGCACCCAGCCCGGCTGCGGCGCGAACATTACTCGCTGGCGATCGACCAGCAGGAAACGGCTTTTGTCCCTTTCGAGGACATTGCCGTGATCGTCCTCGATCACCCGGAAATCAGCCTGACCCATCCGGTGCTCTCCGCCTGTGCCGAATATGGCATCGGTCTATATGCCAGCGGTAAAAACCATCAGCCGTCGGGTGTATTTCTGCCGTTCCTGTCGCATAGTCGCACCAACCGTCTGCTGCGCCTGCAACTGGACATCAAGCGACCCCTCGCCAAACAGGTGTGGGCAGCTCTGGTACGACGCAAGATCAAAAATCAGGCGGCCTGCCTGCAACAGCGTGGCAAGGAGGGCGCAGACCGGTTGGAGTCCTATGCTCGCCGTATTCGTTCAGGTGACCCGGAAAACCTCGAAGCGCAGGCCGCTGCCTTTTATTTTCCGCAACTTTACGGACGCGGCTTCCAGCGCGGTGAAACCGGGCAGATCAATGCCGCACTGAATTATGGTTATGCCGTCTTGCGCGGTGCGATCACCCGTTGTTTGGTGGCACATGGACTGCACCCGACGCTGGGTCTGTTTCACGACAGCGAACAGAACGCCTTCAATCTGGCGGATGATCTGATCGAGCCTTTCCGTCCGCTGGTGGATCTGCATGTGGCACGCCAGAGTGAAAATATAGAGGACACGCTGTCACCGAAGGATAAAGCTGCACTGGTTGCCCTGCTAAATGTCGATATCGCCATGCCGCAAGGCCGTATGGCTGTATTGACTGCCATCGAATACGCGACGGAAAGTCTGGTGCGTGTATATGAACAGGACAACCCCGAGCTTGAGCTTCCCGCGTTGACCGGCCTCCAGCCGCACCGGCTGGAGTGCTGAAGTGAGCATTGAAACCCGCCGCTATATGCGCCTGCTCCTGTTCTTCGATCTACCCATGGTCAGCAAGGCCGAAAAACGCGCCTATGTGCAATTTCGCCGATTTTTGCTGAACGACGGCTACGACATGATTCAATGGTCAGTTTATGGCCGCATGCTCAATGGCTACGATGCTGAAACCAAGCATCTGCAACGCCTGAAACTCAATCTGCCCCCTGCCGGCTCGGTGCGTTGCATGACGGTGACAGAAAAGCAGTACGCTGGCATCCGGTTGCTGGTGGGCGCGCCGCGTTTTCAGGAAAAAATCTCCACCACAATGCAGTTACTGCTGTTCTGAATATCAATTTCAAAAAAATTAAAACCCCTTCCAGCCAAGGCTGGAAGGGGTTTTACGGTACGCAATTGTAGCTTTCCGGGGTGAGAGAGGGAGCTACAACTGTACGGTATCGCCCTAGCCCCGGATCTCAATTGTAGCTTTCCGGGGTGAGAGAGGGAGCTACAACATTGTCGCTTACATTGCAGGGCATGCCGAAATTGTAGCTTTCCGGGGTGAGAGAGGGAGCTACAACGATTCGCCGAGAATGGTGACGTTCGGGGCTATTGTAGCTTTCCGGGGTGAGAGAGGGAGCTACAACGAAGCATCGCGGCTTCTTTGATCTTATCAAATTGTAGCTTTCCGGGGTGAGAGAGGGAGCTACAACTGATCAAGATCGGTGTGCCGGTCCCACCGGATTGTAGCTTTCCGGGGTGAGAGAGGGAGCTACAACGACGCAAAGACTCTACGGGATGTCGTCGGCATTGTAGCTTTCCGGGGTGAGAGAGGGAGCTACAACCATGGGTCGATGCCAAGATGCGCGACGAGGATTGTAGCTTTCCGGGGTGAGAGAGGGAGCTACAACCGTTCGCAAGGCGTTCATGCTCACTCAGTTATTGTAGCTTTCCGGGGTGAGAGAGGGAGCTACAACCGGTTCTGCGATGACCCCGGATGGTGGGTGATTGTAGCTTTCCGGGGTGAGAGAGGGAGCTACAACCTACCGCCGACGATACGCACCGGCGTGTGGATTGTAGCTTTCCGGGGTGAGAGAGGGAGCTACAACTCACAAAATCGCGTCCGCGTCACTCCAACGATTGTAGCTTTCCGGGGTGAGAGAGGGAGCTACAACTTTAACCAGCGGCAGGCCACCCCCCAGACAATTGTAGCTTTCCGGGGTGAGAGAGGGAGCTACAACTGGTAAGGGTAAGGGTAAGGGTATGGGTATATTGTAGCTTTCCGGGGTGAGAGAGGGAGCTACAACTTTCGATCGCATTGATATTAGCAGTGCTTCATTGTAGCTTTCCGGGGTGAGAGAGGGAGCTACAACCATGAAAGAGCGTGTCGCCATCACCGAATGATTGTAGCTTTCCGGGGTGAGAGAGGGAGCTACAACGCGCGCGAGGAAGGCTTGCGCGGAGGCTTTATTGTAGCTTTCCGGGGTGAGAGAGGGAGCTACAACGCCATCTCCAGCGCGGTCGATGCTATCTATATTGTAGCTTTCCGGGGTGAGAGAGGGAGCTACAACCGTATGCTGGCCATCAAAAAGAGTCCTGATTAGCAATGAACGTCAGCAACCGTGCCCCGAAGAACCCGAAGCGGCTGA
>CAYTHB010000032.1:0-28842 GCA_964437515.1 uncultured Sterolibacterium sp.
AGACCTTCGCCATCCCCCACGGCGGTGGCGGCCCGGGCATGGGGCCGATCGGCCTAAAAGCACATCTCGCCCCATTTGCCGCCAACCACGCGGTACAAGCCATCGCCGGCGCGCATGCCGGGCAAACCGCCGTCAGTGCCGCGCCCTGGGGCTCGGCCTCCATCCTGCCGATTTCCTGGATGTACATCACCCTGATGGGCGGACGCGGGCTGACCCGCGCCACGGAAATCGCCATCCTTAACGCCAACTACGTCGCTGCCCGCTTGGCCCCGCACTATCCCATCCTGTACACCGGTAGCCAAGGACGCGTAGCACATGAGTGCATCCTCGACGTGCGCGCCCTCAAGGCTGCCACCGGCATTGCCGAAATCGACATCGCCAAACGGCTGATGGATTACGGCTTCCACGCACCCACTGTGAGCTTCCCTGTGGCGGGCACGTTAATGGTCGAACCCACCGAGTCGGAAAACAAAGAGGAACTGGATCGTTTCATCGCCGCCATGATCAGCATCCGCGAGGAAATTCGCCAGATCGAGCAAGGCCACTGGCCGGCCGACAACAATCCGCTGAAAAATGCACCGCATACCCAGGATGATGTGATCTGCGTCGACACCGAGTGGCAGCGTCCCTACTCCCGCCAGCAGGCCGCCTTCCCGCTGCCCTATGTGGCAGAAAACAAGTTCTGGCCAAGCGTCAATCGCATCGACGATGTCTATGGCGATCGCAACCTGTTTTGTAGCTGCGTGCCAATCGAAGACGATAACGATGCAGCATCGTAAAAAACCAGGAAATTGCCGCATGGGTAGCCAACTGCTACCATTTGACTAGCCACCAGCCTCAAAGGACAAATCATGCCCGGCCTGCTCATCAAGGACTTCCCTCCAGAATTGCACCGCAAACTCAAAGAGCAAGCCGCGCAACATCATCGCTCCATGACGCGGCAAGCACTCATTCTGCTTGAGGCGGGGCTCTCCACCCCACCCGGCAAAACTGCTCTGTTACTGCCACAGCCATTGGCACTGGATACTCATTCTCCGCTGAAAACGGAAGAAGTCACCCGCATCATTCGCCGTCAGCGCGATCAATCTGCTTAACGATATTTGCCATGATCGCGTCTCATGATCGTCATTGATGCCAACATCCTGATCTATTCGCTGATTGAATCGGAACAGACCTTTCGTGTGCATCAACTTCGCGAACGCGATGCCGACTGGCGTACTGTTCCCCTTTGCCTGCATGAAGTTCTGAATGTACTAACCACCTTCCAGCGCAACAAAAGACTGACGCTGGAGCAGTGCCAACAACTGCTGGTTCACGCCCAACGCTTCATGGAGCAGGCTCAAACACAGATTGACCTCAATCACGCAATTTCGCTAGCGGCGCAATACAAATTGACAGGTTACGACGCTCAATATGTTGCGCTGGCTCAAATGCTAAACATCCCTTTGATTACCGAAGACCGCAAACTCAGGCAGGCTGTTCCACAAATTGCCTACTCATTGCAAACCTATCTGGAACGATTCAAGTGACATCAACGTCCCGCACCCCCGAACTCCTCGCCCCCGCCGGCTCGCTGGAAATGCTGGAAACCGCGCTGGCCTACGGCGCGACCGCTGTTTACGCCGGCCAACCACGCTATAGCCTGCGTGTGCGCAACAACAGCTTTGGCAAGCTGGAGGAATTGCAGCGCGGCATTGAAACGGCCCACGCGGCCAACGCCCAGTTTTATGTGGTCAGCAACGTCTACCCGCACAACGCCAAGATCAAAACCTATCTGGCCGACATGGAAGGGGTCATCGCCCTCAAGCCCGACGCGCTGATCATGGCCGACCCCGGCCTGATCGACATGATCCGCACAACCTGGCCGGAAATGCCCATTCACCTTTCAGTGCAGGCCAACACCGTCAATTACGCGGCAGTACGCTTCTGGCAAAAACTGGGTATCTCCCGCGTCATCCTCTCGCGCGAAATCTCGCTGGAAGACATTGCCGAAATCCGCCAGCAATGTCCCGACATGGAACTGGAAGTCTTCGTGCATGGCGCACTATGCGTGGCCTACTCGGGACGCTGCATGCTCTCGGGCTACTTCAACCACCGCGACCCGAATCAGGGGACATGCACCAATTCCTGTCGCTGGGATTACAAGGTCAAACCCACCACCACCGACCCGAGCGGCGACGTGTATCTGATTGAAGAAGGCACACGCCCTGGCAATCTGATGCCGATCGAGGAAGACGAACACGGCACTTACATCATGAATTCCAAAGACCTGCGCGCCATCGAGCATGTGCAGCGTCTGGTCGAAATCGGCGTGGATTCGTTAAAAATCGAAGGCCGCACCAAATCACCCTACTACGTCGCCCGCACCAGCCAGACCTATCGACAAGCGATCGACGACGCGCTAGCAGGCAAGCCACTCAACCCCCGCCTGCTCGCTGAACTCGATGGCCTCGCCAACCGTGGCTACACCGATGGTTTCTACCAACGCCACCACGATGCCGAATACCAGAACTATCTCTACGGCTCATCAAAATCCGGGCGCAGTCTGTATGTCGGCAACGTCAGCGGCTATAGCACGGAGACGGATAGCGACGGCTGGGCGGAAATCGAAGTCATGAACCGCTTTGCCGTCGGCGACCGTCTGGAAATCATCCATCCGCGCGGTAATCTCGACATTCAACTCGATGCCCTGCGTAACACCGCAAACCAGCCCATCGAAGTCGCCCCCGGCAACGGCCACCACGTCCGCATCCGCCTGCCCGCCGGTTATGAAAAGGCTTTCGTCGCCCGCTACGTCTAACGATCATGGTAGCCATCTCCACCCACAGAGGATGAAATAATCGTTACCCGATACGCCCACCCCACCCATCCGCCCCTCAAGGGGCGGCTACTAATTTGCTCGCTACGCTCGAAGCTTCAACCCGACTCTGATTTTTGTATTTCACGTTAACCATCATGTCTCAGCTGCGCGAAGTCCGTATGCCCAAATTCCCCGAATGCTGGGAAAGCTGCGGCAATTGCGCCGCAGGCGAGATTCGCATCGAGACCCTGCTGGTCGCCCCTGGCGAATTCGTCGAACGTGATGCCACGATACTGGTACTGGAAACCGGCAAAGTCGCCCTCGACATCCCCTGCCCCTGCGAAGGCACGGTAGTTGAAGTTTTTGTGGAACAGTACGATGAAGTCAGCGAAGGGATGCTGCTGATGACGGTGGCAACCCGTTAGCTTGCCCATCATCAGATCAATAGCACATCCGCGAGCTATCAGGCTTTCACCAGCTTCGCCGCGCTAGGATCGTAGACGTACTCAGTAATGCTCCCATCCTTGATACGCGCCACGGCCTCGTCGATGACGAACAGTGGCACTAAAAACCATTCTTCGGGTTGCACGGGATGGCCGAAGCGGTCGTTGATGGTGATGTTCAGACGCACGGAAGCGAATAATTTGTGGAACAAGGCTTCCATCCGGGTGCGGTTGATGCCTGCGAGCTTGTAGCTTGCCACGACCTCGACCTTTGCCAGCAGATAGGTGGCTTCGTTCTCAGCATTGGCGATGCGCGTCTCCACCTTGCCGCCGGTCACCCCGAGCTTATGGATGATGTCGCGATGTTGCGCGACATACGGATGATCGGACAAGGAACGCAAAACGTAAATCGTGCCACTCTCAACATCATCGGCATCAAACTCACCGCCAAAAGAAAGCTGTCCGCTCTCAGGTGAAGTCAGCCGCCGGGCAGTGGAGTCGTCATAAAAAGCTCGCTGGAGCGAACGCAGCAACAGATTACTCTCGGTACCATTCGAGAAAACGAGGCGCAGACGACGATCAATCTCTCCCGCAGTGGTTTTCAGCGGCTCACCCAGCTCAGCGACATAAAGCATGATGCCATCGAGTACAAAAAAATCCCCGGCTTCAATCGCCCGATTTTTCGCGCCAATAGGCTGGGTCTGGCGCAATCCGGTCTTGACTTCCGCTTGCACCTGCTCAAAAAGAGGCTTGAATACCTCAAAATCCTCACAGCGTTTCCGATTCGCAATTTCCTCGGCAGCGCGCTTCTCGGTATGGGTGCGGACATGACGCAAAACCGTGATGTCATCCGCAACGTCCACCTCCGTCAGTTCGGCAAGCAAGTCATCGGTATTGATGGCTTCATCCATTGAAGCCGCGACAACACATCCTCCAATCAACTCTCCCGCCAGCAGCCTCTGATGATCCAGCGGCTCAAGCAAGGCACGACAATCCGGCAAGGCACGCAGACGCTCAAGTCGCACGGCATACAAACGCTCGAAAATATCGCGGTCTGTGCCCTGTTGCGGCTCACGACCATGCTGCTCAGTGAAGCGTTGAATTTCCTCAAAACCAGCAATGACACGTTCCTCACTGGCTGGACGCCCTCCCTTCTTCTCAGGTGGCGCAAACTCAGCCAGTTCTTCGGCCAGATCGTCAAGATCAGTGTGACTATCAGTGTGACTCATAGCGTCCCTCCGCCTTGAAACGCATGAAGGCCGCCGCACCCTCAGCCATGCGCCGCTCCCACGCATCGCTGGAAGTCACGGCAGGCACCCGACCACGCTCTCTCTTGAACTGAACGGCACGCAGGGCAAGCATCTTGGCTTCCTCCGGGATGAGTGCCGTTCGTTTAGCGGATATCACCGCCGCGACCTGTCTCAGGCTCTCCTCGCTCATGGTCTTGGCAAGGATGGCGTAGGCTTCACTGAAAGGATTGATGTGGTCGATCAGATCGATGTCCAGCTCGCGCACATCCATCGCAAACTTGCGCACACCATCCAGTAAAGCCGTGTTGGGAGAATCAACAGACAAACCATCAGATAATCGCCCACCCTCGCCTTCAGTGAGCACGCGCTTGGCCTGCTGCGTGAGCGTGAGGGCAGCAATGGCGTGCTGACGCACCGCCTCCTGATCGTCAACATCCAACTCAGGATATTTGTCCTTGATGATCTTGCCCATCCGCAACTGCGTCAGCTCCTCGGGCACCAATTCTTCATCAAACAAGCCCCGTTCGATACTCGGCTTGTCCTGCACGAAAGCGGCAATCACTTCGTTCAGGTCTTCCTGACAAATGCGCGCCGCTTCCTTGCTCTTCGGCTCGGCAAGCCCCTTGATCTCGATTTGATACGTCCCCGCCTGTTGATTGACCCCCACATTGCAGCGATTCGGATCATAGCCGCCCTCGCCATAATCAAACCCCGGCGTGGGAATGCTGTCGGGCTTCTTGGGTCTGAACTCGAAACGCGGTGCCAGCACCTGCTCCATCAACAGGCTGGCCGCGATCGCCTTCAACGTGTCGTTAACCGCCTCGGTCACCGCTTCCGCCGACGCATCCGGCTCGGCGATCAAGTTGGTGAAGCGGGTGCGAATCTTGCCTGGCGCATCACGGGTGGCGCGGCCAATGATCTGCACGATTTCAGTCAAACTGGCGCGATAACCCACAGTCAGCGCATGTTCGCACCAAATCCAGTCGAAGCCTTCTTTCGCCATGCCCAGCGCAATGATGATATCCACATGATCGCGATTATTCTTCTGCGCCGGGTCTTTCAATGCCGCCGATACACGATCACGTTTATTGACATCATCATCGACCAGATCAGCAATGCGCAGCACCCGGCCATCCGCTCTTTTTACCCGCTGAAAGCCCGTGACCGCGTCGATGCCCTGCCACTCCCCCAACACCTCGATGATGTGTTCCACCTCACGAATCTTGTCTTTCGTGCTTTCGCGCGAATTGACATTGGGAATATGGAGGATGGTTTTCTCCGCCGGGTCGAGCACCTTGAGAAGATCATCGACATAAGCCCCGCTGTAGAAGAAATAAGCAATATCCAACTGCTTGAGATGTTCGTAACCGTTGAGCTGCTCGTAATAGGTGTAAGTCACGGTATTAAACTTCGCCTCATCCTGGGGTGTCAGCACCGCCTCGGCATCACCTCGGAAATAGGAGCCCGTCATGGCAACAATATGGGTTTTATCGCGAGCGATAAATTGCCCCAAATGCGCGCCCAGCTTGTTATCGGGGTTGGCGGAAACGTGATGAAACTCATCCACCGCAATCAAGCGCCCATCAAAGGCCTCAACTCCAAACTGATCCACCGCAAAGCGAAAGGTGGCGTGGGTGCACACCAATACCCGCTCATCGCTTTCTAAAAACGCGCCCACGGATTTGACCTTGCCACCATTGTCATTGCCCGGCGCATTGCATAAATTCCACTTCGGCTCAACCCGCCAATCCGCCCAGAAGCCGTACTTCGACAGCGGTTCATCGTTGAAACTGGCACCAATAGACTTTTCCGGCACCACGATGATCGCCTGCCGGATATTCTGGTGCGCCAATTTATCCAGTGCGACGAACATCAGCGCGCGACTCTTGCCCGAGGCCGGAGGCGACTTGATCAAAAGATATTGCTCACCGCGTTTTTCAAACACGCGCTCCTGCATCGGGCGCATTCCCAGCGCATTAGCCTGGGTCGATGTGCCGTTGCGTGCGTAGCGAACGGAAACGGTGGGGACGGTTGCGTTATTCATATAGTTGCCGCTCACGGCTGCTCCCCTTGGCGGTGCGCTGCCACCAGCGCGTGCAACAGCGCAGGCGTTTGCAAATCCACACCCACTGGAGGCAGTTCGGGAATGAAGTAGCTGGGTTGTAAAGGCATGCCGATTTCTCTACTCATACTCTGCTCATGTTTGATTCAACCCTAAAAACACACATCCGAGCCTTGTTGTGTTAAAAAATATTGACTTTTATAACATGACAAGTCGCTCATGTTAAAAGTGAACCGACTCAAAAACTGCGCATACAGCTCGCCGCGTTTTTCAAACACGCGCTCCTGCATCCCAGCGCATTGGCCTGGGCCGATGTGCCGTTGCGTGCGTAGCAAACGGAAACGGTGGGGACGGTTTTTGTCATCGTGCAAAACCTTTCAGGCTTTTTCCAAGCTCAGTCAGGCGATAACGCTGTAGACGGCTGTTGGGCTTTTCAGGGATGGTCATTTCGATAAAACCTGCATTTAGCGCCGGACGCAGGTAAGCATGACGGAAATGCGGTAAATGCTTCAAACCCAGATGCTTGAGTAATTCATCGCGTGACATTTCACCCTGCATCACAGCCAAAAGGCGAAAAACTTCTTCGGTGACTTCTTCGGTGACTTCTTCGGTGACTTCTTCGGTGACTTGGTCGGTGACTTGGTCGGTGACTTGGTCGGTGACTTGGTCGGTGGCTCTGGTTCCCAACGTCAAATCATGTATTTCGTTCGGATAAGCGAAATCGAATATCGCCCAGAAATCGCCGCCTGATGCTCGCCATTCGGGCTTTGGGCTGCCGTGGTCTTCACAGGCTTTGATAATGCGCTCTATTCCGCGCCCCCAAGCTTCAATCAGCCCAGAGCGAAAAAAAGCGTTGGCAATATCGGGGTTAAAGGGTCTGGATGAATGTTTGTTCAGCAATGTATCCAGCGTCCAGTTGTCTGGTAGCTCACCTGGGTTCCAGATCATGATTTTATCGGGATACACGCTGATCTGAATCGGCGCGGCGCTGGCATAATCTTTGTGCACCACGGCATTAAGCACCGCCTCACGCAATGCTTCCAGCGGCACCGGAAAACGCTCCTTACGCACTATGCCGTCATAGCTAATAGCCGCTTTCAGATATTTCAATTTGAGCACCTCAATGGTATTGAACACCTGATCAAACAAGGTGCCATGCACTTCATCGTGGTGCAGCAGGTTGGCATGGTCATCGGCAAAAAAACCTATTTTGACGAAGGCATTGCTAACCCAGCGCTCGGGCTTGGGATGAAACAACAAAATGGCCGCGCGTTTTAGCTGGCCGTTTTCCAGCAACAACAGCTTTTCCAACAGTTCGTCGTTGCTGTCCTGCAAGCTGTCTTCTTCCAAGCGATTGTTATGCACCGCCATGCGCTTGAAGCGGGTAATGGCTGGCTCGTGCAAGGCCGCCAGAGCGACCGAGGGCACAGGCACCGCATCCCAGCGCAGCCCCTGTTTTTTCAGTAAAAAGTGGTCTAGCGCTGCGCCTTTTAGCTCTTGCTTTGTACTACCAGAACGCAAATGGTAAGTGCCTTTGTAGCTGATCGGGTAAGCAAAGGCAGGCACATGAATTTCCAGCGTATCCAGACCTTGGCGAGGCTCTAGATTCACCTCAACCATAATGCCCAGCACATCACGCACCTTGTTGGGAATGTCTTCCAGCAATTTGGTTGCATTTGCCAAACCCACTGCCTTGCCACCATCATCCACGCCAAGCACCAACACACCCCCTTGAGCATTAGCAAAGGCACAGATCCACTTCAGCAGATCATCTTTCCACTCGCGCTTGAACTCCAGGTTGTGGGCTTCTTTCATGATTCACCATCCATATAGTCTGTATAGGCCAGCCGCTGTACTGGGTCTTTCAACTGCGCGCGAAGATGCAGTTGCACCACGCCATCAGCGGAAGTGCACAAAATCAGCTCGCTCATGGATTTTGCTTCTGGCGCATTTCCTCGCGCAGCTCATCGGCTGTCACCTTAACCTGCTTACCGTCTTTCACTATGACAATGGCGGTATTGGTCTGGATGGCGATCAAACGAGCGGCTTCGGCGGCGCGCAGCATGGCGGCCATCGAATTACGCAAATCTGGGTTTTTGGCTTGTGAAATGTCAGGATTGCTCATTAGTTTTCTCCCCATTCCAGCAGCACGGGATGGCTGCCAATATTGTCGTACAGCACCCAGTCATTCACTTTGTCACGATAATGCTGCACAAAGTTCTTCATGCCAGCCGCAAAGCGGCGGCGAATGACCTGCTCGGGGATATCATGCCCGCCTTGGCGCACACGCTCCGCGACACGGCTAACCGCCATATCCGCATCCGACAAGCTCAAAAAGAACAGGCTAACCGCATAGCCTTGCGCCTGCCAGTGCTCAATGTGCCGCAAATAGCCCAGCCCCGACAGGGTGGTTTCTATGGCAAAACTTTCACCCTTGGCCACGCACTGGCTCACTTCTTCCAGCATCAAACGCCCTGCCTTGATGGCAGCCGCTTCTGGCGCGAAGGGCGACAAGCCTGCCGCAATCAAATCGGCATTGATAAAGCGCACTATCTGGGCATCAACGGGCAGAAAAGCACGAGCAAAGGTGGTTTTTCCTGCACCGTTGGGGCCTGCGATGATGATGATTTTTTTACTCGTCATGGCTTTTTCCCCTTGCCCTTGGCGGGTGCGGTGGCGGCCATTTTGGTGTACAGCTCGAACAGCTTCTCCAGCCGTTCGGTGTCGTTTTTGAAGCGGCGGCCGATGTAGATGCGTTCGATCACCTCGTCGTTGCGCTCGTGGGCTTGGCGCAGGTTGTCGGGCATGGCGTCTGGGGCGTAGAGATCGGCGATGGTGGCGGGGAAATGGGCTTCGCGGGCGAGCAGGATGCCTTCGGCGCAGCGCGTGAGGTCGGCCTGCATTTTCTCGGTGAAGGTGGGCACGGGAAAGGTGTTCCAACCGAGGGTGTTGGAGTAGCGGAAATCGGTTTTCAGCTTGCCGCAGACGGTGGCGATCCAGACGAGGTGCAGGCGGCTGGCGATGAGCGCCATATTCCAGAGCGGGGCGTCGTAGAGGGCGAAGGCTTCACTCGTAACTCGCTCTAAGCTATTAAGCAGCCCCCCGGGAAGAAACGGTCTTGATTCAGATGAGGTTCTCGGCATTGCGATGGTATGCGACGAACCAAAATTCATCTCGCGCATTTGATGCGCGCGCTGTGCCATCGCATTCGCGCCCGTATCACGGCTGGCCAGCCGCATCGCCCGCACGCCTTCAATGCGCTTTGCAATGGCAGGAATCGCCAATGCTTCATCCAAATGCGCATCGTCTATCCACAGACAGTAACGTTCCAACCCACGGATAAACTCAGCCGAGCCATAAATGCGGCGGACAAAACAGGCTTGTTGCTGCGCGGTTAATTGCAAGGCATCAAGCTCCTCGCGCGACAGCAGCAAATGCCCACCATCCACAGGTTTATTGCCAAAGCTCATCTCCGCCAACTCCGCCATCGGCTGATTGGCTTTATCCACAATCACATTCGCCGCCGCCACCAAATAGGCGTTGATGTGCTCGCAGCGTTTTTCAATCGCATGGCCGTTCTCGTCCAAGGAATACAGCCGCCTTGGCGTGGCAGACTGCGGGCTGATGCCGATAATCGCCACGGTGACGCCCGCGTTGTGGCTGGCGAGGTTTGCCCATTTGAAGCTGGTGTGGGCAAAGCTGATGTGGCTGCCGGTGGCGAAAATCTCTGGCCATAAAATCGGCACTTGCTGGCCTTGGCAAATGGAGTTGGTGGACACAAAGGCCGCTGTGCAAGGGGTGTGCTGGGCGTAGTCGGCGGCTTTGATAAACCAGCCAGCCACATAGTCCAGCGATTTCCAATTTTTCACGCGCCTATTGAACAATTCGCCCAATTCGGCCTTTTGCTCGGCACTTTGCCAGGTGCTACCCAAATACGGCGGGTTGCCACAAATGTAGGTTTCCCCGCCTTCGTTTTCAAAGTCGATTTGCGCTTGATCCTGTGGCGTTTCAAACAGGTCATCGGCTACCAGCTTCACGTTCGTGCCCGTGGGTGGGCAGATGGAAAGCCAATCAAGCTTGAGCGCGTTGCCGCAGGTGATCCAGTTGTCTTTTTTCAGCGGTAAAAACTCGGCCAAGGCCAGGCGCTGGCCGCGATAGCGCTCGTCGCATTGGTATTCAGCAATCACTAAGGCAAGGCGGGCGATTTCGGCGGGGAAGTTGCGCAGTTCGATGCCGCGAAAGTTGGTGAGCGGCAGGATCGAGCGCAGGTCTGGCTCGCCTCGGCGCTGGTTGATTTCAAACTCGATGGCGCGCAGCTCTTTGTAGGCAATCACCAAAAAATTGCCGCTACCGCAAGCAGGATCAAACATGCGGATGCGCGCCAGGCGTTTTTTCAGGTTCAAGAGCGTGCGCGGGTTGTCGCCTGCTTGCGCCAGTTTTTCGCGCAGCTCGTCGAGAAACAGCGGGTTTAAGACCTTCAGGATATTGGGCACGCTGGTGTAGTGCATGCCCAGCTCGCCGCGCTCGTCGTCTTCGGCGATGGCTTGGATCATGGAGCCGAAAATATCGGGGTTGATTTTCGTCCAGTCGAGGCTGCCCACATGCAGCAGATAGGTGCGCGCAATCTTGCTAAAGCGCGGCACGCCTTCATTACCCGAAAACAAGGCGCCATTGACATAGGGAAAAGCCTCTGCCCAACGGGGAATACGCGCTTCTGTGCGCTGCTCCTTGGGGGTGTTCATGGCATGAAACAGGGTGGCGATGACTTCGTGCGTATTGGATGAATCACGCTCGCTCATTTGCTCGATCGTGCCGGTGAAGCTGTTTTTGCCGATGAAAATATCGGTGTCTTCGGCAAAAAAACAGAAGATCAGCCGTGCCATGAAGTGATTCATCTCATGGCGGTGTTCTGCCCTGCCCCATTCGGGATTGTCTTTGAGCAGTTCAAGGTAAAGTCGATTCAGGCGGCTGGTGGCGCGAATATCGAAGGCGTTTTCGCTAATCTGCCGAACCGTGCTGATACCCGCCAGCGGTAGAAAGAAACCAAAGTGGTTGGGGAAATCCTGATACGCACAGGCAACGGTTTCACCGCTGATGATGTCTTCGGCCTCGAACTCCACGCCATCGGTGGCGAGGATGAACTTGGCCTTGGCGCGCACCGTGGCAGGGCTGGCCTTGAGCGCGCGCAGTGTTTGCGTCACCTGCCCGGCAGCGCAGGTGAGGATGTGGATATTGTTGGTTTGCAGTACGCCGCCGCAATCGGATTTGTTCGATGCCCCCGTCCGCAGCTTCGTCAGGGTCGTCGTCTTGTTGCCAAAAGATTCGAGGAATGCGTAGGGAAATTCGGCAGAATCGAAAGGCTGCTCTGCAAGATCGCTAACGGCTTGTTCGATTTCGACGGCGTTCATACTGCTTTGCTTGGTGATTTGATGCGTTGATGAGTTGAGGAGTTATGACTATGGCAGCCCACGCAACCCACGCTGTCTGCGTGCCTCAAACAGGCAAATACCACTCGCCACCGACACATTGAGGCTTTCCACGCTGCCGAGCATCGGGATGCGTGCCAGCACATCGCAGGTTTCACGCGTCAGCCGACGCAGGCCATCGCCTTCGGCACCCAGCACCCATGCCATCGGGACGCGTTGATCGACGGCGTAAAGCTCGGTGTCTGCTTCACCCGCTGCGCCCACCGTGAGAATGTCGCGCTCCTGCAATTCACGCAGGGTACGCGCCAGATTGGTCACGGTAATGTAGGGCACCGTCTCTGCCGCGCCGCTGGCAACCTTGATGGCCGTGGCATTCAGGCCGCAGGCACGATCCTTGGGGGCGATGATGGCATGTGCCCCCGCCGCATCCGCCACACGCAGACAAGCACCGAGATTATGCGGATCCTGCACGCCATCGAGCACCAGCAACAGCGCGGGCTCCGTCAGCGTATCGAGCACATCATCGAGCTTGAGCGCGCGCTGTGTTCCGGTCACCAGTGCAACGACACCTTGATGTCGCGCATGGCCGCCCGCCATGCCGTCCAGCCGCGAGGAATCCACGGCAATCAAGCGTCGCTTGTGCGTTTCCGCCAGCTTCACGAGGTCACGCGCACGCGCATCCTGACGTTGTTGGTCAAGATAAATTTCAGCCACATCTTCCGGGCTGTGACGCAACTTGGCGATCACAGCATGGAAGCCATAAATAAAACGACGTTCAGCCACGCGATTTTCCTTTCTTGCGAGGAGCAGAGGCTTTGCTTGCCTTGCTTACTCGGGTCGATGTTTTCTTGGGTTTTTTACTTGCACTCGGCGATGCGGGTTTCAGCGATTTTGCTGTACTTTTGGGCTTGGTCGATTTGCCTGGTTTCGTTGATTCTGTCTGCCGACGCGCCCCGCTTGCAGCAACACGTGGCAGCCGCTTACCCGCACCCGCCGGGCTTTGCGCGCTCGCCTTGAAACCTGCGGGCGGCTCGATTTCTCTGGGTGCGGGCATGGGGGTCACCCCGCCCTGCTTCCCTGTCTTGCCTGACTTTACCGCCTTGACAGCCTTGATATGCCCCACATCCTTGCCCTGCGCGCGAAGCGGCGTGCCTTCAACAAGGCGGAAGTCGATCTTATTGGTTTCCAGATCAGCACGCATGACTTTGATACGCACGCGGTCGGCCAGACGAAAACGTCGCCCGGTGCGCTCACCCACCATGACATGCCCTGCCTCGTCATAGTGAAAATAATCCGCGCCCAATTCAGAAACATGCACCAGACCTTCCACATGAATCTCGTCCAGTGCAACGAAAATACCGAAAGGAACCACGGCGGCAATACTGCCTTCGTATTCCTCACCGATGCGATCTTGCATGTAATAGCACTTGAGCCAATTATCCACATCGCGTGTGGCTTCATCGGCGCGACGCTCGGTCATCGAGCAATGCAAACCAATTTTTTCCCACGCGGCTTCAGCACTTTCTCCGGCTTCAATGGCGGGTTGATATTTCTGCTGCTGCAACACAGCCTTGATCGCCCGATGAATCAACAAATCCGGGTAACGTCGAATGGGCGAGGTGAAATGTGTATAAGCCTCATACGACAAGCCAAAATGCCCAAGGTTAATCGGGCTGTATTGCGCCTGTCGCAGTGAACGCAGCATCACCGTCTGCAATAGCGATTTATCGGGGCGATCCTTCAAGCGTCCCAGCAATTCCGCATAGTCTTGGGCTCGCGGGCTATCGCCGCCGCCAATCTGCAAACCAAAACCAGCCAGAAACTCGCGCAGACGTTGCAAACGATCTGCGGTCGGGCCTTCATGCACACGATACAAGGCGATCTGTTTCTGCTTTTCCAGAAAGGCCGAAGCGCAGACATTCGCCGCCAGCATACATTCTTCAATCAGGCGATGCGCTTCATTGCGCTCGGTCGCCACAATCTTGTCGATCTTGCCGTTGTCATCAAAAATCATGCGCGTTTCGGCGGTCTCGAAATCGATGGCTCCCCGCTTGGCGCGAGCTTTGGCCAGTGCGTGATACACCGCATCGAGGTTTTCCAGTTGAGGCAACAAGGTAGCAAGCTTTTCACACGCTTCAGGCTGGCGATCGTAAATGGCGGCGGCCACTTCGGTATAGGTCAGCCGCGCATGAGAGAACATGACTGCCGGATAAAAACGATAATTTTCGATACGCCCACTGCTGGTGATGGTCATGTCACACACCATGCACAGCCGCTCGACTTGCGGATTGAGCGAGCACAAACCATTGGAGAGCTTTTCCGGCAGCATCGGTATCACCCGACGTGGGAAATACACCGAATTGCCCCGGCTACGCGCATCGAGATCCAGCGCAGATTCAGAGCGAACGTAATGGGAAACGTCTGCAATCGCCACAATCAGGCGGAACAGGCCGGTGCGCTTACCATTGCCTGAAAGCCGTTCGCAATACACGGCATCGTCAAAGTCGCGCGCCGTTTCACCGTCGATTGTCACCAAGGGCAAATGCGTAATATCTTCGCGGTCTTTCCAGTCGAGCTTGCGCACCTTCAGCGGCAATTTCTTCGCTTCCGCCTCGGCAGCCGTTGAAAACTCGAATGGCAACTCATGTTTGCGCAACGCAATCTCGATTTCCATGCCGGGATCCGCATAATTTCCTAGCACTTCAATGACGCGCCCAATCGGTTGGGCGTGGTGTTGCGGCTGCTCGATGATTTCCACCGTCACCACCTGCCCCGCACGCAGGGGCGGCGACGGGCTGTCTGCGGTCGCAGGCGCGAGCAGAATGTCCTGACTAATCCGCCTGTTTTCGGCGACGACAAACCACACGCCATGCTCATTGAACACACGCCCGACCACGCGATGACAGCGACGTTCCAGTATCTCGACCAGCTTACCTTCGGGGCGACCACGTCGATCCATGCCCATCACGCGCACGATGGCGCGATCCCCATGCATCAAGGTTTCCATCTCACGCGCACTCAGAAAAATATCCGAAGGATATTCAGCGCGATCATCAGGAATCAGAAAGCCATAACCATCGGCATGACCTTCCACACGCCCACGGATGAGCGCGGCCTTCGCGGGTAGGAGCCAGGCACCGGCGCGGTTTTGCATCAACTGTCCGGCACGCGCCATCGCATCGAGACGACGCCGAAAAGCCTCCAATTCGTCCGTGCGCACATCCAGCTCATTACCCAGATGGGCGAACTCCAGTGGGATGCCATGACGCTCCAGCGTCGCCACGATGTATTCGCGACTCGGCAGCGGATGCTCATATTTGCCCTGCTCGCGCGTCAAAAAAGGATCAGCACGACGCACTTTGCTCAGACGTGGAGATTTGGCAGGTTTACTATTTCTTTTTGACAATTCTCGAATTTCCTATAGAATTCGCGGCTCTTGATTTTCGCACTGCCCAGGTGGCGAAATTGGTAGACGCGCTAGGTTCAGGTCCTAGTGGTGGCAACACTGTGGAGGTTCGAGTCCTCTCCTGGGCACCAGCTGATTGCAAAATATTCAAGCACGTTCATAGCAAGTAAAAACGCCCTGCCAAGACAGGGCGTTGTTGTTTCTGGCAACAGCATAGAGTGCATAAGAGTGCTGAGCCTCATGTCTGACACGTCAATTCGTCAATCCGCCATACGCTTGAAGAACCCCGGCCCCCATTCACACAATGTCCGTGCAGTGGCGTAGAGCGCTTCTCCGGCAAGCAAGGGAGTCGGTGCTTCCCAAACCTCCTTACCCGCAGCGGCTCCAGATTTAAGTCGCGCCGTTTCGCGCGTCTCACAGTTGATCGCTACTTCTTCAGTGACGCGCGTATCCGACATGGAGGCGGTGGCATACAGCTTGAGACGTATGACATTACCTTCCTTGGCAACCTTGTCGGTGTCGTAGTAGCCCTTGCCACCGACCACCTGAGCACGCGTCGTTTGCTCTGTGGATGAACCCCATTGCGGTTCGGCCAGAGCCCAAGCAGGCAACAAGGCAACGGCACAGCCTAAAGTCAAGGCAAAGTGTTTGTTTCTGGACATGAATGCTTCCTCCATCAAAAAATCAATGATGATGCCCATGTGCGCCATGGGCATGACGGTGTTCGATTTCATCGGCGGTCGCTGCTCGAACCGCCATCACGCTGCAAGAGAAAATCAGCGATTTGCCCGCCAGGGGATGATTGCCATCGACAACCACAGAATCGCCTTGAATATCGGTCACCATCACCAGATTGCCGTCTTCGCGTTCCAGTTGCATACCGACCTGAAGTTCCGGCGGGAACATCTCGCGTGCTTCGACAAAAACCAGCTCGGCATCATATTCACCAAAGGCTTCGTCGGGCTGCAATTTGGCTTGCAACTTGTCACCGATCGTCTTGCCCTCCAGCCCTTCTTCAATGTCACGGAAAATATCGTCATAACCGCCATGCAGATAGACCAGCTTTTCCGAGCCATCATCGATCAGTTCGCCGTCGCTGTCATGCACTTGATAATCGAGGGTCACGACGGTATTTTTTGCAATTTGCATGGTTTCTCCAATTGTTTGACGAGTTGCAAGACTTCAGCGGCATGGCCGCGGGATTTGATATCGTACAGCGCGTGACGCAAGATGCCCTGGCTGTCGATGATAAAGGTTGAATTCGTGGCACAAGGCTGCTGCCGTCCCTCTCTGTTTTCCATACGGCAAACGCCGTAAAGCCGACTCACTTCACTGTCGTCATCCGCCAGCAAGCGAACAGACAAGCCGTGCTTATCGCGAAATTCGGCATGACAAAGACAATCATCACGGCTCACACCCAGGATGGTGCAATTCAACCGTTCAAATTCATCCTCATGGTCACTAAAATCAATGGCTTCACGCGTCCCTAATGGCAAGCCATCGTGCGGATAAAAAAACAGCACCACATGTTTACGGCCTCGCAACGATGCCAATGAAAAGGCTTCCATATCAGCATCGAACAAGGAAAACGATGGTGCGGGTTGGCCGATTTTCAGCAAGTGACTCTCCCACGAGTGACCAGCAATGCGGCGATTCTACCCGAGTTATTCTGCAGTCGTTGCTTCCTCGCGTCGATGTTCACTGGCCAGATATTCATGGGTGCGCATCTCTACCAGACGGCTCACCGTGCGATGAAATTCGCTCGATTGTGTTCCCGCCACATAGAGTTCCTCAGCCGCGCATGCTGCACTGGCTATGAACTTGACGCGACTGTCGTAGAGCACATCGACCAGCCAGGTGAAACGCCGCGCCTCGCTGGCTTGTTCGGCACTCATGCGCGGAATACCCGAGAGAAAGACGGTATGAAAACGCTGCGCCAGATCAAGGTAATCATTCTGCGAGCGAAAACCGGCGCATAGGGTCGCAAAGTCAAACCAGATCACACCGGGAGCGCGACGTATGGGCTGTACTTCGCGCCCGAGGAGTTCGACCGGTCGCGTATGCCCTTCCCCACCGGCTAGCTGGCGGAAAGTATCCCGCATCTTGCGTTCAGCTTCGGCATCATCAGGCACCAGAAAGGTTTCCGCCTGAGTCAGGGTGCGCAAGCGGTAATCGATACCTGCATCGACTTCGATGACATCGAGCTTTTCTTTGAGCAGGGCAATGGCAGGAAGAAACAGGTGGCGTTGCAAACCATTGGGATACAGGCCATCGGGCGGATAGTTGGATGTGATGCAAAAAATCACTCCCGCATCGAAGAGTGCTTGCATCAGTCGCCCGAGCATCATGGCATCGGCAATGTCGGAGACATGAAACTCGTCAAAGCAGAGCAGGCGTGTTTCCTTGGCGACTTGCGCGGCGAGGCGCGCCAAAGGATCAGACTCATTCTGAAACTCGCGCAAACGCTCATGCACTTCGCGCATGAAGGCATGGAAGTGCACCCGCCGCTTGCGCTGGTAGGGAACGGCGGCATAAAAGCAGTCCATCAGAAAGCTCTTGCCACGCCCCACTCCACCCCAGAACCAGACCCCGCGCGGCAGTACTGGATGCGCCAACAATCGTCGCAAAACATTCCGGCGTGATGCTTTGAAGGCAATGAGGCCGTCATAGAATGTCTGTAGACGTTCTGCCGCAGCTTGTTGTGCCGGGTCTGCCACGCTGCCACGCTCTTTAAGCGCGGCTTCGAAAGCATCGATCATGCCGTTCTTGGGGACATTCAAAACACGATAAGGCACAGCAGGCGTTCCAGAAAACAAAGGCTTTAGAAATGCAACGGTCGCTTGTCCACCGCCAGCGCGGCTTCGTGCATGACTTCCGAAAGTGTCGGGTGGGCATGGCAGATGCGCGCCAAATCTTCCGAAGCGGCACCAAATTCCATCGCCACGACGGCTTCGGCAATCAGTTCTGAGGCGTTGTTGCCGATGATATGCACACCCAGAATACGATCGGTTTGTGTGTCGGCGATCATCTTGATGAAGCCCGTGGTGTCGCCCTGCCCTAGCGCGCGGCCATTGGCAGCAAAAGGAATCTGGCCGACGCGGTAAGCCACGCCATCGCGTTTCAACTGCTCTTCGGTCTTGCCCACCCAAGCGATTTCGGGATGGGTATAAATCACCCAAGGGATGGTGTTGTAATCAATATGCCCCGCCTGTCCGGCAATCAGCTCTGCGACCATGACCCCTTCATCCATGCCCTTGTGCGCGAGCATCGGGCCAGGAACGACATCGCCCACCGCCCAGACATTTTCAAGATTGGTGCGGCAATGCGCGTCAATCTGGATGCGCCCGCGCTCATCCAGTGCCAGCCCCACTTGTTCGCAGCCCAGTCCGTCCGTGTTTGGCACGCGACCGACGGACACAATCAGCTTGTCGCATTCCAGCGTTTGCACGCCCTCATCGGTTTCGTATTCCACCGTGACGCTCTTCTTGCCAACGCTGACTTTGCCCAGCTTGATGCCTAGGTGAATGTTCAAGCCCTGCTTGCGCGTAAAGACCTTCCACGCCTCTTTGGCCACTACCTGATCGGCTGCCGCGAGAAAATCCGGCATGGCTTCGAGGATATCAACCTGCGCGCCCAGACGTTTCCAGACGCTGCCCAGTTCCAGACCGATGACCCCCGCACCAATCACCCCCAGACGCTTGGGCACAGCATCAAACGAGAGTGCGCCGGCATTGTCGCACACCAGTTTGTTGTCGACAGTAATGCCATCGAGCAGGCGCGGACGGGAACCCGTGGCCACGATGACATGTTTCGCCAACACAGTTTCAGTTTTTTCCTTGCCCTTGACCGCGATCTGCCACTGCTCGCCTTCGCGCCCGGCAAAACTGCCATGGCCGGACAACAGCGTCACCTTGTTCTTTTTGAACAGACCACGAATCCCGCTGGTCAGCTGGGTCACGATGTTTTCCTTGCGGCGAATCATCGTGGCCACATCCATCTTGACGTTTTCTGCAGTGATGCCATGCATGACAAACGAATGCCCCGCTTGGTCATACAGTTCAGACGATTGCAGCAGCGCTTTGGAAGGAATACAGCCAACATTCAGGCAGGTTCCACCCAGACGCACATCGCCTTTGGGATCGGCGTAGCTTTCCGACTCGACACAGGCCACCTTGAAACCCAGTTGTGCTGCACGGATGGCAGCAACGTAGCCCCCGGGTCCCGCGCCGATCACCACCACATCAAATTGATTGGACATGGGTTTCTCCTTACAGATCCAGCAACAGACGTGCCGGATCTTCCAGCGCATCCTTCATCACCACCAGCCCCAGCACGGCTTCGCGGCCGTCGATGATGCGATGATCGTAAGACATCGCCAGATAATTGATCGGACGAATGACGATCTGGCCATTCTCCACCACAGCTCTATCCTTGGTGGCATGGATTCCCAGAATGGCCGATTGCGGTGGGTTGATGATGGGTGTCGACAGCATCGAGCCGAACACCCCGCCATTGGAAATCGAGAATGTGCCGCCGGTCAGGTCTTCGATGGTCAGCTTGCCATCCTTGGCCTTGTTGCCGAATTCGGCAATCTTCTTTTCGATCTCGGCCAGAGAAAGCTGATCGGCATCGCGCAGGATGGGAACCACCAGACCACGCGGGCTACCTACGGCAATACCGATGTCAAAGTAACCGTGATAAACGATGTCGTTGCCATCCACCGAGGCGTTCAGTACCGGATAACGTTTGAGTGCCGCCACGGCGGCCTTGACGAAGAAGGACATGAAGCCCAGCTTGACTCCGTGTTCCTTCTCGAACTTGTCCTTGTATTTATTGCGCAACTCCATCATCGGAGCCATGTTCACCTCATTGAAGGTGGTCAGAATGGCGGCAGTGGATTGCGATTGCACCAAACGTTCGGCGATACGCGCACGCAGACGCGACATCGGCACACGCTGTTCGGGACGCTCGCCCAGCACCGCATCCAGACTGACGGCCACGGGTTGCGCCAAAGGTGCTTTGGGCTGCGATGCCACGGCAGCAGCAGATGCGCTAGCCGAATTGCCAGATTGAGCCGGAGCAGACGTACCCAGCACATCCCCTTTGGTAATCCGCCCGCCCCGTCCGCTACCGCTGACAGATGCGGCATCAATCCCCTGCTCGGCCATCAACTTGCGTGCCGCAGGCATGACCGCAGGCGCGGATGTCGGAGATGCGGGTGCCGCTATTGCAGCAGGCGCAGACGTTTCTGCCGCAGCCGATGCCACAGCCGCCGCACCTTCCGTATCAATCAGCGCGACGACCTCACCACTCACCACCGTGCTGCCGTCGCCCTTGAGGATCTTGCTGATGACTCCGGCATTCGGCGCGGGCAATTCCAGCACCACCTTATCTGTTTCGATATCGACGAGATTCTCGTCGCGGCCAACGGCCTCTCCCGCTTTCTTGTGCCAATTCACCAGCGTGGCTTCGGCAACGGATTCGGACAATTGCGGTACTTTAACTTCGATTAGCATGACGACTCTCCGGAATTACTCTGCAACAGCCTTGAGCTTGCTACTGCCCAGGGCGGTCTCGATGACGGTGCGCTGCTGCGCGTTATGTTTCGATGAATAGCCCACAGCCGGTGAGGCTGCCGCCGGACGACCCACCACATGCAGCGTCTGCCCTTCGCGCAAGCCGGCCACAAAATGATGACGTGAGGAATACCAGGCGCCCTGATTGAGCGGCTCTTCCTGACACCAGACCACTTCCTTGGCATTCGGGTATTTCTTCAACTCGGCTGCATAGGTTTTCGCCGGGAAGGGATAAAGCTGTTCCACACGCAAAAGGGCAACATCTGTCTGTTTTTTCTCGCGACGTGCACTCGCCAGATCGTAATAAACCTTGCCTGAGCACAAGACGATGCGCTTCACTTTCTTCGGATCGAGTTCTTCCGTCTCACCAATCAGCGGCTTGAAACTGCCCGTGGCCAGATCGTCCAGCGTGGAAATGGCATCCTTGTGACGCAACAGGGATTTCGGCGTCATCACGATCAGCGGCTTGCGAACTTTGCGCAGCATCTGACGACGCAACAAATGGAAAATTTGCGCGGGATTCGACGGCACACAAACCTGGATATTGTGCTCGGCACACAACTGCATATAGCGTTCCAGACGCGCCGACGAATGTTCCGGCCCCTGACCTTCGTAGCCATGCGGCAGCAGCATCACCAGGCCGCACAGCCGCCCCCATTTGGCTTCACCGGAGGTAATAAACTGGTCAATCACCACCTGCGCGCCATTGGCGAAGTCACCAAACTGCGCCTCCCAAACCACCAGTTCATTCGGCTCCGTGGTTGAGTAACCATACTCAAATGCCAACACCGCTTCTTCAGACAGCACCGAGTCGATGACCACAAAGGGCGGCTGCTTTTCCTGAATGTATTGCAGAGGTACATAAGTCCCCGCATCCCAGCGTTCGCGGTTCTGGTCATGCAAGACCGCGTGACGATGGAAGAAGGTGCCGCGCCCCGAATCCTCACCCGATACGCGAATGCCATAGCCTTCCACCAGCAAGGCGGCATACGCCAGCGTTTCACCCATGCCCCAATCAATCGGATGCTTGCCCTGCCCCATGGCACGACGATCGTCGATGATTTTTTGCACCCGCGAATGCAAAGTGAAATGTCCCGGCACATCGGTCACACGCTCCGCGAGACGCTTGAGATCGGCCAGCGGCACCTTGGTATTGCAGGTGTCGGTGTATTCCTGATTCAGATAAGGCGTCCAATCCACCGCGTGTTTACGGTGATAGTCAGACAGCACGGGGCTTTCAATCACCCGGCCTTCGTCCAGTGCGGCGCGGAAATCTTTAATCATCTGCGCCGGTTCATCGGCCTGGATCACGCCCTGACTGACCAGACGATCGGCATACACCTGACGCGTTCCCGGATGCGCCGCCACCTTTTTGTACATCAGCGGCTGCGTCACCATCGGCTCATCCTGTTCGTTATGGCCGAGCTTGCGGAAGCAAATCAGATCAATGACCACATCCTTCTTGAACTCCTTGCGGAAGTCCAACGCGAGTTGCGTCACCAGCGCCACGGCTTCAGGATCATCGCCATTCACATGGAATACGGGGGCTTCGATCATCTTGAAGATGTCCGTACAGTACAGTGAAGAACGATAATCGCGCGGATCGGACGTGGTAAAACCAATCTGGTTGTTAATCACCAGATGCACCGTTCCGCCCGTGCCGTAACCGCGTGTCTGCGAGTAGTTGAGCATTTCCTGATTCACGCCCTGCCCCGCCACGGCGGCATCGCCGTGCAGCAGAATGCCCATCACTTTGTCGCCGGTTTCGTCCTTGCGCCAGCACTGGCGCGCATACACCGAACCGGTGACCACTGGATTGACGATTTCGAGATGCGAGGGATTGAACGCCAGCGACAAATGCACAGGTCCACCCGGCGTGGCGACATCCGAGGAAAAGCCGTTGTGATATTTGACATCGCCCGCCGACAGTTCATCGGCGTGCTTGCCTTCAAACTCCGAAAACAGCATCTGCGGGGTTTTGCCCAGCGTATTCACCAGCACATTGAGGCGACCGCGATGCGCCATGCCGATGACGATTTCTTCAATACCCTGACTCCCTGCCGAGCGAATCAAATGATCCATCGCGACGATAGTCGACTCCCCGCCTTCAAGCGAAAAGCGTTTCTGACCGACATACTTGGTGTGCAGATAACGTTCCAGCGTTTCCGCCGCCGTCAAACGATCGAGAAAACGTTTTTTCTGCTCCACAGAAAAATCCGGCATCGCGCGTGTAGTTTCGATGCGCGACTGTATCCAGCGCTTTTGCGTGATGTCGCTCATGTACATGTATTCAGCACCGATCGACCCACAATAAGTCTGCCGCAAACCTTCGAGGATTTCACGCAGCGTGGATTGCTCTGCACCAAAAACCAAGGAGCCGGTATTAAAAATCGCGCCTAAATCCGCCTCGGTAAAACCATAAAAAGCCGGTTCCAGCTCAGGAATATTCGGTCGTTCGGCGCGCTTTAGCGGATCGAGCAATGCCCAGCGGTTACCCAAAAACCGATAGGCATTGATCATTTGCAACACTTTGGCCTGCCGTGCATCGGCAACCGGTGCTGCCGCTGCGGGTCGCAAGGTTCCCAGTTTCGCGCGCTGGGCAAACGAGGCAACAATCGGTGCATGTGCCACATCCGTCACCGCACCGGGCAGATTTTGCAGCTTGTCAAAATAATCACGCCATGCCGGCGTGACAGTCGCTGGATTTTGCAGATAGTTTTCGTACAACTCCTCGATGAAAGGCGCATTAGCACCGAAGAGATACGAATTACCGAGCATTTGCTTCATCATGGCGGAGAGCCTCCTAAAACAGGGGCGAGGGGCAAAGGGCTAGAGAGTAGAGAGATCGGGGATCGACACAAAGGCACTGGCAACGCCTTAAATGCCATTGGCATCATTCAGGCGTGAAGCCTGCTTGTCAGCAGCAATACGGCGTGTATTGCTGCTGTGCAGGCTTCAATTCATGCATTAACGCTGGGCGAGCGGAACCACGTCGCGACGCGGTGCGCCAACATACAGCTGACGCGGACGACCAATCTTCTGATCGGGATCAGCAATCATCTCGTTCCACTGAGAGATCCAGCCGACGGTACGCGCCATGGCGAAGATGCCTGTGAACAGCGGTGTCGGGATACCCAGCGCGCGCTGCACAATGCCGGAGTAAAAGTCGACATTGGGATACAGCTTTTTCTCGATGAAGTATTCGTCTTGCAACGCGATACGTTCCAGTTCGATCGCCAGCTTGAACAAAGGATCGTCATGCAAGCCGAGTTCATTGAGCACTTCGTGGCAGGTTTCGCGCATCAGCTTGGCGCGTGGATCGAAGTTCTTGTAGACGCGATGGCCAAAGCCCATCAGCTTGAAGCTGTCGTTCTTGTCCTTGGCGCGCTTGATGTATTCATTGACCTTCGAGACATCGCCGATCTGCTCCAACATTTGCAGGCAGGCTTCGTTCGCGCCACCATGCGCGGGGCCCCACAGGCAGGCGATACCGGCGGAGATGCAGGCAAACGGATTGGCACCTGAAGAGCCCGCCAGACGCACCGTGGAGGTGGATGCGTTCTGCTCGTGATCGGCATGGAGGATCAGGATACGATCGAGTGCCTTGGTCAGCACCGGGTTCGGCACATACTTCTCGCACGGCACGGCAAACATCATGTGCATGAAGTTGGCGGTGTAATCGAGATCATTGCGCGGATACATGAAGGGCTGACCCGCGCCATATTTGTACGCCATGGCGACAATGGTGGGCAGCTTGGCGATCAGACGATTCGCCGAAATATCACGATGATGCTGGTCGCTGATGTCCATGGCATCATGGTAGAAGGCCGACAATGCACCGACCACACCGACCATCACCGCCATCGGGTGTGCATCACGACGGAAGCCTTGATAGAAACGAGTCAGCTGCTCATGCACCATCGTGTGATTCTTGATGATGTTGGCAAAATCTTCCTTCTCTTTGGCATTGGGCAATTCGCCCTTTAGCAACAGTTGCGCCACTTCAAGGAAGTCGCACTGCACAGCCAGTTGTTCGATGGGGTAACCGCGATACAGCAGCTCGCCCTTATCACCATCAATGTAGGTGATCGAAGATTTGCAGGCAGCCGTCGACATAAAGCCGGGGTCGAACGTGAAATCGCCGGTCTTGGCGTACAGGCTGCGAATATCGACGACATCCGGGCCGATCGTGCCGGACTGAACCGGAAAATCGATACTCTTGCCGTCGATTGTGAGAGTTGCGGTGCGTTCAGTGGTCATGATGGCTCCTTGATGAAGTCACGGGTGAAAAATAAAAGAACAAAACAGTAAAATCAAACCTGCATCAGCGTATCAATCAGTGGTTCCCAGCGCGGGTCTGAGACTTCTTGACGACCACACAGCATGTCCCATAGATCATGGTCTTCCAACAACAACAGCTCGCCAAGCAACTGCGCCTGAGCATCCGCCAGCGGCGTATCGCCCTGCCGCTGCCAGAACCGTTCCAATACCAAGTCGAGCTCCAGCAAAGCACGGCGTGAATGCCACTTGAGTCGGCCTGGCAAGGGAACGGGCGTGTTCATAGTGCCGCCATCAAACCGCGCGACGCACCATGCGATCCTTGATCTTGCCGATCGCCTCGGTCGGGTTCAGACCCTTCGGGCAAATGTCAGCGCAGTTCATGATCGTATGGCAACGGAACAAACGATACGGGTCGTTCAGGTTATCGAGACGCTCGTTGGTTGCCTGGTCACGCGTATCCGCAATGAAGCGATACGCTGCCAACAAACCCGCCGGGCCGACAAACTTGTCCGGATTCCACCAGAATGACGGGCAGGAAGTCGAACAACAGGCACAGAGGATGCACTCGTACAAGCCATTCAGCTCTTCGCGATCTTCCGGCGATTGCAGACGCTCACGTTCAGGAGGAGGATCGTTATTAATGAGATACGGCTTGATCGAGTGATACTGTTTGAAGAACTGCGTCATATCGACGATCAGGTCGCGCACCACCGGCAGACCGGGTAGCGGACGCAACACGATGGGCTGTTGCAGCGAATCGATATCCGTGAGACACGCCAAGCCATTGCGCCCATTGATGTTCATCGCATCCGAACCGCACACGCCTTCACGACAGGAACGACGGAAGGACAGCGAGTCATCGTAATACTTGAGCTTGACGATGGCATCGAGCAGCTTGCGATCGGTGGAATCCAGTTCGACCGTGATGTCTTGCATGTACGGCTTGACGTCCTTGTCCGGGTTGTAGCGATAAATCTTGAATTTGACAGAACGCTTGTGGTTTTCGGTAGTCATTTCAATTTCCAATTCTCAATTCTCAATTTTCTTTGATCCGACCGGCCATCAATACGCGCGCTTCTTGAGCTCGATGGTATCGACCGACAAGGGCTTCATTTGCACCGGCTTGTACTCAAGGCGATTGTTCTCCTTGTACCAGAGCGTATGCTTGAGCCAGTTTTTGTCATCGCGGCCATTCGGCGTCGCTTCGGTATCCAGCGCATCGTCACGCACATGCGCCCCACGCGATTCCTTGCGCGCTTCGGCAGAAATCATGGTGGCCTTGGCAACTTCGATCAAGTTATCGAGTTCCAGTGCTTCCAGACGTGCGGTGTTGAACACCTGCGACTTATCCTTGATCTCAGTCTGACGCACCTGCTTCTCGATATCGAGAATCTTTTCCACACCCTGCTTGAGCATGTCATCGAAGCGGAACACACCACAATGATTCTGCATGGTGCGCTGCATCGCCAGACGGGTTTCGTGCACATTGCTACCCCCCGTCTGATTATTGAGGCGATCGACACGTGCCAGACTCTGTTCGATGGCTTCCTTGGGCAAGGGCTTATGTGCCTGCGGGCCTTTCTTCAGTTCATCGACCGCAGTTTCACCGGCTGATTTACCGAACACCAGCAGATCGAGCAATGAGTTCGTGCCCAGACGGTTAGCACCATGCACCGAAGCACAGGCACATTCGCCCGCCGCATAGAAGCCCGGAACCACACCACTGGGCAACACCACTTGCCCCGCGTAATTGGTCGGGATCCCACCCATCTGATAGTGACAGGTCGGCACCACCGGCAACGGCTGCTTGATGCAATCGACACCGGCAAACTGGATACCAATTTCACGAATCCCCGGCAGACGCTTCATGATGGTCGCCGGATCGAGATGGGTAATATCCAGCAGCACGAAATCCTTGTTCGGTCCGCAACCACGGCCTTCATTGATTTCCGTGACCATAGCGCGCGACACCACGTCACGCGAGGCCAGATCTTTGGCGTTCGGGGCATAACGTTCCATGAAACGTTCGCCCGCACTATTACGCAGAATGCCGCCTTCGCCGCGCACCCCTTCGGTAATCAGCACACCTGCGCCGGCCACACCGGTCGGGTGGAACTGCCAGAATTCCATGTCTTCCAGCGGGATGCCGGCACGCGCGGCCATACCCACGCCATCACCGGTGTTGATGAAGGCATTGGTCGAGGAATAATAAATACGCCCTGAACCACCGGTCGCAAAAATCGTCGCCTTGGCATGGAACATGACGATTTCGCCGGTTTCCATATCCATCGCGGTCACGCCGACCACATCGCCTTCGGCATCGCGGATCAAATCCAGTGCCATCCACTCGACAAAGAACTGGGTGTTGACCTTGACGTTACGCTGATACATCGCATGCAGCATGGCGTGGCCGGTACGATCCGCAGCCGCACAGGAACGACGCACCGGCTTCTCGCCAAAGTTTGACATATGGCCGCCAAACGGACGCTGATAGATGCGACCGTTGTCGAGACGGTCGAAGGGCATACCGTAGTGTTCCAGCTCGACCACCACTTCATTCGCCTTGCGGCACATGAATTCGATTGCGTCCTGGTCACCGAGCCAATCGGAACCCTTGACGGTATCGTACATATGCCAGTGCCAATGATCTTCCTCGGAGTTACCCAGCGAGGCAGCCACCCCACCCTGCGCCGCCACAGTATGCGAGCGGGTCGGAAAGACTTTGGTCAGAACCGCCGTTTTCAGACCGGCTTCAGAGAGTTGAATCGCCGCGCGCAGACCGGCACCACCGGCACCAACGATCACAGCATCAAATTTACGAACAGGAATATTCACTTGTTACAGCCTCCACAGAATCTGCGTCGCCCAGCCAGCACAGGCAATCAGGAACAATGCCGTAGCAGCATGCAGCGTCAAACGCAGCCCCACCGGCTTGATGTAATCCATCCAGATATCGCGCACACCCACCCAAACGTGATACGCCAGACTCACAATGAACAGCAAAGTCACGACGCGCATGAGGCTGCCCGACATCAACAGACGCCAGCTTTCCTGATTGACACTCCCCATGAACAAGAGGGTCAACCCCAGAAAAACCAGATAAACCGCCATCACGACGGCGGTAATACGCTGAATCAGCCAATCGCCAAAACCGTAACCGGCGCCGACCACGATACGTTGATTTACCATAGTGCCACTCCCAGAATCACCGTCAGCGCGACGCTGACAAACAACACGGCCTTGGCGCTGGCGCGCGCCGTCTCGATCTTGACGCCCTTGTGCATATCAATCAGCAAAATGCGGATTCCCATGCAAAAGTGATGTAGCAGTGCATACAACAAGCCCAGCAGAATCAGCTTGACCAGCGGATGGTGCGTTATCGCACGAAAGGTCTCAAAATCCTGCGCCGAGCCCAGCGACAACTGCAACAAATAGATCAGGCAGGGCAACATCAAGAACATCGCGCCCCCACTGATGCGATGCAAAATTGACATCTTGGCGGCGAGAGGCTGAGGAATCTCGGCCAGATTCAAAAATACGGGGCGTTGCTTGGTGATTTCAGGCATCGTTTTCTTACTCCCTTACACAGACACGATTA
>CAYTHB010000033.1:0-28526 GCA_964437515.1 uncultured Sterolibacterium sp.
TCGGCACCAACTCGTGCTTGCCGAAAATCAGGCGGAAGTCATCCACTCGTTTCATTGTTTTCCTTTTCCGCCCACTTACAGGATTTTACAAATTTAACTTTCTATTCTATTCCACCGTGACCGACTTGGCGAGATTACGCGGTTTATCGACATCCGTACCTTTAACCAAGGCAACATGATAAGCCAGCAGTTGCAGGGCAACCACATGCAACAGCGGCGAGAGCAGGCCGTAATGCTCGGGCAGACGCAGAATATGCAATCCATCACTTTCCACTACTTCACTGTCGGCATCGGCAAACACATACAGCTCACCGCCGCGCGCCGCCACTTCTTGCAGGTTGGACTTGAGTTTTTCGAGCAGATTGTCGTTGGGGGCGACGGCGACTACCGGCATGTCACGATCGACCAAAGCCAAGGGGCCGTGCTTCAGTTCCCCTGCCGGATAGCCTTCGGCATGAATGTAGGAAATTTCCTTGAGCTTGAGTGCGCCTTCCAGGGCGATCGGGTAATGATGGCCGCGTCCGAGGAACAGCGCGTGGCGTTTGTCGGCAAACGCGCGCGCCCAGTCACGAATCGCGGGCTCGAGTTCCAGTACCTTTTTGATTGCCAGCGGCAGATGACGTAGGGCAGACAGAAACTCGTTTTCCTCGGTAGGGGACAAACGCCCATTGAGTCGCGCCAGTGTGGCGGCGAGCAGAAACAGCGCGGCTAGTTGGGTGGTGAACGCTTTGGTGGAGGCAACGCCGATTTCCGGGCCGGCACGGGTGAGAAAGCGCAGCGCGCATTCGCGCACGATGGCGGATTCGGCGACATTGCAGATCGCCAGTGTCTGGCGCATACCGCGTTCCTTGGCATGCTTGATTGCGGCCAACGTGTCCGCCGTTTCACCGGATTGCGAAATGGCGACGACCAGTTGGGCAGGGTCGGCGACGGAGCTGCGATAGCGATATTCGCTGGCAATTTCCACTGTGCAGGGAATACCCGCCAGTTGCTCGATCCAGTAACGCGCCACCAGCCCCGAGTGATAGCTGGTGCCGCAGGCGAGGATGAGCACGGAGCGCGTCGCGCGCAGCAGGTCGGGCGCATCGCTGCCAAACAGGTTGGGCGAGAAGCTTTGTGCCGAGGCTGTGCTGCCGAGCATTTCCAGGGTGTTGGCGAGGGCGGCGGGTTGCTCGAAAATTTCCTTCTGCATGTAATGCTGGAAAGTCCCCAGCTCGACGGCATCGGCGGAGAGCGTGCTTTCATGACAGGCGCGTTGTACCGGCGTGCCGTCTTGGCGCAGGGTGCGATAGTCGCCATCGCGCAGCTCGGCCAGATCGCCGTCTTCCAGATACACCATGCGCCGGGTGACTTGTAGCAGTGCCGAAGCATCGGAAGCGGCATACATGCCCTCCTCCGTCACCCCCAGCAGCAAGGGCGCGCCTTGCCGCGCGACGATGAGGCGGTTTTCTGCTTCGCATAACACGCCGATGGCATACGCACCGACCAGTTGCGTGGTCGCCAGACGCACGGCATCGAGCAGATCCGGCGTGGTTTTGAGCAGTGCGTGGATCAGATGGACGATGACTTCGGTATCGGTATCCGAAGTGAATACATAGCCCTGAGTCGTCAGTTGTTGCTTGATTTCGGCATAGTTTTCGATGATGCCGTTATGCACCACCGCCAGACCGCCGGAGATATGCGGGTGGGCATTGCGTTCGGCGGGTACGCCATGTGTCGCCCAGCGCGTGTGGGCGATGCCTAGCGTCGCGCTGCGGTCTGCGGCTTGCGTGGCGAGTTCAGCAACACGGCCGACACTGCGCAGGCGACTGAGTTGCGGGTCGAGGATGGCGAGCCCGGCGGAATCATAGCCACGATATTCGAGTTTGCGCAGTCCTTCGATGAGGACGGGAACGATGTTGTGCCGGGCAATGGCAGCGACGATTCCACACATGATGGTTTTACTTTTTAGAAATTTTGACGGGGCGTTTCCAGCCTGGCACGGTGAGCTGGCGCGCGCGGGAAATGGTCAGCGTATCGGCTGCGGCATCTTTGGTCAAAGTCGTGCCTGCGCCGAGCGTGGCTCCACGATGCACGGTGACAGGGGCGACCAGTTGCGTGTCTGAGCCGATGAACACGTCATCTTCAATGATGGTGCGATGCTTGTTCACGCCGTCGTAGTTGCAGGTGATCGTCCCCGCGCCGATATTGACGCGGCTGCCCACCGTGGCATCGCCGATATAGGCGAGGTGGTTGGCTTTGGAGTGATCGGCAATCGTGCTGTTCTTGACTTCAACAAAGTTGCCGATATGCACGTCATTGCCCAGCGCGGCACCAGGGCGCAGGCGGGCGTAGGGGCCGATGGCGTTGTCGCAACCCACCGTGGCGGAATCCAGATGGCTGAAAGCGGCAATGCGTGTGCCCGCGCCGATGCGGACATTCTTGAGCACGCAGTTCGGCGCAATCTCGACGCGATCGCCCAGTTCGACATGGCCTTCAAACAGACAGTTGGCATCAATGAACACATCGCGGCCGCAGACCAGCTCGCCGCGCACGTCGATACGCGCCGGGTCGGCCAGACGCACGCCTTGTTCGAGCAGTTGCCCGGCGATATTGCGCTGATGAATGCGCTCCAGCGCGACCAGCTGCGCCGGGCTGTTCACCCCTTCGGTTTCCCAGGCATCCTGCGGCTGCGCGGTGTGGATACTCAAACCATCGCGCACCGCCAGAGCAATGATGTCGGTCAGGTAATACTCGCCCTGCGCGTTCTGCTTGCCCAACGTAGGCAGCCAGCGACGCAGTGCCGCAGTGGGGGCAAAGAGGATGCCAGTGTTGGTTTCGTGGATGGTGCGTTCTGCGGGCGTAGCATCCTTTTCCTCGACGATGCGCTGCACTTCGCCGGTGGCCGCGCGCACGATGCGGCCATAGCCCTGCGGGTTGGGCAGTTCGGCGGTCAGCAAGGCGAGAGCCTCTTGTCCGTCTGTCGTGGCGATCAAGCGTTGCAGGGTGGCGGCTCGGGTCAGCGGCACATCGCCATAGAGGATCAGTGTCGGCTGGTTCGGGTCGAGATGCGGCAAGGTTTGCAGCACCGCATGGCCAGTACCCAGCTGCTGTTCCTGCGCCACCCAAGTCAGGTCAGGGGCGGCTAGGCGGGCGCGTACCTGCTCCCCGCCATGGCCATGCACCACGCAGATCATGCTGGGCTGGAGGGCGCGGGCGGTGGCGATGACATGTGCCAGCAAGGGCTGCCCGGCGAGGTGATGCAAGACCTTGGGCAGGTCGGAGCGCATGCGCTTGCCTTGTCCGGCAGCGAGGATGACGATGTTCATGAATGCGGTTCCAGATCAGGCGGTCAACATGGAAAAACGGCTCGAAGTGGCGTCACCCGAGCGCGCCAGTTCGAGCCGTTACGGTCACAGTTTAACGCGGCAAGGTGGTGCTGCCCATCAAAAACTCATCGACCGCCCGCGCACATTGGCGACCTTCACGAATCGCCCAGACCACCAGCGATTGCCCACGGCGCATGTCGCCTGCGGCAAACACCTTGGGAACGGCAGTCTGATAGGCCTTGAGTGCTGAAGTGTCATCGGTACTGGCGGCCGCATTGCCCCGCGCATCCTTGCTCACGCCAAAGGCTTCGAGCACGCTGGCCTGCGGGCCAAGGAAGCCCATGGCGAGGAACACCAGATCGGCGGGTAGTTCAAATTCACTGCCCGGCACTTCGCTCATCTTGCCGTCCTTCCAGTCGAGACGCACCAGTTGGATCGCCTTGAGCTTGCCAGCTTCCTTGCCCGTGCCGGCGATGAATGCCTTGGTGCCGATCGCCCAGTCACGGTTGCAACCTTCGTCGTGTGACGAGGAGGTACGCAGCTTCATTGGCCAGTAAGGCCAGGTCAAGGGGCCGTTTTCCTGCTCGGGCGGACGTGGCATCAGTTCGATTTGCGTGATGCTGGCCGCGCCATGGCGGTTCGAGGTGCCGACGCAATCCGAGCCGGTATCGCCGCCACCGATGACGATGACGTGCTTGCCCTTGGCATCAATTGGGTTGGCTGCCAGATCGCCGGAAACCACGCGGTTTTGCTGGGCGAGGAACTGCATGGCGAAATGCACGCCGTCCAGCTCGCGCCCCGGCACGGGCAGATCGCGCGGATTTTCCGCACCGCCGGAAAGCACCACGGCATCGAATTCAGCGAGCAATTTGTCGGCGGGGATGTCTTTGCCGATGTGCTGCTTGGTGCGGAATTCCACGCCTTCCGCCTGCATCTGCTTCATGCGCCGGTCGATATGCGCTTTTTCCAGTTTGAAATCAGGAATGCCAAAGCGCAGCAGGCCGCCGATACGTTCGTTCTTTTCAAACAGCACCACCGCATGACCGGCGCGCGCCAGTTGCTGCGAAGCTGCCAGCCCGGCCGGGCCGGAGCCGACCACGGCGACGCGCTTGCCGGTTTTCTGTGCGGAGAACTGCGGGGTGATCCAGCCCTCTTCCCAGCCCTTGTCGATGATTGCGTGTTCGATTGACTTGATGCCCACCGCCTCGACATTGATGTTGAGCGTACATGCCGCTTCACAGGGCGCGGGGCAAATACGCCCGGTGAATTCGGGGAAATTGTTGGTCGAGTGGAGAATTTCCAGCGCGCGTTTCCAGTTCTGCTGGTACACCAGATCATTCCAGTCGGGAATAATGTTGTTTACTGGGCAGCCATTGCTGCAAAAGGGAATGCCGCAATCCATGCAGCGCGCGCCCTGCACGCCGGCCTGTTCGTCGCTCAGGTGGAGGACGAATTCCTTGTAGTTTTTCAGCCGCTCGGCGACACCAATCTGGCCTTCGGAGAGACGCTGGAATTCGAGAAAACCGGTAATCTTGCCCATTATGCTGCCTCCGCCGAGCCGCTCTCAAGGAGCAGCCATACACTATAAGGAAGCCGCGTTTGTTGTGGTTGCGGCTGAACCGTGGTCACCCTTTCCCTTGGGGAAAGGGTTGGGGATAGGGTTGTATTCATGCAACTTCCTTCTGTTGGCTGTTCGTCGTTGCCATTTCCTTGAGCGCGCGACGGTATTCGTTCGGCATGACTTTGACGAACTGGCTGCGATATTTCGGCCAGTCGGCGAGTATTTCCTTGGCGACCGGGCTGCCGCTCAATGCAGCATGACGCTCGATGAGGGACTTGAGCAATTCATCATCGGTCTGCCCGAGATGGCGTTCGGCGACTGGCGGATTGGCTGCATCGCTTGCAGGTAGCACTTTTTCCAGCGTCACCATCGCCGTGTTGCAGCGTGCAGCAAAGTCGTTGTGGCGATCCAGCACATAGGCCACCCCGCCGCTCATCCCGGCGGCAAAGTTGCGACCGGTTTGCCCTAATACAACCACGGTGCCACCGGTCATGTATTCGCAACCGTGGTCGCCCACACCTTCGACCACCGTGGTCGCGCCGGAGTTGCGCACGCAGAAACGCTCACCCGCCACCCCGCTGAGGAAGGCCTCACCCGCGGTCGCACCGTACATGACGGTATTGCCAACGATGATGTTCTCATCACGCCGCGCTTGGAAATCGGCATGCGGACGAATGATGATGCGCCCACCCGACAGTCCTTTACCAACGTAATCATTGCCTTCGCCGGTCAGGTCGAGGGTGATGCCATGGGCGAGGAATGCGCCGAAGCTCTGCCCGGCGGTGCCGTTCAGTTTCACGGTGATGGTGTCATCCGCCAGACCAGCATGGCCATAGCGCGCCGCCACTTCGTGCGACAGCAGCGTGCCGCAGGTGCGGTTGATGTTCTTGATCGGGGTTTCGATCACCACCTTTTCGCCCTTCACCAGCGCGTTGGCGGCGCGGGCAATCAGGCTGCGGTCGAGTGCGCCGGTCAGTTCGTGATCCTGCTCTTCGCAGTGGCGCAGCGGCTCAGTTGCGGCTTGTGGCGGCAGGTAGAAAATCTTTGAGAAGTCCAGCCCTTGCGCCTTCCAGTGATCGAGTGCGGCACGTTTGTCGAGCAGGTCGGCGCGGCCGATCAGCTCGTCGAAACGGCGGATACCCATCTGCGCCATCAGCTCGCGCACTTCTTCGGCAACGAAGAAGAAATAATTGACGACATGTTCAGGCTGGCCGGTAAAGCGTTTGCGCAGCACCGGGTCTTGTGTCGCCACGCCGACCGGGCAGGTGTTCAGATGGCATTTGCGCATCATGATGCAGCCTTCGACGACCAGAGGTGCGGTGGCAAAACCGAATTCGTCCGCACCGAGCAGCGCGCCGATGACCACGTCACGACCGGTACGCAACTGACCATCGACCTGCACGCGGATGCGCCCGCGCAGACGGTTGAGCACCAGCGTCTGCTGGGTTTCCGCCAGCCCGAGTTCCCACGGCGCGCCGGCGTGCTTGATCGAGGAAATAGGCGAAGCTCCCGTGCCGCCGTCATAACCGGCAATCACCAGATGGTCAGCCTTGGCCTTGGACACCCCGGCGGCGACCGTGCCGACACCGACTTCGGACACCAGCTTGACGGAAATCGAAGCCTGATCGTTGGCGTTTTTCAGATCATGAATCAGCTGCGCCAGATCTTCGATGGAATAAATATCGTGATGCGGCGGTGGCGAAATCAGACCCACGCCCGGCACCGAGTGGCGCAGGAAACCGATGTATTCGGAAACCTTGTGGCCGGGCAGCTGCCCGCCCTCGCCCGGCTTCGCACCTTGCGCCATCTTGATCTGGATCTGGTCGGCACTGGCGAGATATTCGGCGGTTACGCCAAAACGTCCCGAAGCCACCTGCTTGATGCGCGAGCGCAGTGAATCGCCCTGCTTTAGCTCCAGATCGCGTTCGATGCGCCCTTCGCCGATGATTTTCGAGAGCTTCTCGCCGCCTTTGAGCGGCTGGAAGCGTGCGGCATCCTCGCCGCCCTCGCCGGTGTTGGACTTGCCGCCGATGCGGTTCATCGCCACTGCCAGCGTGGTGTGCGCTTCGGTGGAAATCGAACCGAGCGACATCGCGCCAGTGGCAAAACGCTTGACGATTTCCTTGGCGGATTCGACTTCTTCCAGCGGCACGGGTGCGCCTGCCGACTTGATCTCGAACTGGCCGCGCAAGGTGAGCTGGCGGCGCGTCTGATCGTTGATGATCTGCGCGAATTCTTTGTAGGTCTCGGTCTTGCCGTTACGCGTCGCGTGCTGCAGTTTGGCGATGGCATCGGGTGTCCACAGATGTTCTTCACCGCGAATACGGAAAGCATATTCGCCACCCGCGTCGAGCGCGTTGGCAAGCACCGGGTCGGTGCCAAACGCCTGCTGATGCTGGCGTACCGCTTCTTCGGCGACTTCAAACAGGCCGATGCCTTCGACATTGCTGGCCGTACCGGCAAAGTATTTGTCGAGGAAGGCACGCTGCAGGCCGATGGCTTCGAAAATCTGCGCGCCGGTGTAGGACATGTAGGTGGAAATGCCCATCTTGGACATTACCTTCATCAAGCCCTTGCCCACCGCCTTGATGAAATTCTTGGCGTATTTTTCGGCTTTTTCTGCATCACCTTGAGCGAGATCGCGCAGGGTTTCCAGTGCCAGCCAGGGATGCACGGCTTCCGCGCCATAGCCACCGAGCAGGGCAAAGTGATGCACTTCGCGCGCCGAGCCGGTTTCCACGACCAGACCGGTGCTGGTGCGTAGCCCCTTGCCGACGAGATGCTGATGCACCGCCGAAGTTGCCAGCAGTGCAGGAATGGCGACTTGCGTGGCATCGACGCGGCGATCGGAAATGATGAGGATGTTGTGGCCGGAACGCACCGCATCTTCCGCTTCTGCGACCAGCGAGGCGAGACGGGCTTCCACACCGGCTTGCCCCCAGGCGACCGGATAGCAGATGTTCAGCTCGAAAGAGCGGAATTTGTCGCTGGTGTATTTTTCGATGTTGCGGATGGTCGCCATATCGGCCGTCGACAGCACCGGCTGTGAAACCTCCAGACGGATCGGCGGGTTGATGTCGGAGACCCCGAGCAGATTGGGCTTGGGACCAATGAAGGAGGTCAGCGACATGACGATCTCTTCGCGGATCGGGTCGATCGGCGGGTTGGTCACCTGCGCGAAGAGTTGCTTGAAATAGCTGTAGAAGGTCTTGCTGCGTGGCGACAAGATGGCGAGAGCCGAATCATTGCCCATCGAGCCGATGGCTTCTTCACCGGCTTGTGCCATCGGTTCAAGAATGAACTTGAGGTCTTCCTGGGTGTAACCGAACGATTGCTGGCGGTCGAGCAGCGGTACGCTGGAGGGCTGGGTTTCACCGGCGGTGGAAATTGCATCGAGCTTGATGCGAATCTTGTTCACCCACTCGCGATACGGCTTGGCGTTGGCGAGGCTGTCTTTGATTTCCTTGTCGTCGATGATGCGTCCTTGCACCAGATCAATGAGGAACATCTTGCCCGGTTGCAGCCGCCACTTCTTGACGATCTTGGCATCGGGCACGGGCAGCACGCCAGATTCCGAGGCCATGATGACGAGGTCGTCATCGGTGACCAGATAGCGCGCCGGGCGCAGACCGTTACGATCGAGGGTCGCGCCAATCTGGCGACCATCGGTAAACGCCACGGCGGCGGGGCCGTCCCACGGTTCCATCAAGGCGGCGTGGTATTCGTAGAAGGCGCGACGGTTTTCGTCCATCAGCGTGTGTTTTTCCCAGGCTTCGGGAATCATCAGCATCATCGCGTGGGCCAGCGAATAGCCGCCCATCAACAGCAGTTCCAGTGCGTTGTCGAACGAAGCCGAGTCCGACTGGCCATCGTAAATCAGCGGCCAGACTTTTTGCAGATCGTCGCCCAACACCGCCGAGGAGATGCCCTTTTCGCGGGCGCGAATCCAGTTCACATTGCCGCGCAGGGTGTTGATTTCGCCGTTGTGGGCGATGAAACGGAAGGGGTGCGCCAGATCCCAGGTCGGGAAGGTGTTGGTCGAGAAGCGTTGATGCACCAGTGCCAGCGCGGAAACAAAGCGCGGGTCTTGCAGGTCGAGGAAGTAGTTGCCGACCTGATCGGCGAGCAGCAGACCCTTATAAACGATGGTGCGTGCCGAGAACGACGGCACATAGAATTCCTTGCCATGCTTGAGTTTCAACGCCTGAATGGCGTGGCCGGAACGCTTGCGGATGATGTAGAGCTTGCGCTCCAGCGCGTCGGTGACGAATACGTCGGAGCCACGCCCAATGAAGATCTGGCGAGTGATGGGTTCGATCAGCTTGACGGACTCGCCGAGCACGCTGTTATCGACAGGGACATCGCGCCAGCCGAGGACGATCTGGCCTTCCGCACGCACGGCACGTTCGATTTCTTCTTCGCAAGCCAAGCGCGAGGCACTTTCGCGCGGCAGAAACACCATGCCGACACCATACTCACCAATCGGCGGCAGAGTTACATCTTGTCGAGCCATTTCCTCGCGGAAAAAACTGTCGGGAAGTTGCAACAGGATGCCCGCACCGTCACCCGCTTTCGGATCTGCACCGACCGCCCCGCGATGGGTGAGATTTTCAAGAATTTTCAGGCCCTGCTCGACAATGGTATGGCTAGGCTGATTCTTGATGTGAGCGACAAAACCGACGCCGCAGGCATCGTGTTCATTCACCGGATCGTATAAGCCTTGGGCTTCCGGGCGCTGAAGGTGGAGCATCTCTGTCTTCCTGTCATGTGCCACGCACGGAGGTTGGAGCAGAGAAAAACTCAGTTGTCCGGCGCGGCGGGTTACAAGCCGCCAAGTCCTGTTATGACCGGTTGTCCGGCACCCAGGCAGCGCGTTGATTTCAAAAATCAAGGGGCGGTAAATTTACTGCAAAAATGACGTTACAGCAAATTTTAATTTGTAACATTCTCACCGCGCTTACCAAAACCAATCCGAAATAATTGTCAATCCAAAGCTGAAATGTCCGCTGCCCGCTATGGTGTCAAAGTGCCTCGGCGCAGAAGGTTGCTGGGGTGATGATGCGCGTGCGGCCAATACTGCCGCGTTGCAGCAGCCCGGCGCGACGATCGCCAGTCACGAGATAATCAGCCTCACCCGCCAGTGACATCGCCAGCAAAAAGGCATCGTTCGGATCGTCGGCATAAATGCCGTTTGGTAGCGATGGCAGCGTGTTCAGCACGATGGCGCGCTGAATGTTGTTAATCATGGTGCCGACGCGATGTGCAGGCAAAATGGCCTTGATCTTCGGGTAACGGCTGACGCGGCGTAGTTCGTCGAGCTGTGCCGTTCCTGTCAGCAATTCAAAACGTCCAGCAAGCCAGGCGCGATAGATAATGTCGGGAAGGTTGTACGACGAAATCAGTGCGGCCAGCAGTACGTTGGTGTCGAGGACGACCCGCATCAGTGCTCACGTGCCCACTGCACCGCCTCGTCAATGAGGTCGTTCAATTCTGCCTCGTCCATACTTGCCGTCGCGGCCTTGGCTTGCTCGACCGCCCGTTCAAAAAGATAGGCGCGTACCGCCTCCTCGATGAAACGAGACAGATCACCTTTGCGGCCGCCGCCTTGAGCAGCGATGAACATGCGCACGGACTGATCCACTTCTGGTGATACGGCAATATTCCAACGCACAGTATTCATCACGCCCTCCAAAACAGTGTTTGTGTGCATGGGTGTTTATACGCTTTATTCATTCCGCACGCAAAGATTCGATAAAACGACTGTTAATCCAAAGCGGAAATGTCCTCTTCTCTGCAAAGCTAAAATGTCCACTGTCCCATTCACGACGAGGACGCGGTAAGCCTTGGTGCTGGTTTTGAATTGATTTTGCGGTGGGAAGAGGCGTAGTGGAGGGCGAAGGGCTCAAGCCCGTAGCCCGCAATGGAGGCTCTTCTCGCCGTGCGCCTCACCATGGATGGTCGGTCGCCAATTTATGTGGGTGGCGTTTGGTTTGTATCGCATTCAGATGACGATTGATGTCCTCGGCACCCACGACATCCCCTTGTCGCTTCGGTTTGACGATTTTCTGGTACGAAAAGCATGTACCACAAACAGATTACGAATCATGAACAAATATTTCGTAGGGTCTGCGACGATGTTATTCGTGCGATTACCCTGTGAATAAAGATGATGTGATGGTTTGCGCTAAATGTTTGCGCTAAACTTTCCTGCTTTCACTCACACATTCACGACCCATCATGAAAATCACGTTTCTGGGCGGCGGCAATATGGCCAATGCATTGATTGGCGGACTGCGCAAGCAGGGATTTTCTGCGGCGGCGATACAGGTCATTGAACCTGTGGCGGAAAACCGTGAAAAGCTGGAATCCACCTTTGGCGTGCGTTGCTGTGCGGCGATTGATGAAGCGGCACTTCATTGCGAAGTGCTGGTGCTGGCCGTCAAGCCGCAGCAGATGCGTGAGGCAGTGGCTCCTTTGGCGGGGCGTTTGAAGAACATTCTGGTTATCAGCATTGCGGCTGGTTTGCGCTTGACCGATCTTTCGCGCTGGCTGGGTGGGCATCGCCAACTGGTTCGCTGTATGCCCAACACACCTGCCTTGATCGGGGCGGGGGTGACGGGGCTATATGCTGACCCGGCGGTTGACCGCGAAGGACGGGATGCGGCTGAAAAAGTCCTACGCGCAGTAGGAAATACGCTTTGGTTGCAGGATGAAGAACAGATGGATGCCGTCACCGCCATTTCGGGTAGCGGCCCGGCGTATGTCTTTTATTTCATCGAAGCTTTGCAGCAATCCGGCATCGAGTTGGGGCTGGATGCAAACGCAGCACGTCGCCTTGCCGTGGAAACCTTTGTGGGGGCTTCACGTTTGGCGGAACAGAGCAAGGAAGATATTGGCATTTTGCGTGAGCGGGTGACCTCCAAAGGGGGGACGACAGCGGCAGCACTCGATGCTTTTGCAAACAGTGGTATTGCCAAAGCCATTGCGCAAGGTGCAAAGGCAGCCGCCGATCGCGGACGCGTGATGGGTGACGAGATGGGTAAAGAGTGAACCTGGAAACCGGAGTTTTGTCGTCATGTCAATGTTGATGCAATTACTGCTGCAAATTTTGGACTGGGGCTTCGGGCTGCTCACCATGTCCTTGTTGGCGCGTCTGCTGATGCAATGGGCGCGCGTTCCCTTTCGCAATCCTTTGGGACAGTTCGTCATGGCGGTCACCGACTGGGCAGTGATTCCGGCACGTCGCTTGATACCGTCGGTAACGGGCTTTGATCTGCCGACCTTGCTGCTGGCCTGGTTGGTGCAGGCCATGCATCTAGGCGTATTGCTGGGACTGGGACTGGGACTGATCATGTATCAAGGCGTATTGCTGGAGCTGATGTCGGCGATGGGACTGGCGCCGACGGGATTCCTCACGGTGGCGATACTGGCGATACTGACGATACTGGGTGTGATTAATTATGGTTTGTATCTCATCATGGGCGTGGTCATCGTCAGTGCCCTGTTTTCATGGTTCAATCCCCATGCCCCCTTGGCACCGCTGCTGAACATGCTGAGCCGACCCTTTCTCACCCCTTTGCAACGTGTCATTCCACCCCTAGGCGGTGTCGATTTCACGCCCATGGTACTGCTGCTGATTCTGCAAGTGCTGCTCGCTGTTTTGGAACAAACACAGCACTATTTATTGCCCGCGATGCTGATGCAATGAGCGGCGGTGAAAATAGCTGGTTACGTTCAGGGTCGGATGGCACCACGCTGAGCCTGCATATTCAGCCGGGTGCCAAGAAAACAGAAATTGTGGGTTTGCATGGCGAAGCCCTGAAAATCCGTCTGGCAGCACCTCCGGTGGATGGCAAGGCGAATGAGGCGTTATTGAGTTTTCTCGCCACAACGCTGGGTGTGGCGCGTAGCCAGATTACCTTGGTTAGCGGTCAAACAGGGCGTGCCAAGCGTGTCCGTATCGCAATTCTGGATACAGAAACCATCGCAGCGCGACTGCTTCAGGCCAGCGGCGCTGAATAGGCCAGATGGCCGTCAATTAGGGTATAGCGTACCCGGCCGGGCAGTTCGTAGCCAAGGAAGGGCGTGTTCTTGCCCTGACTGCACAGGCTATTGCGTGTAATACGAACAGTGTCATTCGGGTCGAAAATACAAATATCCGCCGGTGCACCCACCGTCAGTTGCCCGGCTTCTGATCCGATACCGAGAATACGCGCCGGGTCACAGGTCACTCGCGCCAGCGCCTTGACCAGCGGCAGCTTCATTTCCTGGGCCCATTTGAGCGTGAGGGGCAGCAACAACTCCAGCCCCGTTGTTCCGGCTTCGGCTTCGGCAAAGGGCATCAGTTTGGCATCGTCATCCACGGGCGTGTGATCGGAACAGACGGCATTGATCGCGCCTTCCGCCAAGGCTTGCCGCAAGGCTTCCCGATCGCGCTGCCCGCGTAATGGCGGCTCCAGCCGTGCGTGAGCACTGAAATTACCGATGTCATGCTCACAAAGATGCAGATGATGGATGCCCACATCGCATGTGGCCTGTATGCCATTTCTACGTGCTGAAGCAATCATCGATAAGCCAGCGGCACTGGAAATTCGAGTGAGATGAACCTGTGCGCCGGTCGCGTGCGCCAGTTGCAATATGGTCGCCAACGCGATGGTTTCAGCGGCAACTGGAATGCCAATGAGCCCGAGTCGTGCCGCCACTTCGCCTTCATGCGCCACCCCTTGACGCGCCAGGAAAGGATCTTGGGCTTGCAACCAAACGGGAAAACCAAACGTCGCCGCGTATTGCATGGCACGCAGCAATACTTGCGTATCCACGATGGCACGATTCGCCTGACCAAAGGCGCGGCAACCGGCATCCGCCAGTTCAGCCATTTCGGTCAAGCGTTCTCCTGCCAGTTTCATCGTCAGTGCGCCGACAGGGTAGATGTGAGCAAACTCAGGCAAACGGGCGCGATGCTTGAGCATTTCAACGAGGCCGGGTTCATCCAGAGGTGGATCGGTATCGGGCGGACAAGCCAGGCTGGTGACGCCCCCTGCAGCCGCAGCCGCCATTTCCGACTCCAGCGTGGCACGATATTCGTAACCCGGTTCGCGCAGACGGGCTGAAAGATCGACCAATCCCGGACATACAACGCAACCTTGTGCATCAATCACCCCTTCTGCTTCAAAACCCGACGGCGCGGTGTCGATGGCCACCAGACGTCCTTCGGCAATGAAAAGCTCCGCTGGTCGATCCGTTTGCGTGGCAGGATCGACGAGGTGTCCGTTTTGAATATGGATTTTCATGGCTTCACAGGGAAACAATCAAAGTGTGGCTGGATGTCGTTGTAACGGGAGTCTAATTATGTTCGCAGAAAGAGTGTGTCCAAGCCAACAAAAAAGCCGGGCAAGCCCGGCTTTTGTCAGAATGCTCCGCATCATGCCGAGCATTGACCTTGATTTACAGCTTTTGCAGATCTTCGTTGACGGCAGCCAGCATTTCCTTGGTGATCTTGCCGCCGGAGAAGCCAGCGATCATCTTCAGGGACATGCCCTTGGCCATGCCGATTTGCGGATTGGTGGCCAGTTCCGGCATGTGTTTGTCGATAACGGCACGCGGAGCAGCGTTGTCAAGCAGTTCGCCAACTTTGGAGTCGATGCTGAAACCCATTTTGTATTCCTTTGTATGAAGTTTGGGGCTCTCCCCCCGATGACCCGATCGAATGTCAGGCCGCTTTGCCCCCTCTCGAAAGAGGTTGAGCAGATTGTAGACCGACGGTATTATGAGTCAAATGAATTATTCTCATGTGAGAATTATGAACAATATCGATATTCGTCGCATTGATCTGAATCTGCTGGTGGTGTTTGAAGCCGTGTATCGCGAAGGCGCGGTGACGCGCGCCAGCGAAAAGCTGCACTTGACGCAATCCTCGGTGAGCCATGCCTTGGGACGCTTGCGAGAACTATTCGACGACCCCCTGTTTTTGCGGCATCACAATGGCATGACACCGACACCTCGGGCGCGTGAGCTGTATCAACCCGTACTGTCTGCCTTGCGTATTCTGGAAGACACGTTCAATCAAAGCCCTGTCGTGAAGAGTAAGGCACGGCGCACATTGAATATCGGTTTGATTACCACCGACGAGGCAGCCTTCCTGCCGCAACTCATGGCACGCCAGGGAAACGCGCCTCAATATGAAATCGTGGTTTCCCCTTACGAACCGGGGCGGTTTGAAAACCGTCTGGCGGCGGGTAAGTTCGATGTGGCCTTGCAACCTTTTGCCTATTCTTATCCCACAGCCGATGTGTTGAGCCGTTTGTTGGGACGTGAAGGCTTGTCGGTCATGATCCGGCGCAATCATCCGGCTTTGCGCAAAGGGCTTCTCGACATGGAAACCTATCTCAAACTCCAGCATATCGTTGTTGCACCCCGTCGATCGGAAACCAATTACCTCGACATGGAGTTCGCCCGCCGTCGTCTCGATCGTGATGTGGTGCTACGGTGTCAGGACTACTGGACGGCCGCACGAATCGTGGCGCAGACCGATAGTATTTTGACCGCGCCGCACCGACAGATGGCGGCATTGGTCAGTGATTTGCGCGCCAATCGACTAGTGCCATTACCCGAAGGACTGAACATGCCGGATGGTGCCGATATCTACCTTTATTGGCACGCTTCTGCCGATGATGACCCGGATAACATCTGGTTGCGCGAAAATCTCGTGGAAATTTTTCAAACTTCGCAGGCATAAAAAAACCGCCCCGAAGGGCGGTTTTTAGTGCAGCAATTACAACAGAAACAACAGAATCAATAACGATAGATCAGGTCGAGACCCACGGTACGCGGCTCGCCCCAGTTACCGGACATATCGGTCGTCCAACCAGGGTTGGTCATGACGAGGTATTTCTTATTCGTCAGGTTCTTCGCCCACAGCCCCACGGTCACGCGCCCACCATCCTTCGGGCCGGTCTTGATCTGCGACAGTGCCAGACGCGCGTTCCACAGACTGAAGGCCGGAGTCGTCAGCGGCGTGCGGGCATCGGGTGTCAGCGGTACCGTCAAATCGATCGGTGTGGATGTGGCGTCGCGATGGGTGTAGTTCAGGTTCAGATCCAGCTTACCGGGCAGGCCGAAGTTGGGGAAACGATAATCGAGGTTGATCGCATAATCGTTCTTCGGCACGATCAGGTCACGCGTGGCCGTGATGTTGGCACCGTTCACCGGACTGATCCACTGGTCGTACTTGTGGTGCAGATAGGCGTAGTTCACCCCTAAGCGCAGATCTTCGGTGATGGCCGCGGTCAGATCGAGTTCCAGACCATTGTAGGTTGAACCACCGACATTAACCGTTTGCCAACCTTTACTGGCCTGTGCGGTCGATTTCTGCTCGTTGGTGAACTTGCTCTGGAACAACGCTACGTTGGTGCGCAGGCGACGATCGAGGAATTCACCCTTCATGCCGAGTTCAACCGACTTGATGGTTTCCGGATCGAAACCCTTGGCAAACCAGGCTGCACCCATGCCAGGGCCGGCGATGGGATCAAAGCCACCGCTGGTGTAAGCCGAGGAATACTTGATGTAGGTCATCAAGTCTTTCTGCCAACGATAGTTGAAAGAGATGGCCGGTGTGATCTTGGACCAGGTCTTTTCGGCAGCAGCATTCGTGAACGGTGCTACGCCGGTAATCGGACGCAAATCAGTGGCATTAACCGATGTGCCTGTTCCCGGCAGTACCGAGTAAGCGGTGGCCCAGCCTGTGTTGTAACCGACGACGCTACGACGGTCGCGGGTATAGCGCAGACCCGGTACGACATCCAGCTTGTTGTCGAGGACATCCGGCGTCCATGTAACCTGTGCAAAAGCCGCCCAGGAGTCGCTCTTGGCCGAAGACAGCCCTTTCTGGTCGACATACAGCATATCGACGCCGTAGTTATTGTAATTGGGCACCAGTGCGCCGATATTCGGGCCAGAGGACTGATGGCCTTCTTCGGTCGAAAAGAAGATACCCGAGGTGTACTTCAGGCTCTTGGACCAGTCGCCCAGAAACTGGAATTCCTGCGACCAGGCCTTGTTGTAGAGCACGATCGGTTGACCCAGCTGCAGCGTGCCACCCGTTACACCCACGCCCGACAGCGTCAAGGGGCCGCTGTCGGCACGCGCATCGGCGGCACCGGCATAGGCACCGTAGTTGTAATGGTTGCTCGTATCCAGCTTGTTGAAGCCGGTGATCGAACGCAGGGTGAGGGTGGGGCTGACTTCCCAGTTGACATTCAGCGTATGGCTTTCTGTCTTGTTGCTGTTCTTGGCGAACTGGCCGGGAACGTAGAGCTGATCAAGACGATTACGCGAGCAGCCGTTGACGAAAGCCTGATAACGCGGATCACCCGCAGGAACGGCATAACCATAAGCAGCCAGAGACTTGCTCTGGTAGGCAATTTCGTAACCCGGGATCAGACATTGAGGCGGCGTGTCGTAGCTCTTGGTATTGATGTTTTCATAGCCATAATCAACCGTCACACTGCTGATGGGTTTCCAGCGGAAATCCAGTCGCCAAGCGTTGGAATCCAGCTCACCGAACTGCACGCCACCGGGGGCGGTATTGGAGATACCGTCGTTATCCTTTTGACGATGCAGATAGGAAACCTTCATCGCCAGATCGTCCTTGACCGGCACGTTGACAACGGTACGCGAGAGGAACTGGCCGCGATCCGCGAAAGTGAATTGCTGCTTGAAGCCGAACTGACCCAGCTCAGGCCGAGCGGTATAGACATTGACTGCGCCACCGGTCGCATTGCGGCCAGACAGCACGCCCTGCGGGCCTTTCAATACCTCGATGCGCTCAAGATCGCCGGAAGGATTGTTCAGACCGATCAACTGCGAGCGGGGAACACCATCGACGTGGAAGGCAACGGGATTCGGCGCGCTGATGAACAGGGCATTGGTCGTAATCCCACGAAAGGTCGGGAAGAAAGCTTCGGAGCTGCCCGGATAGGGTGCCAGATTCATGCCGGGAATTTCTGCACCAACATCACTCAGAGTCACGATATTGTGCTTTTCCAGATCCTTGACACCCAAAGCCTGAATGGAGATGGGCACGTCTTGCAGGTTTTCCTTGCGTTTTTGTGCAGTGACAACGACTTCTTCGATGGCTGCCGTTGCAGTAGGAGCAGAGGCTGCTTCAGCGTGGACATTGGGTGCAAAGAGCTGGGCAATGGCAACAGCCAGCGTCAACGAAGCAGGTTTTTTTGCAAATTGTTTCAACGTGCTCTCCTTATCTTTATTGGAAGATGCGTCAATCAGGGGTGATGCTATAGGAATGACGCAAGGGTGCAGCAGGTACAACACTCGGTATCGTAACAAATTTACCTGCGTAGATTAACGGCACGCTACTTTGGAGAATCGTCCATTCAGACGAGGATTGCCCTAGGGCTTTCGCGTAGATTCAATTGTTGGTTTTACCGGTCTCCAGACCGGACTCGCTTTCTTACATCTCACCCACCGGGAAAGAACCATGACTCCTGAAGAAACCAAAGCGTTTGAAGAAAAGATCCGCGCCTATGTCGGTCGCGAACTCGGCGCGCCCAAGCGCGGCAAGGACGATGTCAATGCCGCCATGATCCGTCACTGGGCGGAAGTGCTGGGCGACGAGAATCCTGTGTATTCCGATGCGGCCTATGCGGCCAAATCGAGCAAGGGCGGCATCATCGCCCCGGCGCACATGCTGCAGATCTGGAGCATGGAAGGTTATCCGATGTGCCAGAAGCCGGCGGTGGATTTGCAACGCGAACTGCACAATGTCTTCGATGCCCACGGCTTTACCGGCGTGCTCGGCACCAACACCAACAGCGAGTATTTCCGCGATCTGCGTCCGGGCGATCAGGTGTTTGCCCACACCATCATCTCCAGCATTTCCGAGCAGAAGGCGACACAACGTGGCATCGGTTACTTCATCGAAACCACGACCACTTTCACCGACCAGAACAAGGCGGAAATCGGTCGTCAGGTATTCCGCTGCCTCAAGTTCATTCCGCAGGCCGATCAGGCGCCGGCGGCGGCTGCCGAAGCCGACAGTACGCCTGCTGCGCCGACGCGCATCGCCTCGCCGCGTGGTCACGACAACGCCTGGTGGTGGGATGCCGTCGATCATGGCAAGCTGCTGATCCAGCGTTGCAAGAGCTGCAACACGCTGCGCCATCCGCCGCGGCCGATGTGTGGCGAGTGCCAGTCCACCGAGTGGGATTCGATCGAATCCAAGCTCGACGGCGAGATCATCAGCTTCACCCAGATGCATTATCCGAAGTTCCCCGGCTACCCCTATCCGCTGCTCTGCGCGGTCATCAAGCTCTCTGAAGGTACGAATCTGGTGGCCAACCTGGCGGGTTGCACACCCGAGCAGATCAAGATCGGCATGAAGGTCAAGGGCAAGGTCGAGCAGGTGGATGAAAAGACCTGGCTGCCGCAGTTCTATCTGGCCTGAATTTAGGAAGGAATATCATGAATCTGAATACCCTGAAATATGGCCAGGTCAAGGTTGGCGACAAGCTCCCTGAGCTGAAAATCGACATCACTTCCGGCCTCATCATCGGCTCGGCACTTGCATCGCGCGACTTCACGCCGGTGCATCACGACAAGAAAGTCGCGCAGGCCACCGGCTTGTCCGATGTGTTCATGAACATCATCACCAGCAACGGCTTTATGGGACGTTTCGTCACCGACTGGGCGGGTCCCGATGCGACGCTGAAAGGCATCGACATCAAGCTCGGCGCGCCGAATCTACCTGGCTTCGTGATGACCATCACGGGCGAAGTCAAAGCCAAGGATGACGCGACTGGCGTGGTTAGCGTGGCTGTGGATGGCACGAATAACGTCTGGGGTACCCACATGACCGGCACGGTGCGTGTTGCCCTGCCGAAGGAGGCTTGATATGACTGCCAATATCGCAAACAAATCCGCCATCGTTGGCATCGGCTCGACTGAATTTTCGAAGAATTCTGGCCGCTCGGAACTCTCGCTGGCGGCCGAAGCCGTCAAGGCGGCATTGAATGATGCCGGGCTGAAAGCCGCGGATGTCGACGGCATGGTGACCTTCACCATGGATCAAAACGAAGAAGTCGATGTCGCCCGCGCCGTCGGCTGTAACGACCTCAACTTCTTCGCCCGCGTGCCTTACGGCGGGGGGGCGGCGACCGGCACGCTGCTGCAAGCGGCGATGGCGGTGGCCACCGGCATGGCGGAAGTCGTGGTCTGCTATCGCGCGCTCAATGGCCGTTCCGGCCATCGTTATTCGGCGGGGGTTTCCGGCTCGCTGATTACCGGCAGCGCGATTCATTATGGCTGGTACATGCCCTACGGCCTGCTCACGCCGACTTCCTGGGTGGCGATGTACACCCAGCGTTACATGCACCTGACCGGCTGCACCGAAGATGCCTTGTTTGAAATCGCCCACACCACACGCGAATACGCGGTGAAAAATCCGGCGGCCTTCTTCTACAACCAGCCGTTCAGCCGCGCTGATTACGATAATGCCCGACGCATCTGCGATCCGCTGCGCCTGTTCGACTGCTGTCAGGAAAGCGACGGCGGCTCGGCGGTGATCATCACCACGCCCGAACGCGCGCGCGACCTCAAGCAGCCCGGCGTGCTGATCAATGGCACGGCGCAATGCTCGCCGCGCGATCAAGAAGAAATGACCTCGTTCTATCGTGCAGAAATCGGCCGGATTCCGGAAATGGATATCGCCGCCAAGCACGCCTATGCCCAGTGTGGTTTGAGCGCGAAAGACATCGACGCCGCAGTGATTTACGATGCCTTCTCCTCGATCGTGCTGATGCAGCTGGAATCCTGGGGCTTCTGCGAATTTGGCGAAGCCGCGAAGTTTGTCCTCGATGGCAATCTGCGCCCGGACGGCCGTCTGCCGACCAATACCCACGGTGGTCAGCTCTCGGAAGCTTACATTCACGGGATGAACGGCATCGTCGAAGCGGTGCGTCTGGTGCGCGGCACCTCGGTGAATCAGCCGAAGAAAAACGTCAATCACGCGCTGGTCACCTCCGGCGTGGGCGTGCCGACCGGCGGCGCGATTCTGGGCAAGATGTAACGGGCTCAGGGCGAGCGGCTTTGAAATTGTAATTTCACCATCCCCTCAAGGATAAGGATCAAGGATTACTCCATGAATTTCGATCTCAGCGAAGAACAGCGCGCCATTGCGGATATGGCAACCAGCGTGTTCGCCGATTACTGCAACGACGACCAGATCCGCGCTTTCTGGGACAGCGGCAAGGACTACGACGCAGGTCTGTGGCAGCAACTGGCGGAAACCGGTCTGCTCGGCCTGACCGTGCCGGAAGCCGATGGCGGCAGCGGCTTGGGCATGATCGAGCTGATGCTCGCCCTCGAACAGCAAGGCCGTTATGTCGCGCCCGCACCGCTGTGGCGACAGGCACTAGCGACCACGGCGCTGGCGCAATTTGCGGCGGCAAACCTGAAATCGGCTTGGCTGGAAAAGTTGGTCAGCGGCGCAGCACTGGCGACCCTCTCGCTGGATGGCCTGTCGGCTTCACGGGGGTTGGCACTCTCGGCCAAAGCCAGTGGCAACGGCTGGCAGCTTGACGGTCGCGCCGTCGCCGTGCCTTTGGCCGCCAGCGCGCAACTGGCTTTGCTGCCTGCGGCTACGCCCGAAGGCGTGCGCCTGTTTGTGGTTGATCCCAAGGCCAGCGGCATTGAGCAGATCGTCGGTACGCTGACCCACGCCGAGCCTGCCGCCGACCTGATTTTCAAAAACGTGACGGTGAGCAGCGATGCGCTACTGCCGGTCGCAGCCCTCGCCTGGTTGGAGCAGCGCGCACTCGCCTGTCTGGCCGCGCTGCAACTGGGGGTGGCCGCCGAAGACCTGCGCCGCACCGTGGAATACACCAGCCAGCGCGTGCAGTTCGATCGGCCGATCGGTAGCTTTCAGGTGATCGGCGCGCGCTCTGCCGATTGCTACATCGACATCGAAGCCCTGCGCTCGACCTTGTGGCAACTGTGCTGGCGACTAGACAACGGTCTGGAAGCCGAAGGTGCGGCGCGGGTGGCCAAATTCTGGGCCTGTGAGTGCGGCCATCGTGTTTCCCACGCCGCATCCCACATGCATGGCGGCATGGGCTCCGACGTGAGCTATCCGATCCACCGCTTCCTCTACTGGAGCCGCGCACTGGAACTCTCGCTGGGCGGTGCGACCGCCGATCTGCAAGCGCTGGGCGACTGGCTGGCCAAGCCGGAAACCGTCGGTGTCGAACTCTGATCCTCACGCAACCCAACGCTAATGAGCAGAGATCGGATAGCGATTGCTTACAAGGGCTGCAAAAACCATGTAGCCCCCCACCCCTGCCCCGCCCCGGGGCGGGGTACTGATGTGTTCGCTACGCTCGTTTGTTTGACTCGACATCAAACACTCCTTTCACGATAACTACTGAAAGACAAATCATGTTCGTCGATTTGACCCCCGAACAAAAGGCGCTGCGTAAGGAAATCCGCGCCTATTTCAACTCCATCATGACGGATGAAATCCGTATCGCGCTGCGTCGTGAAGACGGCGAAGAGCGGCATCAGGCCTACAAAAGCCTGTGTCGGCAGATGGGTAAAGACGGCTGGCTGGCGGTCGGCTGGCCGAAGGAATACGGTGGCCGGGGCTACACGCCCATCGAGCAGCTCATCTTCTTTGAAGAAGTCTTCATCGCCGGCGCCATCCTCCCCTTCGTCACCGTGAATACCGTCGGCCCCGCGCTGATGGCGCATGGTTCGGACGAGCACAAAAAGAAGTTTCTCCCTGGCATCGCCGCGGGCGAGCTGCACTTTGCCATCGGCTACACCGAAGCCAATGCCGGTACGGATCTGGCGACACTGTCGACCAGTGCGGTGCTGGACGGCGATCACTTCATCGTCAACGGCAGCAAGCTGTTCACCTCGGATGCTGAATCCGCCGACTACATCTGGCTCGCCTGCCGCACCAACCCGGAAGAAAAGCGTCACAAGGGCATTTCCATCATGATGGTGGACACCAAAGCCCCCGGCTACTCGCTCACGCCGATTCATACGGTTGGCCATCGCACCAACGCCACGTACTTTGATAACGTCAAAGTGCCCACCAGCATGCTGGTTGGGCAACTGCATGGCGGCTGGAAACTCATTACCGCCCAGCTCAATCACGAGCGCGTCGGCCTGGGCGCGTTTGGGGTCAAGGCCACCGCCGCCTTCCAGAATGTGCTGGCCTGGGCGAAAACCGCCGACGACCAAGGTCGCCGCGCCGTCGACGAACCCTGGGTGCGCCGCGCCCTCGCCGAGTCTTACAGCCAGATCGAAGCCATGCGCCTGCTCAACTATCGCCTATCGGTCGACATCACCGCCGGGCGCATGGATGTCGGCCTGGCCTCCGCCTCCAAGGTGTACGGCTCCGAAACCATGATCTTCGTCTTCCGTCGCCTGCTCGAAATCGTCGGCTCCGGCGGCCTCTACCGCCTCGGCAGTGCCGCCGCCGAGCTCAAGGCTCTGCTCGAAGAAGAATACCGCGCCGCCACCATCAACACCTTCGGCGGTGGTGTGAATGAGCTGCAACGCGACCTGATCGCCCAATTCGCCCTGCGCATGCCCCGATCACGATAAAACTTCATCCCCCACGCTGCCCTGGTAACGAGGCAGCGTGGGGGATGTCGCGTATAAAGTGAATTGATCCAGCAAAGCTACACGTCGATATTTCTCGCCTGTAGCGCGTGACTTTCAATGAAATTCCGACGGGGTTCGACTTCATCGCCCATTAAGGTCGTGAAGATTTCATCGGCAGCGATAGCGTCATCAATCTGGACTTTGAGCAGGCGCCGCACCGCAGGATCCATGGTGGTTTCCCAAAGCTGTTCGGGATTCATTTCACCCAAACCTTTGTAGCGTTGCTTGCTCAAGCCGCGCTCGACTTCATTGAATAGCCAGGTAATGGCGGCCGCAAAGCTTTTGACGGCTTGCGATTTTTCACCGCGTCGAATGACGGCACCTTGTTCGGTATCGATGAGACCCGCAATCAACGCGGCACTACGACGAATTTGTTGATAATCGCCGGAATGGAGAAACTCGGCATCGATATGGCCGGTACGCAGATTGCCATGCTTCATACGTTCAATATCAAGCTGCCAACGCTCTGTTTTTTCGTTATGGCGTGCGACTACCTGGATTTCTTTGGGCAGATAGGGCGTTATCCGGGCTGCAGAGGCTTGCGTCGCTGTTTCGCTCGATAAATCGATTTCGATGTCATGTGCCAACATGGCTTGCAACACCTCACCATCGATAAAATCACCAATGCGGTGCACGACGGCTTCGGATAACAGATAACTGCGCGCCAGCTCTGCCAACGCATTACCTTCAATTACGGCGGCATTGGGTTTGGGGGTCAGCTGTGCGCCTTCCATCGCAAGAGTCAGCATGTGTTGGTTGAGTGCCTGATCGTCCTTGATATACATCTCGCTCTTGCCATGCTTGATTTTGTAGAGCGGCGGTTGAGCGATGTAGATGTGGCCACGTTCGACCAATTCAGGCATCTGACGATAGAAGAAAGTCAGCAGCAAGGTGCGGATGTGCGCGCCATCCACGTCCGCATCGGTCATGATGATGATGCGGTGATAGCGCAGTTTGTTGATGTCGAATTCCTGCGTGCCGATGCTGGTGCCTAGTGCAGTCACGAGTGTGACGATCTGTTCGCTGGCGATGAGTTTATCAAAACGGGCTTTTTCGACATTGAGTACCTTGCCGCGCAGCGGCAGGATGGCTTGAAATTTACGATCGCGGCCTTGCTTGGCCGAGCCGCCGGCGGAATCGCCCTCGACGATATACAGTTCGCACAGAGAAGGGTCTTTTTCCTGACAGTCGGCAAGCTTTCCGGGCAGACCAATGTTGTCGAGCACCCCTTTGCGACGCGTAAGCTCGCGCGCCTTGCGCGCTGCTTCCCGTGCGCGCGCGGCTTCGACGATTTTGCCGGTGATGATTTTGGCATCGCCCGGACGTTCCAGCAAAAACTCGGCCAGCTTGGCTGCGACAACTTCCTGTACTGCCGGTTGCGCTTCGGAGGAAACCAGTTTCATCTTGGTTTGTGAAGCGAACTTCGGATCAGGCATTTTGACCGACAGCACACAGGCCAGACCTTCGCGCATGTCATCGCCTGAAATATCTACCTTAGCCTTCTTGGCAATCTCGTTTTCTTCGATGTACTTGTTGATAACCCGCGTCATCGCCTGACGCAATCCCGTCAGGTGTGTGCCACCATCCGCTTGCGGAATATTGTTGGTAAAACACAGCACCTGCTCGGCGTAGGAATCATTCCACTGCATAGCGACTTCAACCCCAATGGTGCCGCCATTAGGCAGCGCAGATTCGCCATTGGAATAAAAAACCGTGGGATGCAGTATGGTCTTGCTACGGTTGATGTAATCAACGAAACCTTTGACGCCACCGGAGAAGGCGAAATCCTCTTCCTTGCCAACGCGCTGGTCAATCAGCTTGATCTTGACACCGTTATTGAGGAAGGACAACTCGCGTAGCCGCTTGGCAAGAATGTCGTAATGGAATTCAACATTGCCAAAAATGGTTTCATCCGCGAGAAAATGGACTTCGGTACCATGTCCCTTTGCTTCGCCAATAACTTTCAGAGGTGAGACTTCAACGCCATCGTGGACTTCAATAAGACGATCCACAGCATGGCCACAGTTGAACTCCATGAAATGTTTCTTGCCATCACGACGAATGGTCAAACGCAGCCACTTGGACAGCGCGTTCACGCAGGAAACCCCCACACCATGCAGACCGCCTGAAACCTTGTAGGAATTCTGGTTGAATTTTCCGCCAGAATGTAGCCCCGTCAAGGCAATTTCAGCAGCAGAACGTTTCGGCTCATTCTTGTCGTTGTACTTGATACCGACCGGAATACCCCGTCCGTTATCAATGACAGAAATGGAATTATCGGAATGGATGGTGATGACGATATCGTCACAATGCCCGGCCAAGGCTTCATCGATGGCGTTATCGACGACTTCGAACACCATATGATGCAGACCCGTACCATCGGAGGTATCACCGATATACATCCCTGGCCGCTTGCGTACGGCTTCGAGTCCTTCAAGTTGCTGAATCGAGTCTTCGTTATAACCGCCGTTGTCGGCGGGTTTATTGGCATTGTCCGTCATGTTTTTTCAAAACTTTCCATACTTTTACACTTAACGTGCCCATCTTTCTCAATTCTTTTCTCTCAAAGGGAGAGGAAAGTGGCTTTTTTTATGAGAGAAAGAAAGTTGTTTTTCTAGTGTGGCGTGGTACGCCGGTATCCATAGGTATTAGCGTGAAATACAAAAATCAGAGTCGAGTTGAAGCTTCGAGCGTAGCGAGCAAATCAGTAGCCGCCCCTTGAGGGGGTGTAGGCGGGGTTTCACGGAGCACTGCTCCGTGCCGCCGAAGCCGGACGGCTGTGCAAAGCCGTCCGTGGGGGATGGGTGGGTGTCTAGGGTAACGTTTGTTTCATCCTCTGTGGGTGGCAGTGTGGAGAGGGCTACCATGTACGTTAGATACGCATCGGCATCACGACATACTTGAAATTCTGGTTGTCCGGTAGCTGGAAGAGCGCACTGCTTCGCGCATCCCCCAGATGGCATTCGATTTCTTCGTTACCTATGTTGTTGAGTACATCCAGCAGGTAGTTTACGTTGAAACCAATGTCGATGCTTTCATGCGCATAGGTAATCTCGATTTCTTCCTGTGCTTCTTCGCGTTCAGTGTTATTACCAATAATCTTGAGCGTATTCTCGGCAAACACCAGCCGCACCCCTGGCGTTTTTTCATTGGTCAGAATTTTTACACGTTGCAATGATTGCAATAGTTGCACTCGGTTCAACTTGATGAGCTTGTCGTGTGTCTTTGGAATGACACGATCGTAATCAGGAAACTTTCCGTCAATAAGCTTGGAAACCAGTTCTATGCTGCCAAAACGAAATTGTGCCTGAGTCGGTGTCATGGAAATTTCAAGTGGATCATCCACATCGTGAAGCTGGCGTGACAACTCCAAAACGGTCTTTCGTGGAAGAATGATTTCGAACGTCGGCAACTGTTCTTCCAGAGTTTCCTTTGCAAAAGCTAGCCGATGACCATCTGTGGTAATGACACAAATTTCATTTCCCTTCACCACCACAAGCAAACCGTTGAGATAGTAACGGACATCCTGAACAGCCATGGCGTATTGCACTTGCGCCAGCAATCGCTTGAACTGTTTTTGGCTCAACTTGATATGCGTTTGATTACCATCACTCAACAACATGTGTGGAAAACCTTCAGCGGGTTGAGTCTGAAGGTTGAATCGACTCCGCCCTGCCTTGATCTGGAGGCGGGTATCATCAAGGTTTAGATTGATGTCGCTGTCTTCTGGAAGCGCACGTAGGATGTCCTGAAATTTGCGTGCAGCGACAGTGAGCGTTACGTTTTCAGAGGCTTCAGTGGTGGCTGTTGTTTTGATCTGTATGTCGAGGTCAGTCGCCAGCAAAGTCAGCTGGTTTCCGTTCTTTTCAATCAGTACATTCGACAGTATCGGTAGTGTGTGACGTTTCTCAACAATACCGCAGACGGATTGAAGAGGCTCAAGAATCTGGTGACGAGGGCCTTTATATAAAAACATTATGTATACACCTCTTATGATTATTATACTGCGGTAAATTCTGTGTAAAACAAGGAAAACATAAACAAATTCAACATGTTATCTTATGTATGAACTTCTGGATAAGTCTTGTATCCAGTTGTGGGGAAATGTGAGTTTATTTTTTTTCAGAGAAAAATCCGAGGTTGTTCACAATGTACCCCATGGTTTTACATAGCTTATACCGTTGTTCATCACATCGACTGTCAGACAAGTTTTAATGTTGGAGAAGGGACGCATCAGCTTTTGATGGTTTGCATGAGAACATGTATATCGTTGCTGATTTGTGTATCTTTGTTGCGCAGATCATTGATGGTACGGCAGGCGTGGAGTACGGTGGTGTGATCGCGCCCCCCGAATGCTTCACCTATTTCAGGCAGACTGTGTTGTGTGAGTTCACGCGCTAGCCACATGGCAATCTGGCGGGGACGGGCAACGATACGACTCCGTTTTTTGGAGTACATGTCGGCTACCTTGAGTTTGTAATAGTCGGCGACTGTTTTCTGGATGAGTTCCAGTGTAAGTTGTCGGTTGGTAGCACCAAAAATATCCTTCAGAGCCTCTTTGGCTACATCCATGGTGACCTGTTTTCCATGAAAGCGGGCATAGGCCAGTACTTTGTTGAGTGCGCCTTCCAGTTCACGCACATTGGAACGTAGATTTTTGGCGATCAGAAAAGCGACATCATCTCCAAGGTTGATCTGGGTTGCATCTGCTTTCTTTTTAAGGATGGCAACCCGCATTTCAGGTTCAGGAGGTTCGATCTGGACGGTCAGTCCCCAGTCAAAGCGAGAGACCAAGCGTTCTTCCAGACCTGTAATGTCTTTGGGATAAGTGTCGCAAGTAATGACGATTTGTTTTCGGGCTTCAACTAATGCATTGAAAGCATGGAAAAATTCTTCTTGTGTTCGATCCTTGCGGTTGAAAAACTGGATGTCATCAATGAGTAGCAGATCCAGTGAGCGATAGTAGCGTTTGA
>CAYTHB010000034.1:0-27249 GCA_964437515.1 uncultured Sterolibacterium sp.
TTTTTCGTTGCGTTTTCTTGTGAGGTAAGCACATCATGCAATCGCAAGCGACTTATAACTACAAGGTCGTGCGCCAATTCACCGTGATGGCCGTCATCTGGGGCATCGTCGGCATGTTGGTCGGCGTGTTCGTGGCGGCACAACTGGTCTGGCCGGATCTGAATGTCGTGGAATGGCTGTCGTATGGTCGTTTGCGTCCCTTACACACCAATGCAGTCATTTTTGCCTTTGGCGGCTCGGGGCTGTTTGCGACCTCCTACTATGTGGTGCAGCGCACCTGCCATACGCCCCTGTTCGCGCCACGTCTGGCAGCCTTTACCTTCTGGGGCTGGCAACTGGTGATTCTGCTGGCGGTGATTACCTTGCCGATGGGCTACACCTCCGCCAAGGAATACGCTGAACTGGAATGGCCGATTGACATCCTGATTGCGGTCGTCTGGGTCAGCTACGCCATTGTTTTCTTTGGCACGATCGTGCAGCGCAAAACACCGCATATTTATGTTGCCAATTGGTTTTACGGCGGCTACATCCTGGCGATTGCCCTGCTGCATATCGTCAATAGTGCCGAAGTGCCTGTGAGCTTCTGGCCGATGAAATCGTATTCCGCTTACGCCGGTGCGCAGGATGCGATGATTCAGTGGTGGTATGGTCACAACGCCGTGGGCTTTTTCCTGACCGCAGGCTTTTTGGGGATGATGTATTACTTTGTTCCCAAGCAGGCTGAACGGCCGATTTATTCTTATCGTTTGTCCGTGGTGCATTTTTGGGCATTGATTTTCACCTACATGTGGGCGGGCCCGCACCATCTGCATTACACCGCGCTGCCGGATTGGACACAGTCGGTTGGGATGGTCTTTTCGCTGATTCTGCTGGCACCCTCCTGGGGCGGCATGATTAACGGGGTGATGACGCTTTCCGGTGCTTGGCAGAAACTGCGCGATGATCCCATTCTCAAATTCCTTGTCACCTCGTTGTCCTTCTACGGCATGTCGACCTTTGAAGGGCCGATGATGGCGATCAAGACGGTGAATGCCTTGTCGCATTACACCGACTGGACGGTGGGTCATGTGCACTCGGGCGCGCTGGGCTGGGTGGCGATGGTGACCATCGGCTCGCTCTACTACATGATTCCGCGCATGTTTGGTCGCGCACAGATGTATAGCGTTTCGCTCATCAACACTCATTTCTGGATCGCTACAATCGGCGTGGTGCTGTACATCGTTGCCATGTGGATTTCGGGCGTGATGCAAGGGATGATGTGGCGCGCCACCAATCCGGACGGCACGCTGACCTACGCCTTTGCTGAAGTGGTCAAGGATACCTATCCGTTCTACATGATCCGTCTGGCCGGGGGGCTGTGCTTCCTGAGTGGCATGGTGCTGATGGCTTACAACATGTTCATGACCATTGCTGCCGGTAAACCCACCGACGCGCCGGTTGTTGCGCCGATTGCCGGTCATGCCCACGCCTGAGCAAGGATGAGGAAACTGCCATGTTGAAACACGAAACTATCGAAAAAAATATTGGCCTGATGATCGTGCTGATCGTTCTGGTCGTGAGTGTGGGCGGTCTGCTGGAAATCGTCCCACTGTTTTTCCATAAATCAACCACCGAGCCTGTGGCCGGGCTGAAGCCTTACGATCCGGTGAGCCTGATTGGGCGGGACATCTATATTCGTGAAGGCTGCTATGGTTGTCATTCGCAGATGATCCGTCCGTTCCGCGCGGAAACCGAACGTTATGGGCATTATTCGGTGGCGGGTGAGTCGGTTTATGACCACCCCTTCCAGTGGGGCTCCAAGCGCACGGGGCCTGATCTGGCGCGTGTTGGTGGGCGTTATTCTGATGAATGGCATCGCGTCCATTTGCTGCAACCCCGCGATGTTGTGCCGGAGTCGAACATGCCGGCGTATTACTGGCTGAATCGTCCGGCGCGCACCGAAGATATCGAAGACAAGATGCGCGCCTTGCGCTCGGTCGGCGTGCCTTATACCAACGAAGATATTGCTGGTGCGAAAGAAGCCACCAAAGGCAAGACAGAACTGGAGTGTGTAATTGCCTATCTGCAAGGATTGGGCACAGCACTCAAATAATTTGCAGCTTTGATAACGGTACAGTCAGGGGCGGTCATGGATACCAATGATATGCGTGCCATTTTTACGGTGGTGACCTTCGTGACGTTTATCGGCATCCTGTTGTGGGCTTATAGCAGCAGGAGGAAACAGGATTTTGATGAGGCAGCACAACTGCCTTTCACCGAAGATGAGCTTGATGGTGACGACAAAGTATCGTCGCCCAGGCATCAATAAAGAGGGATTTGCACCATGAATCAGGACTTTTCGGGTTTCTGGAGTTTCTACATTGTAATAATCGTGTTAGGCAGCGTGCTGGCTTGCGGTGTCTTGATTTGGACACAGGATCGTGCCAAGAAGACACCCGGTCAGACGATGGGGCATGTCTGGGATGAAAATCTGGAGGAATACGATAATCCGCTGCCAAACTGGTGGCGCTGGTTGTACTACGCCACCGTGATTTTTGCGCTCGCCTATCTGGCACTGTATCCGGGGCTGGGTCACTATGAGGGATCTTTTGGCTGGACTTCACATAAACAATACGAAAAAGAAATGGCCGATGCCAAGGCAAAATTTGCCCCGCTCTATGACGGCTACTTGAAACAGGACGTCGTCAGTCTTTCCAAAGACCCTCATGCGCGTGAAATGGGCAAGACGTTGTTTCTGACTTATTGCGCTCAGTGTCATGGCTCCGATGCCAAGGGTGCCAAAGGTTTCCCTAACCTGACCGATCACGACTGGCTGTGGGGTGGAACGACAGAAAAAATCGAGGACACCATCAATAATGGTCACCAAGGCATGATGCCACCGTTTGGGGGTAATCCGGAGGCGGTCGGCGGAACTGAAGGTGCGAAGGAAATCGCCAGTTATGTGCGTTCGCTATCGGGGCTGGCGAATGACAGCATTCTTACTGCCAAGGGCAAGGATCGTTTCGAGAAAGTGTGTTTTGCCTGCCACGGACTGGACGGCAAGGGTAATCAGGCGATGGGTGCGCCTAATCTGACGGACAAGGTCTGGCTGTATGGCAGCGGTGAAGCGACCATCATCGAAACCATAACCAAAGGCCGTACCAATCAGATGCCTGCGCATCATGATCGTCTCGGCGAAGCCAAGGTGCATCTATTGGCGGCTTATGTGTATGGTTTGGGTGGGGGAGAGCCTTCCGTATCATCAGAATCTGCATCTACATCTACATCTACATCATCAGAAATATCAGCAGAAACAGCAAAGAAATAATCAACGCCCCCCGGTTTGCCACCGGGGGTTTTTTTCTATTAAAAATTAGAATTTGCTAATGTTGTGAAGCTCAAAGGGGTATTTCAGAACTGAAAGCGCAAATGAGGGGTGCGCGAAATGATGGCGATAGGTTGAAATCATGAATCAGAAAGATACGCAGGATGTCCGCTCGGCGGGGGGGAAGAAGGTTATTCCGATCCATTTCATGTCGGCTGACGGAAAAATTTACCCGCGCTCGGTCAAAGGGATTTTTGCCACGTGGCGCTGGGTTTTCTTTTTTGCGATTCAGGCCGTTTTCTATGGCTTGGCGTGGCTTCCATGGAATGGGCGGCAGGCGTTTCTGTTTGATCTGACCGAGCGCAAGTTCTATCTTTTCGATCTTGTTTTCTGGCCACAGGATGTCATCTATTTGGCCTTGCTGCTGATTATTTCAGCCTATGGTCTGTTCCTGTTTACAGCCATCGGTGGGCGATTGTTTTGTGGTTATGCCTGTCCGCAAACTCTGTTTACCGAGTGGTTCCTGTGGATTGAGGAAAAAATCGAAGGTTCATACATCGCACGTCAGAAACTCGATCAGCAAGCGATGGATGCGCGCAAGTTACGCATCAAGCTCACCAAACACACCGTGTTCCTATTGATTTCAGCATGGACGGGCTTCACCTTTGTCGGCTATTTCACTCCGATTCGCACACTCTCCCATGAATTCGTCACCTTCACGCTGGGGCCGTGGGAAATTTTCTGGATTTTTCTCTACGGGATTGCGACTTATGCCAATGCCGGTTTCTTGCGCGAGCAGATGTGTCTGTTCATGTGCCCTTACGCGCGCTTCCAGAGCGTGATGTTCGATCCGGATACGCTGACCGTCACCTATGACAGGTATCGTGGCGAGACGCGAGGGGCGCGCAAGAAAGATGAGGATTACAAGGCAGCAGGTAAGGGGGATTGTGTCGATTGCGGTATCTGTGTGCAGGTGTGCCCGACGGGTATCGATATCCGTAATGGTCTGCAATACGAATGTATCGGCTGTGCGGCATGCATCGATGCATGTGACCAGGTGATGGACAAGGTGGGTTATCCGCGTGGTTTGATTCGCTATACCAGCGAACATGCTCTTGAAAAAGGCTGGGGAAAGACTGAAATCATTCGCCACATGACGCGACCGCGCACACTGGTTTATGGTGCCATTCTCGTAGTGATTGTGGCGGCGACCTTGTGGGGTATCGCGACGCGCATCCCGTTGCGCGTCGATGTCATCCGCGATCGTGGCGTGATGTCCCGCGAGACGGATAACGGCATGATCGAAAACCTGTATCGCCTGCAAATCATGAATATCAGCGAAACCGCGCATCGTTATTCGATTACGGTGAGTGGGCTGGATGGCGTTGATTTTGACGGCGATCATGTGGTTGAAGTTCCCGCTTCGGCCACACGCACTGTTCCTGTTGCGGTGCATATCCCTGCCGATTCGGGCAAGCAGGCCAAGAATGTCATTCATTTCAGTGTCGCTGAAATCAGTGATCCTCAGGTGGCGGTGCACGAAAAAGCCACTTTCCTGATGCCCTGAAACCTCTGGAGCCATCCCATGAATCCCACATCCTCCCCGGCTAATGTTCTGCCCTGGTATCGCCATCGCTGGCCGTGGATACTGATGTCCGGCCCAGCCATCGTGGTCGTTGCCAGCCTGTACACCGCCTGGCTGGCAGTGCGTACTAGTGATGGCCTAGTTACAGAAGATTATTACCGCAAGGGGCTGGCGATCAACCAGACCCTGAAGCTCAGCGAACGTGCGCGTGCGTTGGGGCTGGAAGCCGGACTAACGATTTCGCTGGATCGCATCCAGGTGCGCTTGTCGAGTACGCAAGCAAATTTTTCGTTGCCCGAAAATTTGCATGTCACCGTCGCCCATCCCACACGCGCAGGCTTCGATCAGACTCAACTGCTGCATCGTGAAGGTCAAGGTTACGGCGGTCATTTTCGTTTGCCTGCCGATGGTCATTGGGTGGTGTTGATTGAAGACGAAGCCAAAACCTGGCGCATCATGGGCAATCTGATTTTGCCGGCGACCCACGAGACGGTCTTCGGCGGCGAGCAGAATACGCGTGTGCCTTGAGTATCGGGCGATCTCGGTCGTATCGCTCACCGGAATAGGGATTCATGTCGTGTCATCTACACTTTCTCGATCAGCGTGAGGTGTTGTTGCTGGAGCGGATGACGGCACGAAGACTGAAAACAGATGATAGAAGGTATCTATAATAAGTAGCAAGATATTATTTTGAGAAAGGAAATTGTCATGAATGAAACCAAAATCAAAGCAGCTATAGACGCTCTCAACCGTATCATGGAACTTGAGTTGGCAGGTGTGGTGAAATACACCCACTACTCGCTCATGGTGTACGGTTATAACCGTATTCCCATCGTGTCATGGTTGAAGGGTAATGCGGATGAGAGTTTGGCTCATGCGCATAAGGCCGGTGAATTGGTCACCCTGCTGGGTGGGCATCCTTCATTGAAAATCGGTCCACTTTTGGAAACCGAGCAACACGACATTGGTGACATCCTGCGCGAAAGTCTGGAGCATGAAACAACCGCTTTGGTGGCGTACTACGATTTACTGAAAATCGCAGAGGGACATTCAGTTCTACTGGAAGAGTACGCTCGTGAAATGATTGTTAACGAAGAACTTCATCAAGATGAGGTTAACAAAATGTTGCGTCGTGCAGGCGATACTGCTGCCTATAAGGAGTAAAGGGCAAACGACGTAAAAATCCTGGCTGTGCTGTGTCATCAAGAACTTGTGGTCTGAATTGCGTTTTTACTTTATGCTCTACCGCATATCTTTAAGGAGCATCCTGTGAAGTCCCGTCAGCACACTATGCAGCATCTGCCAATCTTCAAGCGTCAGTCTGGCATGACCATGATGGAAATCATCGCGGTCATGGCCATTATTGTGACCGTTGTTGTCGGTACGATGTCCCTCTTCAGCGTGGTTCAGTCGAATAATAGCGCGGTGGCTGTGCTGAAAGACATCGTTGCTATTCGCTCGGCAATACAACAAAGTTATATCGGGCAGGGTGAATACAATAACAATAATGCTCAGGTCAACGAGCAACTGTTCGATGCCAAGGCAGCGCTGAGCAGCATGACTTGGAGGAACAATAAGACGCTTAGAACATCCTGGGACGGTACAGTGATATTTTCTGCGGAGGGAGCCAAGCCACAGAATTTCAAAATAAGACTGACAGCCGTTCCTCCCAATCTTTGCGCTCAAGTGGTCTCCAGCGCAACGAGTGGCTGGAAAAGTGTACAGATCGGTATGAAAACTTATAACACTTTTCCGGTGAGTCCCACGGATGCCAGCAAAGACTGCGGAAATGGTTCTAAAGATATTACGTGGACGACGCTCAATTAAGGCACATGGCTTCTGGCTCTTTGAACTTTGAAGCGTTTGCTCTAAATCAACGATAATATGCCGCTGTTCAATCCAATGAAGAGGGTGTTATGAAAACTAGGCTTTTGTTTGTCGCGTTTATGGTGCTGTCTGTTTTTTCAGTCAGTGCATGTACGGTTGCTTTGTCACCGACGTTGACACTGAATGCCTCGATGAATCCCTGAGCGGGTATCTACGCAGGTAGCGAGATCCGTGCGGCCAGACCGCCGCCTTCGCGAGGTAGGAGTTGTAGTGTGCCATCATGTTGACGAGCGATTCGTTCGACGATGGCTAGTCCGAGTCCGGCGCCGCTGATGTTGCTGCGTGCAGTCTCAAGGCGGGTAAAAGGGAGTTTGAGCCGTTCAATTTCCTGCGGAGGAATTCCGGGGCCGCGGTCAGATACTTCAATGATGATGCGGGTTTCTTCGCGCAGAAGTGCAAGGCGTAAATCGTGGGTACCCGCGTAGCGCAGGGCGTTATCAATCAAATTGACGATGGCTCGGCGCAGGGCGTGCGGGCGTACACTGAGTGTGGCCTGTGTCGTCAAGTCTGTTTGTATCGTAATGGCGCGGCGAGTGTAATGCGTTGCGATGTCTTGCAATAAACTGGATAGATCCGTTTCCTGCACCGGCTCCCCACCGTTTTCACGGGCGAAGTCGAGGAACTGATTGATGGTTTGATCCATTTCATCGATATCGGCCACCATGCCATCGCGTAGTGCCCCTAGGCTCGGGTCTTGTGGTTTTTCGGGAATGGTCATTTCGATGCCCATCCGTAATCGGGTGAGCGGGGTGCGCAGGTCGTGAGAGATGCCAGCGAGTATCAAGGTGCGGTCGCTATCCAGGCGCGCAAGGTCTGTTGTCATCTGGTTAAAGGCATGGGCGAGTGCGATGATTTCACTGGGGCCGGTTTCAGTGAGTGGGTGAGGTTGGCGTCCCTGTCCGATTTCACCTGCGGCGCGAGCCAATGCGCGTAGCGGGCGCGTGATGCGTGAAACGATCAGATAGGCACCGCAAAGCGATAACAAGAGTGCAGCAAGCCCCCAGCCTAGCCACTGGCGATGCGGTACATGTTCGAGACGTTTGCGCGGGAGAGCTACCCAGTATTCGTTATCCTCACCCTCACCGATGGAAAAATTGACGAATACTGCGGACTCTCCGTTGCGCGCCAGGCTCATCCGGGTTTGTGCTCCGAGTTCGTTGCGTAATAGCTCTTGTATCGTGTGCAGCAAGGGGTCGTCATTCAGCGGCTCAATTTTTTCGTCATGCTCGGCCGGATAAATGTGTATGCCTTCGTGATCTGAAAAATCGCGTAACAGTGCATGTCGTTTTTCTGGCGCAGAGTTGATGATGGCACTGCGCGTGAGATTGACGGCACTGACGATTAACTGCGTCATTTGTCGTGCACGCGGCTCGTCCTGATAAGCCCGAAAAATGGTGAACCAGGCTAGCACCGAAAGCAGCATCAACAGGCTGATTAGCAAAAATGTGCGCCAGAGCAGGCTGCTAGGCAGGATCGTCATTGAAAACAGGGTATGACTTGAGTGTGTCGATGCTTCAGGTGTGCTTGTTGCCATCCGGAACGAACACATAGCCAAACCCCCAGACGGTTTGAATGTAGCGCGGCTTGGAGGGGTCTTCTTCAACAAGTCGGCGTAGACGGGAAATCTGTACATCGATGGAACGGTCAAAAGCATCGTATTCCCGACCACGGGCAAGTTCCATCAATTTGTCTCGTGAGAGGGGTTGGCGAGGGTGCTGCACGAGCACCTTGAGGACGGCAAATTCTCCTGTGGTTAGGGGATTTGATGTGTCGTTTTTTTCTTCCGCTGTGCCATGACGTGTCAGTTCGCGTGTGGCAAGGTTGATGCTGATATTGCCAAACCGGACGATTTCTTCCTTGATCGTCGGCGCACCGGGGGGCGTGGATGCGGTGCGGCGTCGCAGGACGGCATGGATACGCGCCACCAATTCACGAGGATTGAATGGCTTGGGCAGGTAGTCATCCGCTCCCATTTCGAGACCGACGATACGATCAACATCGTCGCCACGCGCGGTGAGCATGATGATGGCCATTTCGTTCTTTTCAGCACGTAAGCGGCGGCAGATGGACAGCCCATCCTCGCCCGGCAGCATCAGGTCGAGCACCATGAGATCATAAAGCTCCCGATTAAGAGCTTTGTCCATGCCTGAAGCGTTTTCAACGGCCTTGATCGTGAAATCCTGGCTGCTCAGGTAACGACTGAGTAGTTCACGCAGGCGCTGGTCGTCATCGACGATGAGTATTTTCAGTTTGTCATTCATAGGTGCTTATCCTATCGGATTTGCGTGGCTGAATGTCAGCGGAATTGCGTGTCGACGTAATGCAATGTTGCACACAACGCAGTGCATTACGTCTTGTTACAATTATTGGGTGGGACATCACATGTGGTTTACATGCTTTTGTCAAAATGTCTTGGTTGATGTCGACGGATTGTCTTCCAAATGAATGTTCTGCGATTTTCGTTATTGATGGCCTTGTGGATGATGACGGTGCTTATGACGGCGCCGGTATTCGCCCAGCAGGACGTCGCGTCTGAAAAACGGAATCTGTCTGAAAATACTAATGAATTTGAAGTTAAAGAGTTTAAGGACTTCAAAGAACCCAAAGAGTCTTTACGCTCCCAGACGCCGCTTCTGACCAAGACGAGTGACTCTTCTGCGGGAGATGGCATCAGTGTCTGCCCGGATTGTGCAACGACATCGCGTGAAGCCATGACATCAGAAGAAAAACGGCAGTTACGGCGTGACATTCACGAAGCGGGGCGCAAAATCTATCCGCGCCATCCTCGTAATTCCTCCAGACATCCATAGTTATGTTGAAGTTTTTTTGGCGGTGTTTCTGGCTTTTTCATTGCTGGTAAAGAGGTTCGCTGTTATCTTGCTGAATTTGCCCGAGTGAGTCGGGTGCAGGATGGACATGAGTGTCGGGATGGATTTTCGGGAAAAAAATACACCGAAAGAAGGTGTTTGCGTGAGTTGGATCCCGAATCGGAATCAAAAGCGAAATCGTTTTCTGATGCGATGGATTGAATGGGGAATCGTTGTGTGGGTGCTGGGTTTGCTGGCTCCGTTTGCTCTTGCCAAGGGTATGTCCCACCCCAAAGTAGTGCCTGCTGCAAGCACCGTTCCTTCTTTGCAATCGCTACCACATTATGATGTACCGCCCTTGATCGATATCAATGTCGATCCTGTCAGTGTTTTGCCCAAAGCACTGCCGGTGTTACTACTGTATAACCCGATTCGTGCTTCTGAACTTCCTGTTTTTACCGGTGTGGCACAACGTTTCATGCAATCGGCGCGCCCATTGCGACCGAAATTCAATGCGATGTCTTCGCGAGAGAAAGTCCAGTTCCTCGAACGCTATGTGTTTGCCATGTGCAATTCCCGTATGGTCAATGGTATGGATTTGGTCTTCAAGATGGAAACAGGGGATGAAAATTTTTGTGGCTATTCTCCGGGGATGTTGGCCTGCTTTGCATCAGATACCTGTGAAGAGCCGATCTATTGGGATATGGTCAAGTACATCAAGGGGGTCTTGGGACGCTACGATCGTTTCATCAAATGGGCTGACAAGCGCAAATGGGAATATCGGGGAGATGCGCTCAAGGTGGGGTTTTATACCCGCAATACCCTGACGAAAAGTGGCATGGCCTGCACTACGCTCAAACTGATCAATGACAATGATGAAGCCGTCGTCGTCCGCCTGAATGCCAATGTACGCACGACGGATGGGCGTGTTCATTCTGTATTTTCACGACCTTACTATGTGAGCCCGCATGGCACTCTACCCAATTTGAGTGATGAGGATTTGTTCAGTAAAGATACTGAGATTCGTATGCGTAGCCTCACAAGCGACGCGCAAGCACTCGCCAAACGGATGGGTATCGTGGATATCCAGGCGTATACGGGAACGCATGAACGCTGGAATTGTTTTGCATCGGCCGGTGTTGAAATGCAACAGATTCAGTTTCAGAAGATTTTTATCGAGTTTCCACCGCATTGAATGTGGGTGCTCATTCTGCGCATCGAACGTCCGTGGGCCTCAGGTAAAATCACGCTGTGAATCTCCTTGCGCTTGAAACCTCCACTTCGCATCTTTCTGTTGCACTCTGGTGCGATGGGCACAGCCTTGAGCGTAGTGAAACGGTTCCTAATGGCGGCTCCGAACGTTTATTGCCTTGGGTGAAGGATTTATTGTCTGAGGCCGGTCTTTCTTTGAGGCATCTGAATGGAGTTGCGTTTGGTGCCGGGCCGGGAGGCTTTACCGGTTTGCGTCTCGCTTGCGGCATCACTCAGGGCTTGGCAGTCGGGCTGGGTGTTCCGGTCGTGGCGGTCTCCACACTGGAAGCCCTCGCCTATAACGCCTGGCGCACGCATCGACAAGCTGAGACTGATGTTGATTCGATACTGGCGTGTCTCGACGCACGCATGAACGAGGTCTATTGTGCGGCGTATCGTGTATGTGTGCATGGAACCGAACTGGAATGTCTCTTGACGCCTTGGGTTGCGCCTCCCGAACAGATCATGGCTCATTGCGCAAAGACTTTAGCCGATGGGCAGTGGTGGGGTTGTGGTGATGGCTTTGCAAGTTATCCTTCGCTATTGATGAATGAATTGCCTCGACGATTGCCTACGATCAAGCCTGATGCCGTGGCAGTAGCCCAGCTCGCCGTACCGCGGTTTTTGCGCGGTGAAGGCGTTGGTGCAGAATTCGCGGTGCCTCTTTATGTTCGGGATAAGGTCGCGCTGACAACGGCTGAACGTTTGGCGCGAGGCGGTGTGAAATGACGGAGCAACAAGGTGTCAGCACCCCTGTTATTGAACCGATGACGCTGAAAGATGTGGATGCGGTGCTCTCCATAGAGCAATGCATTCATGCGTATCCATGGATGCGTGGACATTTCGTGGATAGCCTGACTTCGGGGTATCGGGCACAGCTATTACGATTGGACGATCGTCTTGCAGGTTATGCCATTGTGATGATGACGCCCGACGATGCGCAATTACTGGATATCGGCATCGATCTGCTATGGCAAAGGCAAGGATGGGGTGGGTATTTTCTGCGTCATCTGCTCATCGAAGCCCAGGCCAGTGCGGTATCACGCATGTTGCTGGAAGTGAGAGCGTCGAATCAGGCCGCTCTTGCACTGTATGAGCGTTGTGGCTTCACTCAAATTGGTGTGCGGCGTCATTATTATTCGGGTGCTGGCGGGCGTGAAGATGCGCTGGTGATGGAATGTTTGTTACCGATACAGCAAGGGAGCGTGGCGCTATGACTGCGACTCGGAATACACAACATCGCGCATCGGTTCTGCGTGAAATGGGATTGGCGCCTTTATGGAAACTTCGGAAACCACAGGCGTTACAGCCGTCAGCACAGCATCAGCCTGACAACACGAAGAATGAATCTGCACAGAATGTAGCATCCTTCATCGATGAGCGCGCCGCAGCGATTGCTCAAATGAGCTGGCAGGAGTTACGCGCCAGTGTGGCGGAGTGTCGTGCCTGTGCGCTGTGTCAAGTGCGCAAGCAGGCTGTTTTGGGTGTTGGAGATGAATCGGCGGATTGGCTGTTCGTCGGGGAAGGCCCCGGTGCCGAAGAAGATGCGCGTGGTGAGCCTTTTGTGGGACAGGCGGGAAAACTGCTCGATGCCATGCTGCGTGCCATTGGTTTGCAGCGTGGATCAAATGTTTATATTGCCAATGCCGTGAAATGCCGGCCACCTGGAAATAACACGCCCAAGCCGGAAGAAATCGCTGCGTGCCGACCTTATCTGGAGCGTCAGATCGCCTTGCTTCAACCGCGCATGATCGTGGCGCTAGGACGACCGGCAGCACAAGCCGTGTTGCAGGAAGAACTCAAGATTGCCACTGCGCGTGGGCAGTTGCATCAGGCTTTTGATGTGCCGGTGATCGTGAGCTATCACCCAGCCTACCTTCTGAGAACACCTGCGGATAAAGCCCTAGCGTGGGAAGACCTATGTCTGGCGCGTCGCTCCATGCAAGGGGCTGAAACTCAATAACTACCGGGCTTTGCGCTGTTAACAAACTTGGTGTATTCGCCCAGGAAGGTCAGCTTGACCGTACCCGTGGGGCCGTTACGGTGCTTGCCGATGATGACCTCTGCTAAACCTTTGTCTTGCGTATCGGGCTTATAGTATTCATCGCGGTACATCATGATAATGATGTCGGCATCTTGTTCGATGGCGCCGGATTCGCGTAGATCGCTCATCAGCGGACGTTTGTCTGTACGTTCCTCAACCTTGCGTGAGAGCTGGGAGAGAGCGATGACGGGAACCTTGAGTTCCTTGGCCAGCGACTTGATGGAGCGTGAAATTTCTGAAATTTCCGTTGCGCGGTTTTCACCTTCCTTGCTGGAGGTCATCAGTTGCAGGTAGTCGATGACAATCAGCCCCAGTTTCCCGCCAAATTGCCGCGCTAGTCGCCGTGCGCGGGCACGCAGATCGGTGGCGGTGATGGCGCCCGTTTCGTCGATGTGAATCGGCGCACTGTGCAATTTACCTAGAGCCACGGTCATTTTGTCCCATTCGTCATCGTTGAGTCGTCCGGTACGCACCCGATGGGCATCGAGTCGTCCCGTTGATGACAGAAAACGCATCGCGAGCTGTGGCCCCGACATTTCCAGACTGAAAATGGCCACGGGTAAGCCTAGATCGACACCGACATGTTCGGCAATATTGAGCGCGAACGCCGTCTTGCCCATGGAAGGACGACCTGCCACAACGATCATGTCACCGGGCTGCAGCCCTGACGTCATGATGTCGAGATCGGTAAAGCCCGTGGGAACACCCGTGATTTCGGAGGGATTTTCCTGATCGTAGAGTTCCTGGATACGCTCAACCACTTCGCCGAGCAGTGGCTGGATGGCGACAAAACCTTGCGAAGTTTTTGAACCGGATTCAGCGATTTCAAAAACGCGCTGCTCGGCTTGATCGAGCAACTGTTTGACATCCTTACCGGCCGGGTTGAGCGCGCTGGCGGAAATTTCATCGCCTACGGTGACGAGATGGCGCAACACGGCACGTTCATGAACGATTTCAGCATAACGGCGGATATTGGCCGCCGAAGGGGTATTGTTGGCAATTTCGCCCAAATAGGCCAAGCCCCCCGCCTGTTCGACTTCGTTATGTTTTTCAATGGCCTCGTAGACGGTGACTACGTCTGCCGGTTTATTTTGCTCGATTAGTCCTCGAATACGACGGAAGATGCGACGGTGATCGTCACGATAGAAATCAGCATCTGAAACAATATCGGCAATGCGATCCCATGCTTGGTTGTCGAGCAGCAGACCACCGATCAGCGATTGTTCGGCTTCAATGGAATGAGGCGGCAATCTGAGACTGGTAATTTGTGGATCAGAAGGACGTGCCGCGCTGCGATTGTCCTGAAAGTTGCGTTCCGTCGTCTGAGTCATGCGGGTTCTCCTGAATCTCAACCCGCCAGTGTACCTGCAAGCGCTGTCATGGGCTGTGTGCAAAGCTGTGGAAATGCAGTGGATAGGATGTGGGCAAAATGTGGATGAATTTAGCGTGAAATACAAAAATCAGAGTTGAGTTGAAGCTTCGAGCGTAGCGAGCCAATCAGTAGCCGCCCCTTGAGGGGGCGTAGGCGGGGTTTCACGGAGCACTGCTCCGTGCCGCCGAAGCCGGACGGCTGTGCAAAGCCGTCCGTGGGGGATGGGTGGGGTAGGCGTATTTGGTATCGGGTAACGATTATTTCATCCTCTGCGGGTGGAGAGGGTCACCATCATCGTTAGATGAATGGCACGGTAGGCGTGAACGACAAAGAGCCGCTTGCGCGGCTCTTTGTGTGGATCGTATATCTCGTATGCCGAGTCTGGAAACTGCGGCAGGGCGAACGAGAATTAGTGTTCGCCGAGTACCGATACCGTGATGTTGGTTACAACATCCGTGTGCAGACCGATGTCGATCTTCGTGTCGCCCACTTGCTTGAGCAGACCCATCGGCATACGGATTTTTGACTTCTCGACATCGAAGCCTTGTGCCTTGAGGGCTTCAGCGACATCCGCATTATTGACAGAGCCAAACAGACGGCCATCAACACCGGCTTTGCGGGTGATCTGCAACATCATGCCTTCCAGCTTGGCGGCCTTGTCCTGAGCGGCGGCGAGCTTGTCTGCCTGTGCTTTTTCCAGCTCGGCGCGACGCGCTTCGAAGGAGGCCAGATTCTCAGGGGTGACACGCTTGGCCATGCCTTGCGGAATCAGGTAGTTGCGGGCATAGCCGTCCTTGACCTTGACCACATCGCCAAGCACGCCGAGATTGACAACTTTTTCCATCAGAATTACTTGCATGGTCGTCTCCGGTTACTCGTGCAGGTCAGTGTAGGGAAGCAGCGCCAGGAAGCGTGCACGTTTGATGGCTGTCGATAGCTGACGCTGATAGCCCGTCTTCGTGCCGGTAATGCGAGCCGGCATGATTTTGGCATTTTCGGTAATGAAATCCTTAAGAATTTCAACATCCTTGTAATCGACTTCAGCAATTTTTTCTGCCGTGAAGCGGCAGAATTTACGCCGCTTGAACATGCTGCGACTTTTGTCGTCCTTGCGCTTGGCGCCAAGTTTGGACTTGGGTTTAAATGCCATGTTGGTTTCCTTCCAAAAACTCGATTTCATTCACATGCAGAACCAGGGTTCTGCTCTTCAGACTTTTTGCTGCGAGAAAGCCGGTCAGCTTGAGCTCGTCGCCGAGTTTCGCACCCGTCAATAACTGGGCATTTGTTCCCAGGATGACCGCCGATATTTCACAATCCACGTTACGCTTGACTCCCGCCTCGATTTGTTGCGAGACATGGGCAATCCGGAAATTGAGCACCGGTATGCCTGCCGGGGTGTAACGCAAGGCTGTCAGTTCGATCAGGCGACCGATCAACAGCGTGTGGTTGCTGATATCGTCAGGTGCAAAAATGGCGGTTTCAGGCGGCAGCAGGGGCACTGGCAGGTGCCGGTGCAGCTGCGGTCAGCGAACGTGCCTTCTCTTCCCTCATCATCGGTGAAGGGGCGGTTGCAGCCTGCTTCATCTTGACGGTCAGGTGGCGCAGCACAGCATCGTTGAACTTGAAGGCATGTTCCAGCTCAGTCAGCGTTTCGGCATTGCACTCGATGTTCATCAACACATAATGAGCCTTGTGCACTTTCTGGATCGGGTAAGCCATCTGACGACGACCCCAATCTTCAAGGCGGTGAATGATGCCGTTGTGCGAGGAAACGAGTGTCTTGTAACGATCGATCATGGCCGGAACCTGCTCGCTTTGATCCGGATGAACGATAAAGACGATTTCATAATGTCGCATGCAATCTCCTTCTGGAAAAAGCCCCTCCGCATGCGTTTCGGATGGAGCAAGGTGGAAAGGTGCGTGATTCTACAGAAAACCTGCCAAAGATTCAATAATTCTGCGCATCGTCGCAGAATTCATAGACCCTGCGGCGATGCGCAGGGCGACCGTGGCATCGCACAAGATAATCGCAATCAAACCTTAATTGCCGGGTAATAACATTGGCCATCATTCCGTGTTCTTTCCGGTGCAGTCGCACAACTTGTGTGCGCATTCATGTCATTACTCCCGTTTCTGGTGTCGAGCGTCTTCTTTGTTCGGATCAAGAGTGGCCGGTATCGGTATCGAGACACAAAGCGGAAGTTGACAGCGCAGCCGTCTTGATTGATAATTATTCTCATTCGCGTTGTTGGTGTTTCATTCACGCAACGACGCCGACTCTGATTCTGTATCCGATTCTGTATCCGTATGCCAGCCAGCCCAGTTCGGCAAGCCAGCCATCCGTTTCCTCTCAGTATTCTCCCTATCAAAGGAAATGTTATGACCGACGATTTGTCTCTGGCGCTGATTGCGTCAAATATTGCGATGCCGGTGCAATCTGCCCTTTCTTCGGCCTTGATTGAAGCCGCTGTCGCCCGCCGCTTTTGCATCGAATTTCATCCGATTGTTGGCAGCGACGACACGCTGCTTGCCTGGCGCGCCAAAGCGCGATTCAGGGATGCCCAAGGGGAGCGTTTGTCATCTTGTGCCGTTCTGGCGGCATTGCATGCGCACCCTCCCTTGTTGTTGGCGACAGAATTACAACTGAAGGGTCTTGCCCTGGCGCACGCGCCGGCTACTGGCGAACTTCTGCTGCCTCTGGATGCTGATAGTTATGCGGCTGCAGGTGCTTGCAATGCCGCCAATACCGCCAATACCGCTAATGTCGCCAATGCTTTTGATCGTTTATTTAATGCCTATCCACGCGCAGTCGTCGAAATCTGCGAAAACCAACCCGTGGTCGATGTGGCACGTTTGCATCGCTTATTGAATCGCTTGGCGGCAAGCGGTATCTCGTTGTCGATCAGTCGAAAAACACCGGCATCGGCCTGTCTGGGTGAAGACCTTTATGACATTGATTGGTTGCGTGTTCCATGTCCGACCGATCTGCGCGATCCTCATCATGTGCGCGCACTGGAAGCCATCGCTGAAACCGCGCGCCAGAACGGCTGCATGGCCTTTGTCTCAAACGTACATGATGTGGCAAGCCTTTCTGTCGTTCGTTCAATCGGTTTTGCAGGTGCTTGTGGCCCACTCTTTGAATCACAGGCTTTGATATCGCCGGAGGCGCGACCACAAGAAGCACTTTCACATCGATCGATGTTGCGGGTGCCTCAGCAATACCAAGGATCAAACATGCGTCGAGTGAAAGGCATGTCATGAAGTCGAAACGCCAGTTTTCACCTTGTGCGACGATACCGTTAAAGACTGAATCAACAACACAGGACTCAACAACACCATCGGTGCAGCCCGCCGTTTCCGTGATTGTCGATAGCCGCGATCTATTCCGGCAGGGTACGACACTGCACATTGACCATGCCGGTCATCGTTACGTCTTGCGCGTCACACGCGAGAACAAGCTAATCCTGACCAAATGAAGCCATCTTCCACCAACAAAACACTGAGTCACATGATCAGTGCAGCGCTGGATTCGCAGCCAATACGGGCAACAGCAACCCTGGCATCGCCTTTGGCCACGCAGCATCATCGTCCGATCAGCGCACGTCGCCGGGTGAAACTTTGGAATCTGTCGTCACGCTGGCATTGTCCATTAATCGGCACATGTCTTACACCACAGGATATGCGCAAAGTGTCACGACAATCCGGCGTCGGTAGTGCGGATATGACCGAATACGAACTGCATGTCATCGTCGTCAGCAATTGTGCCAACCGCAATGTTCTTTCCGAGCGTGTACAGCGTTTGCTCGATGAGCGCTACGCTGCCGATATCCTGAGACTTTCCAGGGTTCAGGACGACGAAGCCATTCTTGCACTCTGGCGTGCAGCCTACGATACAGGAGAAACGGCGGGTGCATTGTGGGCCGCATGGAGCCATGGTGCCATCAGCGAGAGTGCAAGCGAGATGATCTACGGCGACATTCACATGCTGTCGCATCAGGTGGGTGCGGGCATCCGTACACATCTGCGCCAACTCGATTCATTGCACCAAGACAATAAGCGGCTTCGTGTCGAGCTTGATACGCTGCGCAACGATACGACGCAATCCAGTCGTGAAAAGGATCGATTACTCGAAGAAACCCGGCGCAAACTGGCCGACGCAGAATCTCGCGCTGCCTTGCTGGGGGTGCGCGAACTCGAACTGGCCCATGCCCGTCAGGCCGCGCGTGATTATTCGACTGTATTCAACCGCGCACAGATGCTCGCCCAACGCGTCGAAACCATTGAAGAACGCAATGCAGATAATGCCCGCCGCGCCGAACGACTGGCGCAGGAACTCAATGAAACCCACGACAACCTCAGCGCAGCCGAAGCCGCACTCGAATTGGCTTTGGGCATCGGGGCTTGCCATGGCATCCAGGGCGCAGAGGGCTGCGGCAAGACCTGCCCGGCAGAAGCTCAGCTTGCCGGTCGTTGTGTACTGTGCATCGGTGGCCGCCCCAATCTGGTCGATGGCTATCGTCGCCTGGTCGAAACGCAAGGCGGTCGATTTATCCATCATGACGGCGGTCAAGAAGAAAGCCTGCATCGCATCGATGCTGCTGTTGCCACAGCGGATGCCGTGATCTGTCAGTCCGGCTGTGTCTCACACGCAGCCTACTGGCGGCTCAAGGAAGCCTGCAAAAAGCTCGACAAACCCTGCGTATTCGTCAAATCCCCCGGTGTGGGCAGTTTTGCCCGCGGTCTGGCCGCACTGACTGGCGATGCCCAAACCCAAGCGACCTTGGCGACCCAGGCGACCCAGGCGACCCAAGTCACACGACTCGCACGACTCGCCCATTAAGCAGCTCTCGATGATCCCGATTTAACCGGTTTAACCGGTTGACCTCACCCACCCCGCAAAGCCAGCCACCCGGTCGATCGGCCCAGGCAGCCAGCCAGCGAATGAAGAACACACATTCAATGGAGACTGCCGCATGAAGTTTGCTTTACCCCGAAAACCCCGCCACACGCTGACACACACCGCCATCCTTCTGAGCCTGACACCGTTGTCCGTGACAGCGGGCGCATCCAACGCTGCCCAGTCTCCCCATGTTGCGTTAAAAGAAACACTGGTCACCGCCACGCGCAGTGTCGCCATCGCCGACGAGCTTTCACTCACCGCAACAACCATCAGCCGTCAGGAACTGGATCGCCGGATGCCGGCCGATGAGACCGATCTGTTTCGTGACGAACCCGATGTCAGCATGGCACGCGACTTGCGCCGTCATGGTGCCACACGCGTCAACATTCGCGGCATCGAAGACAACCGGATCGTCCAGATGGTGGACGGTGTCCGTCTGGGCGACTACTACAATGGCGGTGGCCCGACCAATTTCACCATGAGCGCATCGCCGACAGCAATGCCTGATTTTCTCAAGCGAGTAGAGATCATACGAGGGGCGGCATCGAGCCTATATGGCTCGGACGCCATCGGCGGCGTAGTGGGCTATGTCACGCTCGACCCGGCGGATATCCTGGCAGACGGAAAGAACAGCGGCTTTCGGCTGCGCGCCAGTTACCTAGGGGCTAACACAGGAGCAGGTCAGACCCTGCTCGGTGCTCTGCGCGGCGAACAGATGGATTTTCTGCTGGGTTACAGCCGTGTCGGCAGCAAGGAGTTCGACAACCAGGGCTACGATACCGCCACCTCAGCCAGTCGGAGTGCGCCCAACCCGATCAAGGCCGAAGACCAAGGCTTGCTCGCCAAGCTGGCTCTGCGCGTGGCACCAGGCCACCAGCTGAGTGCCACCCTCGAAGGCCGCGATCAATCTACCGACAGCTCGATTCTCCGCCTGAGCGGCTCGCTGCCGAAAATGACCTGGGTTCGTGGTGATGACAACGCCCGCCGCCTACGCGGTAGCCTTGAATGGGCGCATGTCCCGGCCAACGGGCTGTTCTACGACCGCTTGACCGCTAGGGTATTCCACCAAACGAGCGAAACGCGCAATTTCAACTTTCAGCAAAGAAGCAACACCTCGGCGGGCTGTTCAGCCGCTGCGGGCTCCGGCAATCATTGTTATATCGAGAGCGATTTCCGCATGGATCAGACGAGCAGCGGCGCGAATCTACAATTCGAAAGCGCGCTCAAGAGCAGCGACCTCGAGCATTTGCTGACCTACGGTGCTGATATCAGCCAGGTTCGTATCGAAGAACTACGCGATGCGCGCATCTGGAACCGGACGACCGGTGCGTTTACCAAGTCGCTGGCCGGAGAAAATTATCCATTGCGTGACTTTGCCAATGGCAAGACGAACAACCTCGGTTTGTTTGTCCAGGACGAGATCAGCGGTTTGGCCGACGGGCGACTGTCGCTAACCTCCGGGCTGCGTTATGACCGGACACAGCTGAAACCGGAAGTGGATGCCATCGCCCAGCAGGTGCTCACCCTGAACGGTCGCCACGCCGCCGAAAAGACCTATGGTTCGCTCTCACCAAAACTCGGTGCGATCTGGCACTGGACTCCGCAGCTTTCAAGCTACGGACAAATCGCGCGCGGGTTTCGCGCCCCTAACTACAAAGAGGTCAACGGCGTCTTTCGCAACACGGCGCAACAATATGGTGTGACACCGAATTCGACGCTGGATCCGGAAACCAGCATCGGCCTCGAACTCGGCGTGCGTCTGCACACCGACAGTCTGCGCGGCCAGTTGAATGTCTTTGACAACCGCTACAAAGGCTTCATCGAAAGTATCAAATATACCGGCTGCAATCGAGCATCGGCCAACCCGAATTGCATCGCCGGAACCAGCGTGACGTATCAGTCGGTGAATTTCAAGCGGGTGCGAATTTATGGTGCTGAAGCCCGCGTCAAATGGGATGTCGCGCCCGGCTGGCAGGCGGGGGCTTCACTGGCTTACGCAAAAGGCAGCAACGAAGAAACCGGCCAACCGCTCGACAGCGTCGAGCCGACCCGGCTCGCCGCCAGCCTGACGCGTGATTTCGGCTCTTGGGGAGTCGAAGCGCGTCTGCAGGCCGCATCGCGCAAGACGCGGGTCGATGACACGGCAGGTACATGGTTCCGCACGCCGGCTTATGCTGTGACTGATCTTTCAGCCTGGTGGAAAGTCGATCGCCAGACGCAAGTCACCCTGGCGGTCAACAACCTGTTCGACAAAAAATACTGGCTATGGAGCGACATCCGTCAGGCAGATGCGTATGCCCCGCTGGCTGTCGACTTCTATACGCAACCGGGTCGCCATCTGAATGTCGCCGTGCAAATGGACTTCTGACGATGAAGGCCTACGCAAGTGAAAATCGCCGGTTTGCGCCCATGACGTTGATGACGCTGGTGATGGTTCTGTTATCCAGCCTACTATTTTGTAGCAGTGCATGGGCAAAAAGCTCTTTGTTGTTCGTCACCACCGCGCCGATTCAAGCGGCCAAGTTCCGCCTGCTCACTGAATTGGCGCGGCCACACAACATCGCCATCGAGGTGCGCTACGTCGAGAAACTTCCGTCGGATACCAGCGCATCGCTATTCGCTGGTTACGATCTGGTGTTATTCGACACCCCGCGCGACCATCTGCGCGACATGGTGCAAGGCCGCCTCGCCACCGCGCTGCCCGGCCTGCGCCAGCCATCGTTCTGGTTGCACGAAAGCCGCCCCACCTGGCGCGGCCTGCCGGATGCGCTGGCACAACGACTGCACGCCTACTACATCAACGGAAGCCGGCCAAACTTCGCCAACTTCTTCGCCACGCTGGCGGCGCACTTCACCGGCCGCCCGACGAGCGGCATCGCGGAGCCCATCGTATTTCCCAAAGCAGCCGTCTATCACCCAAAAGCAGCGCAACTGGTGTTTGCTGATCCGCTGGCCTACCTGAAGTGGCAGGGTATCGATGCCGCCGCTCCGCCATCGGCGCGGCCACCGGTCATTGCCATCGCCATGCACCAGAGTTTTATCGCCAATGAGCAAACCGCCTTCATCGACGATCTGGTGGCACGCATCGAATCCAGCGGTGCCAAGGCCATGCCGTTCTATGGCTCGGTGATGGATGCAGATGGCATTCGCCGCATGACCGCACCCGGTGGTCGGCGAATAGCCGATGTCATCATCAACACACAAATCACGCTGAACCCGGAAGGCCGTCGCAAGGAATTCGAGGCACTGGGCGTGCCGGTGATTCAAGCGATGGTCTATCGCACGGGCGACGAGGCCGCCTGGCAGGCCGACCCACAGGGCGTGACGCTGATGGACGTCCCCTTCTACCTAGCGCAGTCGGAGTTCGCCGGGGTCACCGACATCCAGGTCGCCGCCGCCGTGAGGAAATCCGACGATGCTCAGCTGCCCATCGCCGCACAGGCAGCAACGGTGGCCGCCAAGGCACTGAATCTGGCGCGCCTGCAACGCAAGGCCAATGCCGACAAGCGCATCGCACTGTTCTTCTGGAATTACCCGCCCGGCGAAAAGAATCTTTCTGCATCCTTCATGAATCTGCCACGCAGCCTAGAAAACACCCTAGCAGCCATGAAGGCCGCAGGCTACACCACCGAAACGCCATCGGAGACAGAACTGATTGGCAACCTCCAGCAACTGCTGCGACCGTTCTACCGCGATGACAGCCTCGACGCGCTGTTACGTACCGGCAATGCCGAGCTATTGCCGATGAAGATCTATCGCCAGTGGCTGGGCAGCCTGCCGGGCTTCGTGCAGGCTGAAATAACAGCGAAATTCGGCCCACCGGAAAAATCAGCGATGGTCATCCAGCGCAAGGGCGAGGATTTTTTCGTCATCCCGCGCTACCGCATCGGCAACCTGGCGATCTTGCCGCAGCCGCCGCGTGGCGAAAAATGGGAGGACAAGGAGAAGGCACTGTATCACTCGACCAAAGCACCGCCCTCGCACTTTTATTACGCCGTTTATCTCTGGGCGCGCCAACAACATCGTGCGGATGCCCTCGTACACTACGGCACCCACGGTACGCAGGAATGGCTGCCGGGCAAGGAACGCGGACTGTCGATGTACGACTATCCGATGCTGGCACTGGGCGACCTGCCGGTAGCCTACCCCTACATCGCCGACAATATCGGTGAGGCGCAACAGGCCAAACGACGCGGCCGCGCCACCATCGTCAGCCACCAACCACCGCCGTTCCGTCCGGCCGGGCTGCACCAGACGCTGACCCGCATGCACGATCTACTGCACGCCTGGCTGGCGCAAGATGACGGCGCGGTGAAAGACAAGCTCAAAGCCGATCTACTCGCCGCCGTGGCGCAAGAACGCATCGAGCGCGATATGGGCTGGAGTATCGAGCGCGCTGGCGGCGAATTCCCCGCCTTCATCAATCTGCTCCACGACCATCTCCATGAGCTTGCCGAAATGGCGCAGCCACTGGGGCTGCACACCTTCGGCCGTGCGCCGGACGAGCGGCATCGTCTCGCCACCGTCATGTTGATGCTGGGGCGCGGCTTCTGGGAGGCCGCCGCCGAACAGGCCGGCATCAAGGCCGGGGATCGCGACGAAACACTGGTGGCCAATTACGAACAGCTCGTTGACTCAGCTCCCTACCGTCTGCTGCGGCGACATGTGGTCGACGGCGCGCCCAGCGACACGCTGCCGGCCGTACTGCGCGAACGCATCGAACAGGCGCGTCGCTGGTATGCCGACATCGGCGCAGCCAACGAAAATCCGGCACTGCTGGCGGTGCTCGACGGCAAATACCTGCCGACCTCCTACGGCGGCGATCCGATCAAAAATCCCGATGCCTACCCAACTGGGCGCAACCTCTACGGCTTCGACCCCTCACGAGTGCCGACAACGCAGGCTTGGGCGGCCGGCAAAGAAGCTGCTGAAAAACTGCTAGCCGAGCACCGTCGCTTGAAGGGCATCGCACCGAAGAAGCTCACCTTCTCACTCTGGTCGGTAGAAACCATGCGCCACCAGGGCATGCTTGAAGCCCAAGCACTGTGGCTGATGGGTGTCGAGCCGGTGTGGGACAGTGGCGGCCGCGTGATTGATGTGCAACTCGTGCCGCGCGCCACACTGGGCCGAGCGCGCGTCGATGTGGTGCTCTCTGCCACCGGCTTGTATCGCGACCACTTTCCCAACACCATGAAACAGCTGGCGCGCGCCGTGCAACTGGCCGCCGAAGCCGAAGGGGCGGACGAAACCGACAACCCACTGGCTGCCAATGCCCGTGCCATCACTGCCCGCCTGATCAAACAGGGTGTGGCGCCCGAAGCGGCGAAGAAGGCTGCGCAGACGCGCATCTTCTCTTCGGAAAGCGGTCGCTATGGCACTGGCCTAGACGACGCGGCATTGGCTACCGATAGCTGGCAAGGCAAGGCCGATGGCGACCGCAAACTCGCCCAGCTCTACCTGTCGCGCATGCAATTCGCCTACGGGCCGGACGAAGCAGACTGGGGTAAGAGCGGCGCTGCGCTGATCGGCAAAAGCGGCAGCAACGGCGCGGCACTCAACCTCTACGCCGAGCACCTCAAGGGCACTGAGGGGGCGGTGCTGTCACGCACATCCAACACCTACGGCATGTTAACCACTGATGATCCCTTCCAGTATCTCGGCGGCATCGCGCTAGCAGTACGCCATCTCGACGGCAAAGCCCCCGAACTGTACATCTCCAATCTGCGCGGGCAGAACCCACGTGCCGAGGGTGCCGCGCAATTCCTCGCCAAAGAACTGGCCACGCGCAACTTCCATCCCGGCTACATCAAGGGACTGATGAAAGAAGGCTATGCAGGCACATTGCAGGTACTCGACGGCATGAACAACTTCTGGGGCTGGACGGCAGTGGCACGCGAAATTGTGCGCGACGACCAGTGGCAGGAATTCGCCGATGTTTACGTGCGCGACAAGCACCAACTCGGTGTGCGGCAATGGTTTGAACGTCACAACCCGCATGCCCTGGCACAAACCATGGAACGCATGCTGGAAGCGGCGCGACAAGGCTACTGGCAGGCCGATCCAAAGACCGTTGCCGAACTCAAGCAACGCTATCGCGAACTGGCGACGCGCCACGACGTGAAGAGCGACAACGCGCGCTTCAATGCCTATGTCGGCTACGGTCTGGCGGTCACTGCAACTACGTCAGCCTCGGCAGCAGCGCGCCAACCTGCCGCCCCCTCCACACCCGCTGCCCCGGATGCGCCCCCTGCCCCCCCGCCGCCGATCCAAGGCATACGCCTCGAAAAAGTCGAAGCGACTATACCCCCAGCACCATTGGGCACCGCCGTATGGCTGGTTCTTGGTCTGATCTGCGGCATCGGCGGCTGGCGACAGCATGGCAGCCTACCCCGTTGCCAAACGGCACACGCTGAGCAAGGAGATTCATGAATCTGGCACTCGGGCTATCCATCGCATCGGTGGTGGATATAGCCAGATAACGCTCACCCGATGAGCAGAATCCAAACTTTCCCCCTATTTCATTTCACAACAACAAGGAGTTTTCAATGAATCAATCGCTCGAAGTCATGATGTATCAAGTCGGTCAGGTTTTTCTGGTTCCCACCCTGCTGGTGATCGCCCTCATGTTCCTGTATTCCTTCTATGCGCTAGGCGCATTTCTTTTTCAGGCTTGGCAACGCCGCAACAACGAAATGGCCGACACGACAAGCGGCTTCCCGCTGATTGCCTGGGCACAGACACGCCCTCGTGTGAGTGATGACGATCTGGATGTCATCGCTCACAAGATGCTCGAAATTCCGCGCCTGGCCACGCGCATTGCGCCGATGCTGGGTCTGGTGGCGACCATGATCCCGATGGGGCCCGCATTGAAAGGGCTTTCCGACGGCAATCTGGCGCAAGTCTCCGACAATCTGGCCGTGGCCTTCTCGGCAGTGATCCTGGCCTTGATCGCCGCTTCGATCACCTACTGGATCGTCTCGGTCAAACGTCGCTGGCTGGCCGAAGAGCTCGCCTGGCTGATGGCGCAGCCCTCGCGCCGTCTTGCGATTGTTGCCGATGCCCATGACTCAAAGGGGAATGAAACACTCGCAGCAGGAGCTGCCGCATGAAGTTCCTCCACGAACCTGAATCCGATGACCCCATCCTCTCGGTGGTCAATCTGATCGACATCTTCCTCGTCATCATCGCGGCGTTGCTGATCACAGTGGCGCAGAACCCGATGATCAATCCCTTCAGCAAGCAGGATGTCACGGTCATCACCGACCCGGGCAAGCCGACGATGGAAGTAACCATCAAGAAAGGTGAAAAAATCGAAAAATACAAGTCAAACGGCAACATCGGCAGCGGTGACGGAGAAAAAGCCGGTGTCGCTTACCGGATGAAGGATGGTTCGATGGTGTATGTACCAGAGGGGTCGTGATCGCTCATGCGCTTATCCGGAAAATCGAAGTTGACCACTTGCCGTAATAGCAGACTCCGGTGGCGGACGAGTGTTTCGCGTGATCAATGAAATTTGCCTGTGGATGAGATCATTCTGCCTTGTAGTTCAGCCCGAAAAACACCCATGCAAACGTACATGGTAGCCGTCTCCACCCACAGAAGATGAAACAAACGTTACCCTAGACACCCACCCCACCCATCTTCCACGGTCGGCTTTGCACAGCCGACCGGCTTCGGCGGCACGGAGCAGTGCTCCGTGAAACCCCGCCTACGCCCCCTCAAGGGGCGGCTACTAGTTTGCTCGCTACGCTCGTAGCTTCAACCCGACTTCGTTTTCGTTGTTTCACGCTAAGATGTACATCGGGCGGTTTACGGATTCAATGTTTACTTCAGCTCCGAAGAAGATTTGTCCAGCAAGCGACGGGCAATGATGAGTTGCTGGATCTGCTGTGTGCCTTCAAAAATATCGAGAATTTTTGAATCACGCGCCCATTTTTCCAGCAGATCGTCCTCGCCATACGCCGAGCAGAGTTCGACGCATTTGAGCGTGATTTCTGTAGCAGTGCGCCCCGCCTTGGCTTTGGCGATGGAGGCATCTTTGGAATTGGGCATGCGGTTGTCGCCCATCCAGGCGGCTTTCAGGGTGAGCAGATAGGCGG
>CAYTHB010000035.1:0-27111 GCA_964437515.1 uncultured Sterolibacterium sp.
ACGCTCCGCGAGGCTCACCAGATGAGCTTGGCTGACGTTCATTGCTAATCAGGATGGGGTTTGTACCGGGTCGGCGCTGTGGATTCTGCGACTGCGCTGCGCTTGCGCAGAATGACGGGATAAGCGTGCTGTGCTTGGCCGGAATGACGGGGGGCAACAATCTCGCCGCGAAAGAGGGCTTCATGCGATTGCCCTGGCTTTCGTGCGTGTCACGCGTAGTTTGCTGGCAAATACTGATAAGATATCCTGCGTAAAAGGAGTGAAAAAAGGAGTGAAAGATCATGACTGAAAATATCGAAAACATCCTGTTAGAGCACCTTAAGAAGATGCAGGCTGAGCTTGGTGCCAGTCGTGAGCGCGATGCAGAGATTTTGCGCCGTCTTTCGGGCATCGAAACGAGCATTGCCAAATTGGGTCGTGATCATGCCGCAAACTATGCAGAATTGATCGAAGATCGACACTATGTCGACAAACTGAAAGAGCGTATAGAGAGAATTGAAAGGCGTTTGGAGCTGGCCTAAGCCGGTTTTTATGCGTAGTGGATTTGTTCACCCGGCAATTAAGGATTGCGTCGTCATTCTGCGCATCGTCGCAGAATCCATAGACCCTGCGACGATGCGCAGGGTGACCGTGTGACCGTGGCATTGCAACAAGGTCATCGCAATCAAACCTTAATTACCGGGTGAATAATGACAGAAAACAAACAGAGCAGGTATTTTTCACAAAAATGACAATCGAAGCACTTTGTTTTTAGGCGTTTTCCGGCATAATCCAGCACTACTTCAGCGTGTAGTTGCAGACGATGCTCAACAAGAACCAAGAATAATCAAAAAGAACGAGCAAGCTGTTGAGGAAAAATAAAGAACATGAGGGTGGCTGAGTGACGCGAATCAGTGAGGCTGTGAAATCGCTGCGTGAGAAAGTCATGCGGGTGCGATTGCAGGATGGCTGGATGGCAGTGGCTTTTGATGGCGAAATGCTGTCTGCGGCGCATGTGCGTCGCCGCCCGGGTGATAAACCCGAAGTGGTCATGTTGCGTTCCGAGCCTTGCCCTTCAGGTTTGCAGGCGGGTTTGCGCGGCTTGACCAAAGAGCTGGGGCTCAACCAGTGCCGCTGCAATTTGGTGCTGGAAGTGGGTGAGTATCAGTTTATGCAGGTTGAGCTGCCCTCGGTGACACCCGAAGAGCTCAAGGAGGCTTCACGCTGGCATGTCAAGGACATGGTGGATTACGATGTCGAGTCCATGACGGTCGATGTGCTTAATATCCCCGTGGCCGCTGGGCGTGCAGGACGTGGGGGACATCAGGGTTTTGTCATTGCAGCAGATGATGCGCTGATTGCGGAAAAAATGGCAGGCTTCAATTCGGCCGATGCGATGCTTGAAGCCATCGATATTCCCGAAACGGCACTTCGCAATATTGCTGCCATGTATGAAGAGCCGGATCGTGGTGTTGCGCTGCTGATGTTTGATGATGAACGTGTCAGCCTGCTCTTTACCTATCATGGTGAGTTGTATGCCGTGCGACAGATCGAACTGGCGCGCACCAAGCTGGAGCAGTCGGAGGGTGAGTGGCGGCGTCAGATGTTTGATCGCATTGGCCTGGAAACACAGCGTTCACTGGATAATTTTGAGCGGCTGCACAGCCACATCAGCGTGACGCGTTTGCTGTTGGCTCCCTTGCCGACGGTCGCCGGTCTGCTGGATTACATGCGGGAATACATTACTTTACCCGTGGCCGAGCTGGATCTGGCCGAGGTGCTGGATATTTCCATGGTTCCTGAACTGTCTCAGCCTGCGCATCAGTTGACGTGCCTCAAGCTGCTGGGCGCTGCCTTGCGCGAATAAGAGATAGCCATGGCACAACAAATCAATCTCATCAATCCGGCACTGCGCAAAAAGCGCGATCTGCTCACGGCAATTCCTCTGTCCATTGCCACAGGTATCCTGCTGGTTCTGGTCATCATCGCTGCTTTTTTTGCGCATCAGCAGGCGGATACCGTGCAGGCCGAAGCAGATAAACGCGTCGCTGAACTCAAGAAGAGCCAGGAACGACTGACCGAACTGGGTAAGGTCGTTGCTGAAACCAAACCCGATCCCAAGCTGGCCGAAGAGTTGGAAAATGCACGTACCTTGCTGAATCTGCGTGAGGAAATCGTGACGATCGTGGAAGGCGGCGCGCTGGGCAAGAAGGGGAGTTTTTCGGAGTACATGCGTGGGTTTACCCGGCAGGTTCCGCGCGATCTCTGGCTTACGGGCTTTGTGCTCTTTCCGTCGGGCGAGAATATGGAAATCCGGGGGCGGATGATGAATGCAGCGGCCTTGCCGGAATTCATTCGTCGCTTGAACAGTGAAACTGCTTTTCAAGGGGTTGGATTTTCTTCGCTGCTGATCGATCGTCCACCCCCTGAGCCGGTCGTCGTCAAGCCTGTTGCGGTGCCGGTGGCGCCCCCACCTTCAGCATCCAAAACGCCAGGTGCTCCGGGTGTGCCAGAGGCACCGGGGGCAGCAAAGCCCACAGTTCCTCCGTTGCTTCCCGCTGAGCCTCCCGCACCCAAGGAATCCCCCTATGTCGATTTCATTCTGCGTTCCAAGCTCAAGGATGGTGCAGCAGGAGACAAGAAATGAACGAGCAGCTAGAGCAACAACTGGATCGTTTCAATAATCTGTCGCTGCGCGAGCGCGGCATCATTGCGGGTGCAATATTGCTGGGCGGTTTGATGCTGACGAACCTGTTGCTGATTGATCCGCAAATGACCCGAAAGGCGGCACAGACAAAACGCATCACGCAGACCAAGAATGAAATGGCGGCGGTTGAAGCGCAATTGGCGGAGATGCAGGCCAAGGTCAAGGATCCCGACGCCAGTAATCGCGCGGCTTTGCAGGAAATCCGCAAGAACATGGCGGCGGTGGATCTTCGCTTGCATAACATCCAGGATAGCTTGGTGCCGCCGGATAAAATGCAGTCTTTTCTGGAAAATCTGCTCTCCAGAAATAGCCGTCTTGAGCTGATGGCTTTGCGCACTCAGGCGGCAACCCCCTTGATCACCCATGCGGCAGAGGCGGCGGCCAAAAAATCGGAATCCAAGGATAAGGACAAGGAAGCCCCACCCACTGCCAAGCCGGATGCTACCAAAGCGGTGAGTTCCGGGCCGGGGGCGGGGATATACAAGCATGCCATCGAAATTCGCATTGCCGGCAGTTATCCCGATCTTACGAAATATTTGTCCGAGCTTGAAAACATGCCTCAGCGTATTTTGTGGGAGCGCGCAGAGTTATCGGTTGATAAGTTCCCGCGTAATATCTTGACCGTCACGGTATACACTTTGAGTCTGGATAAACAATGGTTGATTCTTTGAGCAGGCTTTTGAACAGGCTGTTTCTCCTGTTGCCCATGTTCGCTGCGCTGGTGTTGTTGGGCGGAATCCGTGATATGGGCATGAGGATGGGGATGTTCTTGGTAATGGAGGCTCATGCCGCAGAACCGGATTTTTCATCGGGGGGCGGTGATCCTACACGTCCTCCCGCTTCCTTGCAGTCACCCGATCCCGCTCCAGGTATGGATGGAGCAGGAGCTGCAGGGGGCGTTTCTGGGGAAGCCGCTGGGATCGGTTTGCAGTCCGTTATTTTTCGTGATGGTGCCAAACCGATGGCAATCATCAATGGTCAGGTGGTGAGCATCGGGGGGCGCGTCGGTGATGCAACGCTGGTGAGCCTGACCGAGTCTTCTGCCACGCTTCAGGGGCCAAACGGTAGAGAGGTGATGTATTTGACGCCTACGGTGGAGATCAAGCATCTCAAATTGATCAAACCCGCTATGCTGACGCCCAAGAAGCCCAAGAAAAAAGCCCGCCATAAAGTTGCTAAGAAAAAAACACAGCCCCTCCCAGAATCAGAACAAAACCCAAATTGATTGAGTGAATCTGTCATGACCGATTTTGTATCCTCCCTCTACGACCCGATGACACGCGTTCGACGTGCAGATGCACGGCTTGCTCGCACGGGACTTGGTATGGTGACGTTGGCCACTTTGACCACGTCGGTGGCTTTGCTGCTTTCGGGTTGCGGTTTGCCTTTGGTCAAGCAGGGTGACTGGAACAAGCGCACCAATAGTGAATTGTCGCGCGCGGCTTCTGATCGCAAGCCGGACAAACCCGCAATCGATGCCGCCTTGATGCCGCCTTTGCAGGCGCCGTCGCCGCGCGCAATCAGTGATGTGCAGAAACGATTCGATCTTTCCGTGGTGAATGCGCCGGCGACACAGGTGTTCATGGCGTTGGTGAATGGAACGACGTATAGCATGTTGCTTCCGCCCGACTTGGGTGGCACGATCACCGTCAGGCTCAAGAATGTAACCATCAAGGAGGCGATGGATACCATTCGTGAGCTTTATGGCTATGAATACAAGGTGCAAGGAACGCGCATTTTCGTTCAGGCCAATACGCTGCAATCGCGCGTTTTCCAGATCAATTATCTGGCAGGACGCAGACAGGGAACGAGCAGCCTGAGGGTTTCTTCATCGACGCTCACCCCTTCGGGGAGTGGTGGCAGTACGGGAGGAACGGGTGGAACAACACCGCCTGCATCTACGCCTGCAGCACCGGGGTCGCCTGCGACTGGAACAGGTACGGCGGGGAATGAGTCCAGCCGTATCAACACAACGTCCGATGCAGATTTCTGGCGTGATCTGACGAGTGCATTGAAATCCATTGTGGGTGAAACCGAGGGTCGGAATGTCATTGTGAATGCCATGTCGGGGGTGGTGGTTGTTCGTGCGATGCCCAATGAATTGCGTAATGTGGCCAATTACCTGAAAGCGACCCAGCTGGTCGTTGAGCGCCAAGTCATGCTGGAGGCCAAGATTGTGGCGGTTACGCTGTCCAATGGCGCGCAATCCGGCATCAACTGGTCGATTTTCAATTCGATCAATAGTGCACGAACGATGGCTGGGGTGGTGACACCTACAGCGACGCTGAATACGACAGGGAATATTACACAGGGCGGTGCAGCTCTGACGGTGACCCCCGGAAAGTTTGGTTCGGCGGTGGCCAATTCGATGGCGGGCGGCTTCGTGGGGCTGGCGTTCCAGACAGCGAATTTTTCAGCCTTGCTGAACTTCCTTGAAACACAAGGGGATGTGGCGGTGCTCTCCAGCCCGCGTATCGCCACGTTGAACAATCAGAAAGCATTGCTGAAGGTTGGTACGGACGACATGTTTGTCGTCAATGTCTCGGGCGGTACTTCGGGGACATCTGCCGTACAGGGAACGGCACCGACGGTGTCTCTCCAGCCCTTCTTCTCAGGAATATCTCTGGATGTCACACCTCAAATCGATGATGATGGCAATATCATTCTCCATGTTCATCCGGCCGTCAGTCAGGTGACCGAAGTCGTGAAAGTCGTGGATCTGGGTGATAACGGAGGGATATTCAAATTGCCGCTACCTTCCAGCGAAATCAACGAAACGGATAGTATCGTTCGTGTTCAGAACGGCAATATCGTCGCGATTGGTGGCTTGATGAAGCAGCAGCAAACCAATACACGTTCACAGCTCCCCGGTGTCGGTGAATCAAAACTGGGTCTGTTGTTCGGGCAGCGCAATGCCAGTGCCAGCAAGACCGAAATGGTCATCCTCATCAAGCCGACCGTCATCGAGAGCGATAAGGATTGGCAGGAAGATCTCCAGGGAGTGAATCGTCGTATTCCGGATTTTGAGCGTTCTTCTGCCTTGCAGGCTCAGTAGTCAGCCCAAAGAGGGTGCTGTCATGTGTGCGTAAGGGCGTAGGAGGGGAGTTGGCGTGTATCTTACGCACTTTGGCCTGACCGAAAAGCCGTTCGGGATTACGCCGGATACGAGTTTCATCTATTCGGCGACGGCGCATCAGGAAGCACTCAATACGCTTCTGATCGGCTTGGGAAGTGGTGAAGGTTTTATCAAGGTGACCGGCGAAGTCGGTACGGGTAAAACCTTGCTATGTCGCCGCTTTCTGGCCAGTTTGAGTGATGACCATGTCACACTTTATATTCCTAATCCCTCATTGGCACCCATCGCCTTGTTACTGGCCGTGGCTGAAGAGCTGGAGCTCAGTCTTGATCCGAGCGAAACTCAGTTCCAGCTGATCAAGCATATCAATCAGCGTTTGATGGAGCTTTCGCGAGCCGGTAAAACGGTGGTTTGCTGTGTCGATGAGGCGCAGGCCGCCCCGTTGGAAAGTCTGGAGGCCTTGCGCCTGCTCTCCAATCTCGAAACAGAAAAACATAAACTCATTCATGTCATCTTGTTCGGACAGCCTGAACTGGATCGGCATTTGTCCGATCCATCGGTACGGCAATTACAGCAGCGTATTGCCTTTCATTACCGTCTTCCCTTGCTGCGCAGGGATGAGTTCGAGCATTACCTGAATCATCGTTTGTCCATTGCAGGTCACCAAGGGGCGTCCTTGTTCACACCTGCTGCAATGCGTCATTTGTTTCGTTATTCCCGAGGGGTTCCACGGTTGGTCAATGTCTTGGCCAACAAGTCTTTGCTGGCGGCCTTTGGAGAAGGCAAACATGAAATCAGCCCCCACCATGTGATCGCCGCTGCACGGGATACCGAGGGTGTCCGGATGGGATGGAGACGGTGGTGGTAACAAGCATGATGAGGAGGGGCGTGTCGTCATGAGTCTGGTGAATCAGATGTTGCGTGACCTCAATGCCCGTCATGCAAGCGAGGTGCAGGCGACGCTCCATGCGGATGTGCGCACTTTGCCCGGACGCACGGAGCAGCCGGTACATTCGTATCTTCGCCGGAATGTCATCCGCGTCATGGGGGGCAGTGTGCTGCTTGCGCTGGCCGTTGCGGGGCTGGCTGTCGGTGGATGGTGGTGGAGTCATCTGCCCGCTGTGCATGAAGGCGTCTCTTCAACGGTACAACAGGAAGATAGTCATCAGTCTGCATCTGCATCTGCATCTGCACCTGCACCTGTGTCTCCGTCTTCTGTCGAAAAGCTGGCATCATCAGTGCCGGAGGTGAATTCTTCCTCTGTGGCTTCCATCGACGTTGCAGAGCTGCGTTCGACGGAGGCGAATACACATTCACATTCACTTTCGGCTCCCGTCAAAGAGCGCGCCGAGAAGGCAATACCGCCGTCGGTGACACTGCCTGTAGCAAAATCTCCGGAGGCATCCAGGACTGGCAAGCCGGAGAAGCGCCACTCTTCATCAGTGTTTCATATGGATGAAACGCTGGAGCTGGCATCGGCACGTGTTCACGGACGAATGAGTGCCCTCCCTGACAATGGGGCCCAGGAAAAGAATGCAGGACGTGAGACGAACCGTGGGATCATGAGTTCTTCGATTTCATCAACTTCATCGCCCCCCCCCGTCCTTGCGGCTGACGAGCGTATCGTTCTGACACGCAAGGATAAGTATGGACAAGATGAAAAACCTGAAAAAATCGAGCGTGCAGAGCGGGGTACAGAGAAGAATGCAGGGCAGGCGGTCATCGAAAAGCTGGATCGTTCTGAACGTGGTGATGATGGCTACCATGAGGGCGTGCTGGCGTATCAGCAAGGTCGCCTGAAGGACGCGGTGGTTCAGTTGCAGGCGGTTTTGCGTGAAAATCCGAAGCATCTACAGGCGCGTCAGGCACTGCTTGGGATCTATATGGAATATAAACGCTACGATGATGCGATCATCCTGTTGCAGATGGGGCTGGATCAGATGCCCGGGCAGGCGAATTGGGCAATGACGATGGCGCGCATACAGGTCGAGCGGGGCAATCAGGCAGAGGCTTTGGCAGTGTTGGAGAAATATCAGGTTGCCGGTGAGCGGAATGCCGATTATCAAGGCTTCATCGCTGTTTTGTTACAGAATTTGCGACGATCGCATGAGGCAGTACTCCGTTACAAGGCCGCATTACGCCTCAAACCCCGCGAAGGGCGTTGGTGGTTTGCGCTGGGTGAGTCGCTGGAAGCGGACAAGCGCGCAGCAGAGGCTACCGAAGCTTATCGGCAGGCGCAGTCGATCGGTGGGCTTACGGCTGCGATGAATGATGTGTTGCTGACCAAATTGCGTCGTTGAGCCATTCATCGTCGGTCGAGCTTAGTCCTACGCTCTCAGTGCGCGTGCGAAAACCCAGTTATTGACGCTCGATGCACCGTGTTTTTTGAGCGTGCGTGCAAATTCATCGAGGCTGCTTCCGGTGGTCATGACGTCATCAATGACGAGGATGTGCTGACCAGATAAGTCCAGGCGGCATTCAAAGGCACCCCGGATATTCTTGCGCCGTTCTTTCCATGGCAGGAGCGCTTGAGGGGGTGTGTTGAGCGTTCTTTCATAGCCTGTGATGCAGAGAGGGCACTTGAGGTGCGCAGATAGAAATCGTGCGATTTCGAGCGATTGGTTGAAGCCCCGCTCTGCGATGCGCTGGGTTGAAAGAGGCAGTGCCATGATCCGATCAAAAGGCGGTGTTGTCGCGCTCAGGCTGGGAATGTCTTGCAGCATGGCGTGCGCACAAAACCGCGCAATGGCCAGTGTGTGCCGATATTTGAGCGATTGCACCAGTCGATCGACAGGAAACCCGTAGCGGTAACGGGCGGTGGTCGTGTCGAAATGAGGCGGTGTCTTCAGACATGTGCCGCATATCGCACTATCGGGTGTCGGGAGCGCGCAGACAGGACAGCGGGGCGTGGGCAGGGGCGGCAGTTCTGCAGTACAGGCAGGGCACAATAATGTCGTCGTTGCCTTCCCGTCCATGTGGGCTCCACACAGAAAACAATCTTGTGGGAGCAAACGGTCACGAACGCCTGCCAGTGAGTGGAGTGCCTGAGTTAGAATGGTCACCTTGTTCCTTCGCGTTTTTCAGCAGGATCGGGCTGAATACAGTCACAGTATCTGATACTTGGCATATTTTTTATTCACTACTTACAGTATCCCCCATGAGCGCTTCCACTGTCCAAACTCCGGCTTCTTTTGCCGCCCCTGCCGCTTCTCGTGTCGCCGGTGTTCATTGGACGCGCGTCGAAATTGAAGCATTGTTCGCGCTGCCCTTCAATGATTTGCTGTATCGCGCCCAGCAGGTACATCGTGAACATTTCGATGCCAATGCAATTCAGCGTTCGACCTTGCTGTCAATCAAAACGGGCGGCTGCTCGGAGGATTGTGGCTATTGTTCGCAATCGGCACGTTACAAGGGTGAAGTGGAGCGCGAAGCCTTGTTGCCGTTGACGGAAGTCGTCGCAGCGGCACAAGCTGCCAAAGCCAAGGGCGCCACGCGATTTTGCATGGGTGCGGCTTGGCGCGGGCCAAAGAATAAGGACTTGACGGCGGTGAAGGACATGATCCGTGCCGTCAAGGCACTGGAAATGGAAACCTGCTGTACCCTGGGTATGTTGCAGGAAGGCCAGGCCGAGGAACTGCAAGAAGCCGGGCTGGATTATTACAATCACAACCTGGATACCTCGCCTGAAAACTATATCAAGATTGTGAGCACGCATACGCAGGCGGATCGGTTTGAAACACTCGACAAGGTGCGTCGTGCGGGGATCAAAGTGTGTAGTGGCGGCATTATCGGTATGGGTGAAACGCGTCGTGGACGTGCCGATTTACTGGCGGAACTGGCTAATATGAATCCACCGCCGGATTCCGTGCCGATCAATAATCTCGTCCCCATGCCCGGCACGCCGCTGGAAGATGCCGAGCCGCTTGATCCTTTCGAATTCGTGCGCACCATTGCTTGCGCGCGCATCATCATGCCGAAAAGTTTTGTGCGGCTTTCGGCGGGGCGACAGGAAATGTCGGATGAATTGCAGGCCTTGTGCTTCATGGCAGGGGCAAATTCGATTTTTTACGGCGACAAATTGCTTACCGCCGGAAATCCCGAGGCCGCGCGCGATGAAGCTCTGTTTGAGCGACTGGGCCTGAAGGCTATCTGAGCCTCGCTTGCGCTGATGCAACAAAGTTTTTCACGCGCGGCGGCAACTTATCAGGCCGCCGCCGTGCTGGCCCGCGAAACCGGGCAGCGCATGGCGGAGCGTCTGGATTATGTGAAGTTGCAACCGGAACGTATCGCCGATATTGGTTGTGCGACAGGCGATGGCATTCGTACATTACAGCAACGCTATCCCCATGCCTTGCCGTTGGCCGTCGATATTTCGCCCGCGATGCTGCAGCAAGTGCGCCAAGCCACGCCCTTGACTCAACGCTTGATGCGGCGCACACCGCGCCTGCTACAGGCCGATGCGACGGCGCTGCCCTTGCAGGCGCAGAGTTTCGATCTGCTCTGGTCTAACCTGATGTTGCATTGGCTGGATGACCCTTTGCCGGCGCTGCGGGAGATGCATCGGGTGCTGGCAGTGGATGGTCTGTTGATGTTTGCCATGTTGGGGCCGGATACGCTCAAGGAGTTGCGCGCTGCCTGTCATGCCTGTGGCATCGAGCCGCCGCTGCGCCGTTTTCTTGATATGCATGATGTCGGCGATATGCTGGTGAGCGCGGGATTTTCCGATCCGGTGATGGATATGGAAATGCTGACACTCACCTATCCCGCGCCGCATCGCTTGTTGCGCGATCAGCGTCATCTGGGTGTGCGCGATGCGCTACTGGGGCCGTTGCCGTGGCGTGACTGGCGACGTGTGCTGCGTGCCTATGCAGATCGTCATGCACACACCCCGCTGCCTGCGAGTTTCGAGATTGTGTACGGTCACGCCTGGAAACCGCAAGCACAGCAGCTCGATGACGGTCGCGCCATTATTCGTTTTGTTCAAAGCCCACGCTCAAAGCCATGAAGCGTGCGCGAAAATCATTACTCAAGCCGCGCAATCCGTTGGTGGCTGTCGCCGTGCAGAAAAAGGCGGGCGCACATCGACGCAAGGACAAGCGCGCCGATCGGGCGCGGCAAAGAGAGCAGTTGCGCCGACAGTTACGCGCTGAAAAAGATACAGAAGGCTGCTGATAATAAAAAAGGTGGCCGAAGCCACCTTTTTCAATGAATCTGCGTTTCAACCGGATTAACGCAAGCCAGCAATGTAGTCAGCCACTGCCTTGATTTCACCATCGGTCATCTTGATGGCGACCATGCGCATCATTTTGTTGGGGTCGTTGGCGCGCTCACTGTCTGAGGGTGCTGCGGCTTCTGCGCCGGCACGGAAGTTCTTGAGCTGCGTTTCAATGTATTCGGCATATTGTCCGGCAAGACGGGGATACTGTGCCGGAATGCCAGCCCCCGTTGGACCATGGCAGCCGGTACATGCAGGCAGACCTTTTTCGGCATTGCCTGCACGATACAGACGTTGTCCCTGGGTGATGGTGTCGCGGTTTTTGGCGGCTTCCGGCTTCTGGGTTTGTGCTGCAAAGTAGGCTGCGATGTCGCGCATCTGCGCTTCATCGTAAGCGGCAATCATGCCGTTCATGACCGCATTGACGCGCTTGGGCGTGGCACCTTCGGCGGCCTTGAAATCGTGCATCTGCTTGAAGAGATAATCCGCATGTTGCCCCGCGAGTTTTGGATTGGCGGCAATCACGCTGTTACCGTCTGCGCCGTGGCAAGCCCCGCAAACGGCCTCGACGATGACCTTACCTTTGGCGGGATCGGCTTTGGCTTTGACGGGTGTGGCTACTGCTTCGGTTGCGTTCGCCAATGTGGGAAGCGTTGCGAGTGTGGTCACAGTCAGGAACGTTGTGGCCAGCAATGTAAAGCGTTTCATCGAGTGCATCATTGAAATCCTTGAATCTGGAAGTGCTAAATCCTGATATTCTATACCACTTTACCTGATTTCCGGCCTCGCTCCGAGAGGTGATTGTCATGCCTGCCTCCAATCTGTTTCGTCACGCTGTTTTTGAAATTTCTGCGGCCAAGCCCAATGGCCTGCCGCCTGCTTCACCGCAACGGCCAGAGATTGCCTTCGTCGGTCGTTCCAATGCAGGAAAATCCAGTGCATTGAATACCCTGGCGGGTCACACGCGCCTTGCATTTGTCAGCAAGACCCCGGGGCGCACGCAGCTCATCAATTTTTTTCGTTTGCCTAACGAGGCGCGTCTGGTTGATTTGCCCGGTTACGGCTACGCCGCCGTACCCGAGGAAGTGCGTCGTCAATGGGTGGCTTTGCTGGAGCATTATCTGCGCAAGCGTAGCAATCTGATTGGTCTGGTGCTCATCATGGACTCACGTCGTCCCCTGACCGAGCTCGATCAGCAGATGATTACCTGGTTTTTGCCTACGGCGAATCCGATGCACATCCTGCTCACCAAATCGGACAAGCTCACGCGTCAGGAAGCGACGCGTACTTTGCGTGAGGTACGCGAAGCGATTGCGGTTTATGGTGGGCAGATTACGGCGCAGCTTTTTTCCAGCTTGAAGAAAACCGGGATAGAAGAGGCTGAGAAGGTGGTGGGTGGCTGGTTGGCGGAATGCACTGCGGAGTCGCCGATTAATGAAGAGCCCTTGAATGAAGGAGAAGCATGATGTTGCAAAGAACGAGCCGTTATTGGATGGCAGCTTTGTTGGGACTGGCTTTGATGGCCACTGCATGGGCGGATGCCACGATCCCCAAAGCAGATATTTCAGGGGCGAAAGACCATCCTTTACTCGGGCGTTTTGCCGGTTCCATGATCGTATCTTACGAACTCAAGGAGTTTGATGAACTCAAATTACCCTTGTCGCCGCTCAAACCGGTGGCAGACAAGAATCGGCGTGATGCGCATAACAACATGGTTTTTGAACCGGCTCAGAGTAAGGCACTGGAAGGTCGGCGCACACATCTGGTGTATCTCTTGCCTGAAAATATCGCGCCTCTTCAGGCGGTACGCAATTATCAGAACGAAATCACCGCCAAGGGTGGCAAGCTGCTATTCGAATGCAAGGCGAATGAATGCGGCGGGGACGCTGGTCGTAGCAGCGAAGGCGGGGGCGGCAACCAAAGCCTGTCGATGTTCCTTTGGCCCGAGAGCAATATCAAGGACAAAGCATTTACCAACGGGAATTGTGCGCAAACCTTGCGTATTGCCGATCAACGTTATGCTGCTTTCGAGTTGCCAAATAATAAGGCTTTTGTTTCGGTGCTGGCTTACAGCGGCAAGGACGGCGGGAATTATTGCAAGGCGTTTACAAATCGCACAATCATCGTTGTCGATGTCATGGAGTTGAAGGCCATGGAGCAGAAGATGGTGACCGTCAAGGCGGAAGAGATGGTACAGGCGATCAATACGCAGGGGCGGGTGGCTTTGTATGGCTTGTATTTTGATACCGCCAAGGCGGATGTGAAGCCGGAGTCCAAGGATACATTGGAGCAGATTGCACGACTGTTGAAAAATGCCTCCAAGCTCAAGCTTTTAGTGGTGGGGCACACGGATAACGTCGGTGAATTCTCGGGCAATATGGATTTGTCCAAACGGCGTGCAGAATCGGTCGTCAATGCCCTAGTGAGCCAATACAAGGTGGATCGCAAACGTCTGACTTCCGTGGGCGTTTCATTTGCCAGCCCGATTGCGTCCAATGATACAGAGGACGGCAAGGCCAAAAATCGTCGGGTGGAGCTGGTGCCCAATCATTGATAAAAAAATGGCTCCCGGCCAAGGGGGGACCGGGAGCCATTCAAGCTACAGACTACAACCCGCTAAGGAGGGAAGCGGGGATGGCGTTCGCAACGCCATCAATTTCTAAGATAGGCGGTTTCCAGAAAAGTTCCAGAAATTTTTTGTGAGTGTAAGTTGATGAATACGAAAGAGAAGTTTCCATCTACACGGATGCGGCGGATGCGTCGTGATGATTTTTCCCGGCGTTTGATGCGTGAAAACCTGCTAACCACGAATGATCTGATTTATCCGGTATTTGTGCTCGATGGCAGCCAGCGCACCGAAGCGGTGGCGTCAATGCCGGGCGTGGAGCGGATGACGCTGGATCGTTTGCTGCCGGTGGCAGAGCGCGCATTGAAGTTGGGGATTCCCGCGCTGGCATTGTTTCCGGTGATTGATGTGTCACTCAAGTCGCAGCAGGCGGAAGAAGCCTGGAATCCGGAGGGGCTGGTGGCGCGCACGGTGCAGGCGTTGAAGCGTGAGCTGCCCGAGTTGGGCGTGATCTGTGATGTGGCGCTCGATCCTTACACCAGCCATGGTCAGGATGGTCTGATCGACCCGAATGATCCGCGTGGCTATGTGCTCAATGATGAGACGCTGGAAGCCCTCGCCAAACAGGCTTTGTGTCAGGCGCAGGCGGGTGCCGATGTGGTCGCACCTTCGGACATGATGGATGGCCGGGTGGCGCGCATCCGCGCCGAACTGGACGCACAGCGGCTAATCCACACGCGTATTCTGGCGTATTCGGCAAAGTATGCTTCGGCGTTTTACGGCCCTTTCCGCGATGCCGTGGGCTCGGCGGGGCAACTGGGCAAGGGCAATAAATACACTTATCAGATGGATCCGGCCAATACCGATGAGGCTTTGCGTGAAGTGGCTCTGGATATTGCCGAAGGGGCTGACATGGTGATGGTCAAGCCGGGCATGCCTTATCTCGACATCGTGCGACGGGTGAAGGACACCTTTGGTGTGCCGACCTATGCCTATCAGGTGAGCGGCGAATACGCCATGCTCAAGGCCGCCGCACAAAATGGCTGGCTGGATGGCGAGGCGACCATGATGGAAGCCCTGTTGTCGTTCAAGCGTGCCGGTGCGGATGGCATCCTCACCTACTTTGCGCTGGAAGCTGCCGAGGTGTTGCGGCGCGCTTGAGTGTTCAGACCAGCAGCGCGCACTGCGCTTGCCAGTTTTCCAGGGGCAGGGTTTTGAAACCGCTCTTGACGAATTGATGCCAGCGACCCATTGCGTAGCATCGCAGGATGTTTGCATGGGCGGCGACATCGTGCTCGGTAGGCAGGGTGCCTTGGGCGATGGCGATGCGTAGCGATTGTTTGAGCGAGGATTCGATACGGTCGAGGAGTTGATTGATACGGAGCTGTAATCGCTCGTTTTCATGGATTAGTGCATCACCAATGAGTACGCGCGTCAGTCCCCTGTTTTTTTCGGCAAAGCCTAGCAAGAGAGAAATGACCATTTGTACTTGTCGCAAGCCGTGTTCTTCTTCGGCAGCGATTTTGTTGATGACGGAGAACAGCCCTGATTCGATGAATTCAATCAGGCCTTCGAACATTTGTGCCTTGCTGGCGAAGTGGCGATAAAGCGCGGCTTCGGAAACATCGAGCCGTTTGGCCAGTGCTGCCGTGGTGATTTTTTCACCCGCCGGATCTTGCAGCATTTCGGCGATGACTTGCAGGATTTGCAGCTTGCGTTCGCCGGGTTTGCTTGCCATGTGTATTCCTTGAAATGCAAAGTTGTGAGGATGAGGATGAATCTTGAGTTGAAGGTGATGGTGAAATTAAAAATCAAGATTCAGCGCAACTGCCCGAGACGGCGCGGTAATTCAAGCACGGATTTTAGCCGCAGGTCGACCCATGCGGGGGCGGTACGAATCTGACGAGCATTACCGACAAGGACTGTTTTCATGCCCAGACGTTTGGCCGTGCGCAGATTTTCGGTGCTGTCCTCGATCATCACACAGCGCGATGGTGCGAGACGTTCAGCCTTGAGTAGATGCAGAAAGCCGCGTATTTCGGGCTTGGGACAAAAGCGCAGGTGTTCGATGGCATAAATCGTATCGAAGAAACGGCGCACGCCCATGACATCGAGCACGGCTTCGGCATAATGACGCGGCGCATTCGTAAATAGCAGCTTGCGCCCTGGCAGGCGACGCAACATGGCTTTCAGGCCGCGTTCAAAGACCATCATGCGTTCGAGTTCTGGAAACTGATGCGTATGCCAGAGAAAGTGATGGGGGTTTGTCCCGTGATGTCGCATGAGTCCTGTGAGGGTGGCTCCGTAACGATGCCAGTAATCAACGCGCAAACGATCCGCTTCGGCGGGTGAGACGTTCAGTGTGCGAGCGACATAGGCGGTCATGTCACGATTGATGTGCGGAAAGATATGGGGCGAGGCATCGTGCAAGGTATTGTCGAGATCGAACAGCCAGACGGGTGATCGCATGGAAAGATGCGAATTTATTGGCTCTTGATCAGCGTTCCCACGCCGTCATCGGTGAGGATTTCCAGCAGTAGTGCGTGTTCGACGCGGCCATCGATGATATGTACGCTCTTTACCCCATTGCGTGCGGCATCCAGTGCCGAAGCAATCTTGGGCAACATGCCGCCGGAAAGTACGCCGCTGACGACCATTGCATCCACGTCCTTCGGGGTAATGCCCGTGAGGAGCTTGCCTTGCTCATCCAGGACACCGGGTGTGTTGGTGAGCAGCACCAGTTTTTCAGCCTTGAGCGTTTCGGCAATTTTGCCGGCAACGACATCAGCATTGATGTTATAGGTTTCGCCTTCCAGCCCCACCCCGATGGGGGCAATCACGGGAATAAAAGCACCGCTGTCGAGCAGGGCAATCAAGGCGGGATCGATGGCGGTAATGTCGCCAACCTGCCCGATGTCGATGAAGGCTCCCGGCGTGTCCTTGTTGGGCATCAAGAGTTTTTGGGCTCGGATGAAATTACCATCTTTGCCCGTCAGCCCCACCGCCTTGCCACCGTGCTGATTGATGAGATTCACGATTTCTTTATTGACCTGCCCACCCAGCACCATTTCAACGACATCCATTGTTTCGCGATCAGTGACGCGCATACCTTGAATGAATTCACCCTTTTTTCCGACGCGTTTCAACATCTCGTCAATCTGCGGGCCACCGCCATGCACTACGACGGGATTCAGCCCCACCAGCTTGAGCAGCACCACATCCCGTGCAAAACATTGCTTGAGATGGTCATCCGTCATGGCATTTCCACCGTATTTGATGACGATGGTGCGCCCGTGGAAGCGTTTGATATACGGCAGTGCTTCGGCGAGGATGCCGGCCTTGAGGGTAGAGGAGAGTTTTTCTTGCGACATGGTGGGAAGTGGGAAAGTCGGTAAAAGAGGGGCGATGCAAGTGCTGAAATTTTAGCGCGATGGTGGGCTGTTATTACTTGTCATCTCGCATTGTTGTGGCTTTTTCATGTGAAAAATCAAAAAATCGGTATGAAACCTGTTCACAGCCTTGCAGCGATGGCATAAACTCATGAAATCTGCCGAAGCGATATGGGCAGGGTTTCAGTACAAAAAAGCATCTTTGAAATGCCCATCCGTTGGATGGGGTGGCCTGTCAGGGTCAGCGTGATAAGGGATGCTTTTGTAAAGGCGACGATGTGTTACAACACTTGCTGCGCTTGATTGGGCGAAACCCTGGAGAATGGTTTGCTTCGGCACAAGCAGCTTGTCACTACAATAATAAAGTCGCATTCATTTAAGCCCGATGGGCAGAAAGAGAAAATCATGAGCAAAGCCAAGCGTAATATCTTGGGTCACGCCGTAACCGTGCTTGTTCCTGCTGTTTTCGTACTCACGGGCTGTATGGGTGACGGCGGGGGGGATGGCGATAGCGGATACAGCAATTTCCCGGTCACGCCGAGTTCGTCGAGTTCCTCGGGTACGTCCAGTTCGTCGAGCACATCGAGTTCTTCGGGTACGTCCAGTTCTTCAGGGACGTCCAGTTCTTCGAGTTCTTCGGGGGCATCGAGTTCAACATTGGTTTCGTATACCAATGCAAAGCCCTCGCCGCAACCCGATATGTTCAGTAGTGTTGTGCCTGTTATTTCTTCAATAGTTGCAAGCCCGGCTTCTATTTCCGTCGACTACTCGCTGCTTGGTGGTAGCTATATTGCCCACAATACATCAGCAACGAAGTGTGGTACAACGGTTATTGATGGCAGCTATCCCGTTACTTTTGGCAAGAATTGGTTTGGTGGCGATGACAAGAATAAAGGAACGATCAGTTTTGTCCCGACCAATTCATCGCAAATTCCGTCAGATGTCGAATGCCAGACAACAATTCAAATAACAACGATCCCTACTGCATTAGGGGGGCAAAAAGTTATTAAATTCAAGGTGGGTGGATCAAGTAGCAGCTCGTCGAGCAGTGGTTCATCGAGTAGTGGTTCGTCTTCGAGTGGTTCGAGCAGCGGTTCATCTTCGAGTGGTTCGAGCAGTGGCTCATCTTCGAGTAGCGGATCATCGAGTGGTGGTTCGACGAGCATTCCGATGGGGACTCAAGTCGCGAAACCAGCAGCCTTCCCGAGTGGTTGTACCACGATTGGCGATTCCTGCTGGAATACAGCGGTCAATAATGGGCAGGTTAAGTTCGTTGCGACCACTGCAACGAGTGGCACTGGGAAGTCTGTTATGTTTGCCTTTATTAACCCAAATGGGCAGCCATTGAGAGCTGTAACGCCTTTTTATACTGATGGCTCTTTGGTTTCTTCTGGCAACTCGTCATTGGGTACGCTTGGAATTCCAAATTATGACTGGGTCAAGGGAAATGCTTCGGGACTCTTGATGCACGATGCTTCAAGCAACTCTTGTGCACAGCTGAGCTGGAATGGTAGTGCGTGGGCAAACGCAAGCGCATCGTGTAGTTAACGGGTCGCATGTTCAAAAGCCCCGCACTTAGTGCGGGGCTTTTTTGTTTATGGCATTGGAAAATCGTGTAATTCATATCGTTCGTGTAATGCCTCTATCTGCCGCTACAGACCCTCCCATAGCTCTTGCTGATAAAAACGGGCTCGACCAAGCTGCGGCGCTTATTGATGACCAGCGTCAGTGTGAATGAAAAATTTCACATCATGTTGCACAGACGCGCGACGATCATGGGAACCCCTTTGCCTTCCTGAATGACATTAACGGCAGCATGTGTTCGGGACTTCGAGTGTGGGGGGAGATGGCTACCATGATCGTTAGTGTGAAACAACGAAAACGGAGTCAGGTTGAAGCTTCGAGCGTAGCGAGCCAATCAGTAGCCGCCCCTTGAGGGGCGGATGGGTGGGGTGGGTGTCTCGGGTAACGATTATTTCATCCTCTGTGGGTGGAGATGGCTAGCATGATCGTTAGTGCTTTTACCGAAATATAGATGACTTGAGAAAGGGCGTGCCCCAGAACGTCCATTTACCTGACGGTGAGCATTGACTATACTTTGATCACAATTTGATCAATCTAATTTGAACAAATTGATCTATTTTATAAATTAAGATTGATCATGCCAAAGAAACGCGCCTTTGAACTGTCGCCACTCCCCTTGGAAGCCCAAGTTGCTCTACAGGCACTCGGGGCTCAGCTAGCGATCGTCCGAAAAGAGCGTGGCTATTCGCAACGCTCCTTCTCCGACATCGCCGAGATGTCCCTGCCAACTTTGGTCAAGATGGAGCAAGGAGTGCCATCAGTTCAAATTGGTTACTACGCTCGTGCAGCTTGGTTGCTCGATGTTGCCTTCCCCGTTCTTGGGAGATCATAAGTGGTTGAAGAACGTATCGCTCCGGTCTGGGTGTGGCTACCAGGCCAAACCACTTCGACGCTGGCCGGTCAGTTCAAGTACGTAGATGGTAGAGGGCAATTCACCTACGACACTGCTTACCTCGATGCCAAACATCCATCTTTGGCACCGGACATGCCGGCCAAGCCCCGCCCGCTGAAAATCTCGGATGGCACAGGTATCTTCCCTATTTTCCAGGATGCCGGCCCGGATACATGGGGGCTACACTTGCTTGAGCGTCGCAAGGAACGTCAGATCGACGCATTTGAAGCGCTGACGCTTTGTCCGGTCGATGGTGTTGGCAATCTGGCTCTGGGTGACTTAACCGAAGAGCGTCTGCGCGTACTCGAAATCGATGAGTTTCTGGCGGTACTGGATGAGATTAAGGCTCAGGGCAAAGCGATCACCGATGTCCAAGAACAGGTTCTGGATGCGGTTGAAAATGGAACCAGTCTTGGCGGCACCAAGCCCAAGCTGACCCTGGTTAGGAATGGCGTTCAGTATTTGGTCAAGTTCCCTGCAAAGGGAGACGATCCCTGGCTGTCGCATATTGAATCCGCCATGCTCAAATTAGCGAAACGCTGCGGAGTGCATGCTTGTGAAGGCGAAGTATGGCAACTCCCCGACGGGCGAAACACGGCATTATTGGTTAAACGATTTGATCGCACCCCGGTAGCCAGGGGGCAAAGCCGAATTGGATTTGTTAGCGCGCACTCAGTTTTACGCCTCGACAAACAACCGTTGAATGCAGCGCAAGCAGATGCCGGGCTTCTCAGTTTTTCGACCAAAGGATTTAACAACGATAGTTTGCGGAAAAGCTATGTGGCTTTCGCAGACGCGCTGGCGCGTTGGTGTGGCGGTCGGGAACATCATCTGGAGGCGCGCAGAGAGCTGTGGCGTCGCATTGTCTTCAACGCAATGATTCGGAACAGCGACGATCATGCAAGAAACCATGGCTTGCTTTGCGTTGATATGGTGGGAAAGCGATGGATGCTGGCTCCAGCTTACGATCTTGTGGCACCACTACTTGCCAGAGATAAGCCGAGTTTGGCACTGGCCTATCTTTATATTGGCCCCAAAGGGCAACACCCACCGAGGCTGGTGTGGGCTGCATCGAGAGAAGATCTCTATGTATCGGCGATCACCCATTATGGTTACAAGATAGACGAGGCCATGGAGCAGCTGGAAGCAATGCAGGCCACCGTTCAAACCTGTTGGCGTGACTTTCTGGCACACGAAGGCATGCCAGAAGAGGCTATTGAACGCTACCGGGGGACGTTCTCCGCACTACAGTAGCCCTACAGCGCATGCTTGCAGTTTGTATTCGTTTGTATTCGTGCAGGCATCCATATGATCCTAGAAACCGTAGTTGGACGCCTTCGAGTGTGCATTTTACGGGTCGTCTGGCAAGGCGCGATGAGGCGCATGGCCGCTCCCTGCAACGAAGAGCAACGCGGACAGGCGACCCGTAAAATGTGCAATCGACGGCGTAGCGGTCTCACCCGCAAGGTGAAGTTGATAGGTAATGAAAAACATGCAGTATGACTGGAGTTTGTGATGATGATAAGCGGTCAACTGCGGTTTCTAGGATGATTCCTTTGCAAAATGTTTTCGATGTACCTCGGCAAATAGGCTGGACTTATCGATTAGCGTGAAACAACGAAAACGGAGTCGGGTTGAAGCTTCGAGCATAGCGAGCCAATCAGTAGCCGCCCCTTGAGGGGCGGATGGGTGGGGTGGGCGTTTAGGGTAACGTTTGTTTCATCCTCTGTGGGTGGAGACGGCTACCATGTACGTTGGCAGCGGTAGGCTGCGAGCCGTAACTTTTGCTGATGAACACCGGTTCGCGGTAACCACGACGTTTATTGATGACCAGTGTCAGTGTGAATAAAAAATTGCACATCATGTTGCACAGGCGCGCAACGATCATGGGAACTTCTTTGCCTTCCTCTTCGACGCGCACCATGGCGCGTACCGCTTTTTTGGCAGCAGAGCGCGCCAGATGCAGATGCGGGATGGGCTGTTCGCCGCGCGGCAGGACGAAATTATTCAGGCGATCGGCGACCTCTTCACGGTAATGGTGCAGGCGGGCTTGCAGCCATTCGATGTCCTGTTCCTCGATGGCGAGGCGACCGCGGATCGAGCCATTGGCATGGAATGCCAGCGGTTGTAGTTGTTCGAGATCGGCGGCGATGTCAGCCATGTCTGTCGGCAATAGCGACAGAGCCGAGCCAATGTGGGCGCAGAGCTCGTCGGTGATGACTTCAAAATCACAGAGTGAGGAGGTTTCAAAAATAAAGGGATAGCACAGCTCGTCACGATTACGCGTGGGTTTCATGCGAATTTCCTTATGAGGTGGCTTTATTTGGCAACGACGATCGGCGGATTGCAGTGGAGATCCACGTGAACCGGAATGCCAAAGACTTGTGTCAGTGCGGTTTCTGTCAGCACTTCCGCCGCCGTGCCACAGCGATGCACGCGTCCTTGCTGGAGTAGGCAAAGACGGTCGCAATAACGGGCGGCGAGGCTGAAGTCGTGGATGGCGAGTACGACGGCATGTCCTTGGTCTGCGTATTGGCGCAGGCTGTCCATGATGCTGCGCTGGTAGTACAGATCGAGGCTGGCAATGGGCTCGTCGGCAATCAGCAGTTGCGGGCGACCCGCCAGCACCCGGGCGAGCCAGACGCGCGCCTGTTCGCCGCCGGAGAGCTGGTCTATCTTGCGCTGGCGAAAATCCCAGACCCCGGTTTGTTGCATGGCTTGCTGAATGGCGGCGCGATCACTGTCGCCCCAAGGCAGCCGCCCCAGACTGACGACATCTTCTACACTGAGTGACCACGCGCTGTTGCAGGCTTGGGGCAGCAGGCCGATCGAGCGGGCGCGCTGCGCGGCAGGCAGTTGGGCGATGCGCTGGTCATTGAACAGGCATTCCCCCTGATGTGGGAGCAAGCCCGCCAGCGCATGCAGTACGGTGGATTTGCCTGAGCCATTCGGACCGATGATGCCGAGTATTTCGCCGGCATCCAGCGTGAAGTTAACGTCATTCAGTCGTGGGGGCAGGTGCAGATTGCGAACTTCAACTAGAGCCATCGCCGCTTGTCCTTCCAAATCAGCCAGATAAACAGCGGCGTGCCGAGGAGTGATGTGAGTACGCCGAGCTTGATTTCATGCTCGGGCGGTAACAGACGCACGCCGATGTCAGCCAGCCCCACCAGGGCTGCGCCGAGGAGTGCGCAGGGCAGCAGGAGGCGATCCGGGCGATGCCCGACCAGCGGACGCACCAGATGCGGCACGAGTAGGCCGACAAAGCCGATATTGCCGGCAATGGCGACCGATGAGCCGACGAGCAAAGCTGCGCCGAAGATGATTTTTCGGCTACCGCTGGCAAATGCCAGCCCCATGCTTTGTGCGACTTGTTCTCCCAGACTCAATGCGACGAGTAGATGTCGCTGCTGCCAGATGAGCAGGCTGCCGATGAGCAGGGCGGGCAACAGCAAGAGGAGATGGTCTAGCCCTCGGTCGGCGACCGAACCCAGTAACCAGAACACCAGTTCCTGCATGGCAAACGGGTTGGGCGCGAAATTCAGAACAGTCGCCAGCAATGCGCCGGCGAGGGTGGAAATCGCCAGCCCGGCGAGGATCACCATGGAGGCATTGGCAGTTCCGGCAAGGCTGAGCATGAGGCTGAGTGCCAGACCCGCGCCGATCAAGCCCGCGAGTGCAGGGGCGGCATCGCCCATGGCGGGGAACAGGCCAAAATAAAATACGCTGGCCGCTCCCAGAGCCGCGCCCTGGCTCGCGCCGGTGAGGCTGGGCTCGGCCAGTGGGTTGCGCAGCAGCCCTTGCAAGGCCGCGCCACTCAAGCCCAGTGACGCACCGATCGTGAGGGAGAGCAGGGTGCGCGGCAGGCGGATGTCGCCGATGACCAGTGCGGCGGGGCTGGGCGTGCCTTGCAGCCAGTCGAACATTCCGTCCAACACCGGCACGGGAGCGGAACCGGTGGACAGCGAAATCAGGGCAACGCCGAGGACGACGAGTAATGAGAGCAGGGTCATCATGCAGGGAGCCAGTGTTTCAGTTGCTTGATGAGCTCCCACGTCCACGGGCCGGGGCATTGCCAACGCCAATAATCGGTGGTCAGCCAGTGTTCAGGGGCGACGCGTTGTTTTAGTACGGGGTGTTCGGCAAAACGGTTGGCGAGTGCTTGGCTGGACGGGGCGGCCCAGAGAATCGCATCGGGTGGACGCATGACGATGGCCTCCAGATCGAGGCGCAGATAGCCTTTGCCTTGGAGGTAGTTGCTCCAGCCCGCACGTTCCAGAATGCCGTCCTCAAAAGTGCCACGCCCAGTACCGATGGCATTCGCGCCGAGCAGCAGCAAGCGTTTGCGCGGACCTTGAACGGAAGCTGCGGGCGGCGGTTGGCTGGCCAGGCTGAGCGGCTTGCCGATCAAGGTCAGAAAATGTTGTTCGTAAGTCAGAACTTCATCGAGGGTGCGCGGCAGCGGCAGGATTTCAACTTTGAAGCCGAGAGCCTTGAGACGGGCGCGCAGTTGCTGCGCGGTGTATTGCCCCGCAATAATCAGGTCGGGGCGTAGTTCGATAATGCGTTCGAGGCTGCCGTCATGGGTGGGCCAGCTGTTGTCCAGCCACGCCACGGGAAATTGCCGATGCAAGGGCGAGAGTGCCAGCACCTGCGGGCGATCGGCGTAGCGCGCCAGCATCCAGTCGGTACATAGATCGAGGGAGATGATTTTGTTGGGCGGCTGTGCAAAGACATTGGTCAGGCACAGCCCCCATACAAGAGCAAAACAGAGCAGCCGTTTTTTCACTGAAAATTAGCGTGAAACAATAAAATCAAAGCTGAGTTGAAGCTTCGAGCGTAGCGAGCAAATGAGTAGCCGCCCCTTGAGGGGGCGGATGGGTGGGGTGGGCGTATCGGGTAACGATTATTTCATCCTTTGTGGGTGGAGATGGCTACCATGATCGTTAGAAGTCATAACGCAGATCGGCAAAGAATGCACGGCCATCGGCAGGGTAGTAGCTGCCGTAGTAAGCGGAAGCGGCGTATTTCTTGTCGGTCAGGTTGATGACTCTGGCGCGGGTGGTCCATTGAGCCTGATGCCAACTGACGACAAAATCGGCGGTCGTGTAGGCCGCAAGCACAGGAAAGAGCGTGTTGCTCGTATCTCCTCCCGAGATGCGTTCCCCAATGTGGTTGGTCAGCAAGGATAGGTTGAGGGCAGCCGTGGGTTTGAAACGGATACCTGCCGTGACCTTGACCGCAGGAACAAGCGGGATTTTCTTGCCGTTATCGACACCATCGCTGAACTTGGCTTTTTGAAGATTGAGCCCGCCCGTGAATTGCCATTGCGTGTTGAGGTTGTAATGGCCGCTGAGGTCGATGCCTTCATGACGGGTTTTTGCCATGTTTTCGTTTTCGAATGTGACGCTGTTATAGGTAATTTCGTCTTTCATGCGGAGATGATAGGCCGTGAGCCTGAGTGTGTAAGCCGTGTCCTTGAACTCGATCCCGGCATCGATGGAACGTCCTTGTTCCGGTCGCACGGGTTTGCTGGCAAAGCCTGCGAATGTTGTCAGTTCATCCAGATTGGCATTGCGGAAGGTGCTGCCTACTTTTGAAAACACACGTGTACCGGCGGAGAACTGATAACTCAGTCCCAGTTCCCCGATGTTTTTACTGTGGTCGTTGGAAATCCTGGCTCCTGTTGTATCCGTGGCAGACTGGTCGATTTGTTGATGACGTGCACCGAGGGTCAGGCTCAGGTTGTTCAACAGATCTGTCTGGTTTTGCAGATAAAACGCCTGACTTTTTTGTTTGATTTTGATCGTGTTGATAATGCTTCCATGATTGCTGGCGGACTTGTTAACGCTCAGGTCGCCATCATGGTAATCAAGGCCGAAGGTGGTCTTGCTGGCGATGCCACCTAAGCCATGCTGCCATTGCAGGCGCGGTGTGAATGACCAGATATCGGTGGTGCGGTTGTCGAAACAGCTTCCCCATGAGCACCAGTTGGAAATGTAGGAGGTATTTTCTGATTTAGAGTAGCCGATTTCCGTGGCTAGTTTCAGTGTGTCAGCCAGTTGGATCGCAAACCCCGGACGAACATAAGTGTTGCGCCGTTCGCTGGTGCTGTCGGTGGTCTGGGCTTGTTTTGGGTTGCTGTCGTACCGAGCTTGAGTCAGGGAGCCTGGCAGCCCCGTTTTGAGGGCAGACCAGCCGAGGTCGACGTAGGCTTCGCCGTGACCAAAATTCGTAGCGACACGTCCGCTGAGGTTGTCGCGCTTTTGTTTGTTGTTTTGTCGCCAGCCATCGGCATCCTGATGGTTGGCGGTCAGGTTCAGGTTGATCGCCCCCATTTGTTTCGACAAGCCCGCCGTGAATTGGCGGCTATTTTGGCTGCCTGCACCGATCAGGATGTGCCCGCCTTCCTTCTGCTTGCCAGTAATGATGTTGATGACCCCGCCCACGGCATTGTCACCATAGAGTACGCTGCCGCTGCCATGAATGATTTCGATACGTTCGATGCTTTCCAGTGGCACGAGCCCCCAATCGACATTGACATTGTCCAGGGCATTGAGGCGTTGGCCGTTGAACAAGACCAGCGTTCTTGAGGTCGCACCTTCACCAAAACCGCGCATATCGATGGCCGTATCCGCACCGATCGAACCATACAGTGGGCTGATATTGAGTCCGGCCTGATATTTCAGAACGTCCGGCAAAGTACGTGCGCCCGAGGCCTGAATGTCATCATGGGTGAGGGTAGTGACATTCGTTGCGAGTGCTGCTGTGAAATCATGAAAACGTGTGGCGGTCACGACGACTTCGCCGTGTTGTGCGTGTGCGGTTGTTTGTGCCAAGGCAGGAGCACTGATGAAAAGTAGCGGTAACAGTGCTGCCAATGGCTTGAGACAGGTATGCATGATTTTCCCTTCCGGCAGCGTCCCCGCATGCCGTGAGCATTGAAATAAAGTGTTAGGGAAAGGAAGGAAAGAAACCCGTACTGTAAGCCTGAAGCTGCTGCTGACGGCCACTCCGCCACTCCCCGTGGCACTTGCGTTGTTTGCCTGAGGCCGGTCTCCGGGCTTGCAAGTCTTGACGTACCGCCTTCCCAGATCGCATTGATCCAGTGGCATCGTGATACGCCCACACTCGCTTACCGTTGCGGGGGCAGCAGCGGAATAGTCCTGGTAAAAGACGCACCGCTTTCCCGTTTATTTGCCGTTGAAGACATCAACGGCAGCACCTGAAGCGGGGGAGATTATACATGGACGGTCTTGGCTGCTAGATAAAAGGGGTGGAAAGAAAAAAGGCCCTGCCGTAGCAGAGCCTTTTTGTGACAGCGGGTACGGTGCAGACGACACGCCTGCACCGACAGGCAATTACATGCCCATACCACCCATGCCGCCCATACCACCCATACCGCCCATGCCACCCATGTCCGGCATGGCGGGCTTGTCTTCCACCAGTTCGGCAACCATGCAGTCGGTGGTCAGCATCAGGCTGGCGACGGAAGCGGCGTTTTGCAGCGCGGTGCGCGTGACCTTGGTCGGGTCCAACACGCCCATCGCCACCATGTCGCCGTACTCGCTGGTCGCGGCGTTGTAGCCAAAGTTGCCCTTGCCTTCGCCGACCTTGTTGACGACCACGGAAGGCTCGTCACCAGCATTGGCGACGATTTCACGCATCGGCTGTTCCAGCGCGCGCAGGACGATCTTGATGCC
>CAYTHB010000036.1:0-27064 GCA_964437515.1 uncultured Sterolibacterium sp.
CGGTCATCGGGATGTAGCGCAGCAGGACGCCGGCATGGATGGTGAAGTAATCCACGCCCTGCTCGGCCTGCTCAATCAAGGTGTCGCGAAAGATTTCCCAAGTCAGGTCTTCGGCCTTGCCATTGACTTTTTCTAGTGCCTGATAGATCGGCACGGTTCCAATCGGCACGGGGCTGTTGCGGATGATCCATTCACGCGTCTCGTGAATGTTTTTGCCGGTCGACAAATCCATCACCGTATCCCCGCCCCAGCGGATCGCCCAGGTCATTTTTTCAACTTCTTCCTGGATGCTCGAACCGAGCGCGGAGTTGCCAATGTTGGCGTTGATTTTCACCAGAAAATTACGCCCGATGATCATCGGTTCGGCTTCGGGGTGATTGATGTTTGCCGGGATGATGGCGCGCCCGGCGGCCACTTCGGCGCGTACAAATTCAGCAGTAATGAGCTTGGGGATGCCCGCGCCCAGCGACTCACCTGGATGTTGGCGTAACAGCAGTTCGGAAAGCCCCTCACGCTTCTGGTTCTCGCGGATGGCAATGTATTCCATTTCCGGCGTGATGATGCCGCGTCGTGCATAGTGCATCTGCGTCACATTGCCGCCCTGACGTGCGCGGCGGGGCAAACGCGCCAAGTTGAAACGAATTTCCGCTGGCGCGGATTGCAAACGCTCACGACCATAATCGGAGGTCATCTGTGGCAAGGATTCGGTATCGTTCCGCTCCTCGATCCAGCCTGCGCGCAAGGGTGCCAAACCGCTGCGGATGTCAATCGCCACGGCCGGATCGGTATAAGGCCCGGAGCAGTCATAGACATGGATGGGTGGGTTTTTTTCAGCGGCACCACTGCCATGCAAAGGTGTATCAGATTGAGAAATTTCGCGCATCGGTACACGAATATCGGGGCGACTCCCGGTGATATAGACCTTGCGCGAATTCGGCAAAGGCTGGACGCTGGCATCGTCGACTTGAGCCTTTGCGGCGAGAAACTTGTCATTAGCATTCATTACAAAAAACTCCGGATCATGCATTGTCCGCCTCTGTGCGAACAATGACGAAAAATAGGGAACTGCGGCGCAGCAGACGCTGTAATTTAATCGATTTTCAAAGGGAGAGAAGTACCATCCACCCGACGAAAGTATTACAAGCATTACATAGTTTTACACTTTGGCTGCCATCTTTCGCTTAAATTGCCCACTTACCCACCAACACCCTCGCCCTTTTCACCCGAAACGCCTGTTTACAAGATATATTTCAACGCACCAAGGTCGATATACTTTGGGCTTGAAGCAACGATTGCAAGGATACTCATCTTGCCTCAGCATGCGCTTCTACAACGATCCTTCCAGTCTTTACAGAAAGAAAATCATGACGATTGCGAACTGGTGCATACTGGCCGCCTGCCTATTGCCTCCGGGCACGATTGCACTGGCCAAAGCGGCTTCATTCCGCGCTGCGGACAAGAAAATGCAATACGACAATAACAACCCACGGCTATGGGAATCCCGTTTGACGGGCTGGCAGCAGCGCGCCAATGCCGCGCAGATGAATGGCTTTGAAGCACTGCCCTTGTTCATTGCCGCCGTCATTCTTGCGCAGCAAGCCCATGCCGACCAGTCCATGATCGACATGCTCGCGGCCAGCTTCATCGGCATCCGCGTGGCCTATACCGCCGTCTACATTTTGAACATGGGGAACCTCCGATCCATCATCTGGTTCGCCGGTTTGATCGTGTGTATTTCTCTGCTAACCATAGCCTGAACCTGAAAGGCTTGTTCATTCATGATTGATCTTGACATCCTTCGTCGTATCCAGAGCACCCTGATTGAGCGCAAGAATGCGGCACCGGGCTCGTCCTATGTCGCCAGCCTCTACGCCAAGGGAACAGACAGCATCTGCAAAAAAGTAGCCGAAGAAGCGGCAGAAACCATCATGGCCGCCAAGGATGGCGATCAGTTGCATCTGGTGCGTGAGGTCGCCGACCTCTGGTTTCACAGCATGGTCTTGCTGGCACAGTTTGATGTCGGCGTGGATGATGTCGTCAGCGAGTTGCGTCGACGTGAGGGGATTTCGGGCATCGACGAGAAAAAATCGCGTAAATCAGAAGGCGGAGGGACATGAAATGAGTAGTGATTGCCTGTTCTGCAAGATCGTGCAAGGCGATATTCCTTGCCGCAAAGTATATGAAGACGAGCATATTCTCGCCTTTCATGACATTCACCCCGCCACACCAGTGCATTTTCTCATCATCCCCAAGCAGCACATTGCGTCGCTGGATGAAGTGAATGACACCCATGCCCCTGTGCTGGGGCGCATCATGGCCGCTACGGGGCGACTGGCACGCGAACAGGGATTGACCGATGGTTTCCGTACCATCGTCAATACCGGGCGAATTGGCCGCCAAGAGGTGTATCATCTGCATGTTCACATTCTCGGCGGCTCCGAACCTTTGGGTGGGCTGGTCGCCAAACCGCTTTAATCAGGAGAAACTTATGGGTAGCTTGAGTATCTGGCACTGGCTGATCGTGCTGGTCATCGTCATGATGGTTTTTGGTACCAAAAAACTGAAAAACATCGGCTCCGATCTCGGTGGCGCAGTCAAAGGCTTCAAAGACGGGATGCGCGAAGCCGAAGGCGATAACAAACCAGCCAACGTAAGCCAGCAGGTCGGTGGTCAAACCATCGAAGGTGAAGTCAAGGAAAAGACACATAGCTGAAAATGCTTACAGTCTGCTGTTATCTGTGAATCACATGGATTCAGCGTCTGCATCGGCACCGGCTTCATCCTGAGCTGTTACGAACCCCCATGCTGGATATCGCTTTTTCAGAACTGCTCGTCATCGGTGTGGTGGCGCTGGTCGTCGTCGGGCCAGAAAAACTGCCCAAGGTGGCACGCACCGCCGGAATACTGCTGGGGCGTGCCCAACGCTATGTAAGCGACATCAAGACGGACATCAACCGGCAAATCCAGTTTGAAGAACTGAAGGCTTTGCAGGCACAGATGGCCGAGCAGGCGCGAGCAATGGAAAACACGGTCAAGAAGGAAATGCTGGAAACCGAAGCCGCTCTGACCCAATCGGCAGACAGCCTCAAAGCCACCGTCGAACAGACAGGGCGCGAAATCGACGCAGCAGGAAAGTCACTACTGGCTGAAGTTGCTCAAACGGAATCCCAGTCCCCGCCCTCATCCGCACCAGAAGCACCTGCTGCATTGGAGGCTCCCAAAGACGAGCTTTATCGCGGAGAACCGCCCTTCGTCCCACCCCAGTCTCAGTCTAAATCTTCCACTTCCGCATGAGCGAAGAAAAGCAACAAGACACATTCATCTCGCATCTGATCGAGCTGCGTGTCCGTCTCATCCGCGCCATCATTGCCGTCCTGCTCGTTTTTCTGGGTCTGGTGAATTGGGCGCGCGACATTTACACCCTGCTGGCACAACCCATGCTGGCTGCTCTGCCGCAAGGTGGCCACATGATCGCGACGGATGTCGCAGGTGCTTTCTTCGTCCCGATGAAGGTGACCCTGATGGTGTCCTTCCTGATCGCACTCCCTTATGTGCTGTATCAGGCGTGGTCATTCGTCGCCCCTGGGCTGTATGCCAGCGAGCGCAAGCTCACTGCGCCGTTGCTGGTCGCCAGCGTCATTCTGTTTTTCATCGGCATGTCCTTTGCCTTCTTCGTGGTCTTTCCAACCGTTTTTGTGTTCGTGAATAAATTTGCCCCCGAAGGCGTGTCCGTAATGACGGACATCGACAAATATCTGAGCTTTGTCATGACGACCTTTCTGGCCTTTGGTGTGACCTTCGAAGTGCCCGTCGTCGTCATCGTGCTGGTCAAAACTGGCCTCGTCACCGTCGATAAACTGCGTGAAATTCGACCGTATGTCATCGTGGGGGCATTTGTCGTGGGTGCCATCTTTACACCGCCCGATATACTTTCCCAATTTTTGCTGGCCGTACCACTCTGCCTGCTCTACGAAGCCGGCATCATTGTCGCCAGCCTGCTCGTCAAGGAAAGCGCGACGAAGTCAAAATCCACGGAACTGGCTCACAAAAAGTAAGCCCATTCCAAAACATCTGCTTTCAGGATTATTCCTGTCGCACCTTCGGACGACGTGCGATCATTACCGGCTTGTCGATTTCTTGGCCCTCGCGACGGATGCGAATGGTGGCCGTTTGCCCCGGTGCTTGTAATGCGATTTGTTCCAACATGGCTTGCGGATCGGCGATTTTGTTGCCGCTCACAGCCACCAGGATGTCTCCCGGTCGGATATCCGACTGATCGGCCGGCCCGCCCCGCATCACACCGGCAATCAACGCACCTTCGGTATCCGGCAATTTGAAGGATTCCGCCAGTTCCGGGGTGATTTCCTGCACTTCCACGCCAATCCAGCCGCGCGTTACCGTGCCGTTTTTGATGATTTGCTCCATCACCGATTTACTGAGTGAAACAGGAATGGCGAAGCCGATACCCATCGACCCCCCGCTTTGTGAATAGATGGCGGTGTTGATCCCCACGAGGTGCCCTTGAGCATCCACCAGCGCGCCTCCGGAATTCCCCGGATTGATGGCGGCATCCGTCTGAATGAAATCCTCGAAGGTATTGATGCCCAGATGGGTGCGTCCCAGCGCGCTGACGATGCCATGCGTCACGGTCTGCCCCACGCCAAAGGGGTTGCCGATAGCGAGCACACCGTCGCCCACGCGCAAGGTTCCGGAAGGCGCAAAAACAATCGCAGGAAGATGGGTTTCTTTTTCGAGATCCACGCGAAGCACCGCCAAATCAGAATCCGGATCAGCACCTACGACCCGCGCCCGATACTTGCGTCCATCCTGTGTGGCGACCTCGATGTCATCGGCAGCTTCAATGACATGGTTATTGGTGAGGATGTAGCCATCGGTACTGACAATGACCCCACTCCCCAGTCCCTGACGACGTTGCGGCTGCGCTTCAGGACGGTCTCCAAAAAAATGGCGAAAAAACGGATCATTGAGAAAGGGATTGCGTGGGGTTTTGACTTCCTGACTGGTAAAAATATGCACCACGGAAGGCAGCGCGGTTTTTGCCGCCTGCCGATAACCGGCCTTGGCTTCTTCCGTGCCAGAAGCCGCCGTCGTTATCTCAGCCTCACGGACGGAAACCGTCCCACCAACCGGCTGCGGGAGATGAATATCCAAGCCGAGCCATGTCGCAGCAACCTGAAAAGCAAACAGCACGGCCAGACTGATCGTGACGGCTTGCGCAAAAATCAGCCACAGACGTTGCATATTTCGAGGTATAAACGTAAGGATGAGTGGAAGCGTTTGTGCTTCATGAATGCAAAAAAGGAACAACCATGCAATGTAATGAACTGGTGCGCTATCTGGACACCCAACTGGAAACCGCGCAATTTCGCGATTATTGCCCAAACGGTCTGCAAGTGGAAGGACGACATGATGTGCAGCGCGTGGTGTGTGGTGTCACCGCCAGCCTGGCTCTGATTGAAGCGGCCATTGCTCGCCATGCGGATGCGCTGCTAGTGCATCACGGCTGGTTCTGGCGCGGCGAGGATGGCCGTGTCACGGGTTTTCGAAAGCAACGCATGGCACGGCTTCTGGCGCATGAAATCAATCTGATTGCCTACCACCTGCCACTGGATGCCCATCCTCTCTGGGGAAACAACGCCCAGTTGGCGCAACGCATGGGATGGACGGTCGAGTCCCGCTTCGGAGAGCAAAACATCGGCTTTCTGGGCTCACCTGCCCATGCGCACGAGACCGCCGACACCTTGACTCACGCGCTCAGTGCAGCGTTGGGGCGTCCCGCACAAATTCTGGGCGATGATCGTCATCATCCTCTACGACGTATTGCCTGGTGCTCAGGCGGTGCACAGGGCTATTTTGAGCAGGCCATTGCGATGGGAGCCGATGTTTATGTCACCGGCGAAGTCTCCGAGCAAACCTTTCATCTGGCACAGGAAACCGGAACCCCCTGCATTGCCATCGGCCATCATGCCAGTGAACGTTACGGCGTGCAGGCTTTGGGGCAGCATTTGCATGAACAATTCGGGCTGGATTGCGAATATGTCGAGATTGAAAATCCGATTTGATCAATGTTCAGACACGCCGAGCTAATCGCCCTTATCTGCGCCGATCTACGGCACTATTTCATCCACCAAGCCCCACGCCAATGCAGTCTTCGCATTGATGCGTCTTGTCGACAATGCCAGCCACGCCGTTCTTTGTCGCCCGATGCGACGCGGCAGGCTGACACAACCGCCAGCCCCCGGAATGAGTCCGAAACGGATTTCAGGAAGCTGGAAGAAAGTTTTGGGTGCCGCCACAACGCGTTGAGCGAATGCAGGCAGCTCCACCCCCGCGCCCACACAAGCACCTTGCAGATGAAAGGTGAATTCCTGACCTTGTTCAATGCAGACCTGCAACGCGCGGGCAGGCAGGCGCACACTGCGGATGAGGTGAGCCGATGCGCTATCGGGGGCAGTGCCAAATTCGTCGAGATCTCCGCCGATACTGAAGCTGTCACCCACACCGCGTAAAGTCACGCTGCGTAAAGTGGTATCGGCTTGAACCAGTTGCAAGGCTTCGACCAGCGCATCACGCATTTCAACAGACAATGCATTGCGCCGCTCAGGGCGGTTCAGGCTGATATCGAGGTGGTTACCCTCACGCCCGATCAACACTGCCGGCGCATCAACGCGAGCATCCACTCTCAATATTGACCTACTCTGCGTAGATAACCACTGATGAAACTCACGCGCCGTCTGCAAGCTGGCATACGCCAGTGATTCGACCAGCAGCCCTTCCATCACAGCTAAGCGGCTGGTCAAACGCAGGGTTTGCACCAGCACCGCCGCCGTATTCGGAGCATGGTGGATATTCCGGAGCAGCGGTTCGGCTGCGGAAAGTTCATCCACCCACACGTCGTAATGATCGCGCCACGGGTCTTCTGCAAGCGTCTGGGATGTGCCGATGCCAATAATCGGGCAAGGTTGATGCGACAGCCACTTTGCAACGGCAGCACGTTCCTTATCGCTCAAATCCGCTGCCGCTGGAGCGGCACGTATCAGCAACGCGGCTTGTTCGTCAAAGGGGGAGGCGAGTATCGTCCAAGGCTGCACAGCCGCTTCACGCAACTGTGCATGGTTATAGACTCGCCCGTCGGTGATGCTGCTCATGTAAGGACGCAGGAAACTCAAGCAGACGCGACAAAAGGTTTAGAGCTTGGCAATCACCTCGTCACCAAAGCGACGGATGCCGTCGATTTTGGCTTGCAGGGTGAGATTTTCGTCAAACGGATTCCAGCCCATTGCACAAGCATCCGTCGCACCCAGGTCGCGCAACTGCTTGAAGTCATCTGCCGCGTAAGCAAACTGATTGAAGGCATGGATGCGGAAATCCGGGTGTTTGTCGGTGCCATATTCACGGCGATAACCGTTGAGTTCATCGATCATTTTCTTCAGCGTATCCGGTTCGCTGTTGGCAGAGAACCAGCCATCGCCCAGACGTGCCGCACGCTGCAAGGCGGCCTTGGCATGGCCACCGATAATGACGGGAATCGGTTTTTTAGGCACTGGGCACAAACGCAGTGCGCCAAAATCATAATTGGCACTGTGATGTTCGAAATACACACCCTGCTGGGCTGCGCGGATAATCTGGATCACTTCATCAAACCGCTCACCGCGCTTTTCAAACGGCACACCGTTGTAGGTGAAATCCTCTTTCCACGGACTAATGCCCGCACCGAAATCGAGACGCTCACCACTCATGACGGACAGCGAGGTGAGTTGCTTGGCGAGAATCAGCGGCTGGCGCATCGGCACTTTCATCACGCCGCAGCAGAAACGCAGTTTCTTGGTAGCGGCGGCCATGAAAGACATGGCGACGATCGGTTCGATAAAGGGCGAGACTTCGAGAAAGCCACGAATCATGTCGTGGTCGGAATAGGGATACTCCGATTCGGTCGCCTGAGGAAAGAAAAAACTATCCGGCACACTGATCGTCGTCCAGCCCGCATCTTCTGCGGCTTGCGCCACGGCGATGTAGTCTTCGTAACCTCCGATACCGGTCATCAATGTAAAGCGCATGATCGTCGATCCTCTCTCTGATTTTTGGAAAACGGTATTTGTATCACGAATGGCCGTATGTGAGCATCAACGTGAAAGCTTCAACAACCACAAATGCGCCAAATCGGCCGTTCCATCTGTCCCTTGCACACTCTTGAAAGCCTGCTCGGCCTTCGCCTTTTGCCCTGCCAGCAGATAGGCCTGCGCCAGATGGAGCTTGGCATCGTCAGGGCGTTTCAGGTTCCCTTTGGCAATCCCTTTTTCCATCAATGCTAGACCTTTATCCGCTTGCCCGTTCAACACCAGGTTGTAGCCCACATTGACCAGCGCTGTCCCTTCCTTGGCTGCATTGGCTTGAGCTTCATCGCGCGCCAAACTCTTCTGGTCTTCGCTTAATTGCCGTGTAATGAGATCTCGCAAGCGTTTATGCCGATCCACTTCTGCGGGCGCACCGCTACCCAACAAATTCTTTGCATAACCTTCATCCACAATTTTTTTCGCTTCCGCCGGATAGCCTGCTTGCAAAGCCAACTGTGCCATTTCCATGGTATCCCCTGCACCGCCAATGTTGCCATTGGCCTGCTTCAGACGATAGACATCCAGCGTCAGTCGTTCTGCAAAGCCGGATTTACGTTGCAGACGTGCCAACAAATCGGCCCAGCGTTCCGGCTTGGGGTAATACGCCACCAGCTTTTCAAGGACACGCACATAACCATCCATATCCTTGATCTGGTTATAGCTGTAACCCAGCATCTGCAACCGCTCTTCATCCGGCTTGCCTCCCGCCTTTTCTTCGGCGGCAATATCGGCAGAAAGCTGCTTGACGACACTCGCATGGTCGCCGCTCAGATAGTAAGACTGCACCAGCAGCGTCCGCATCTGGCTCTCATTACCGCCTTCCTTGATATAGCGTCGTATCCAGCCGATGGCCTTGCCATAATCCTTGTCACGATAGTAGGCCACGGCAACCGCCTGAATGAATTTCTGCTGATCGGATGCCGATAATTTGCCGGTGGCGATCAGTGCGTCCAGTGCCTTCGCGGCATCATCGGCATTGCCCGCATTACTGGCCGCCACAAAACGCAAGCGTTCCAAGGTCTGTATTTCGTGGGCACTCTTGCCACTCACTGCATCTGCATCACGGATTTTTGCTAGAGCCTCTTTGTATTTATGCGCCTTGATGAGCTCTTGCGCTGCTTGCAAGGGCTTACCGATTTCGGGACGCAAGGCTTCCTGTGCATATACAGAAGACAGCAGCAGCAAGCCTAATAAACCAGAAATGATGAAACGGGTTTTCTTCATGACAGTCTCTGGCAAACGGCCAGCCTTTGTAAGTAAGTGTCTCGATGACACGCAGTGTCAGTGAGGCAGTGAGACATTGAGACGTCGCGTTAATTGACAAACTGCTCAGCACCCACCAAGCCAATTTTTGTCACACCCAGACGTTGAGCCGCGGCCATGACGGCTGCCACATTGCGATACGCCACCAGTTTATTGGGACGCAGATGCAGTTCGGGTTGCTGAGGTTGGCTTGCTGCCACGACACGCAATTTGTTATCCAGCGCAGCACTATCTGGAACGACTTCGCCATTCCAGAGTATCGTGCCATCAAAATCGATATCGACACGCACCACGTCCGGCTTCACCTCAGTTTGCGGCGGGTTGCCCGTCGGCATGTTCATCTTGATGGCATGTGTCTGGATCGGGATGGTGATGATGAGCATGATGAGCAATACCAACATCACGTCGATCAGCGGCGTGGTGTTGATGTCCACCATTTCCTCCGGATCGCCCGAACTTCCGGAACCAATGTTCATTCCCATATTGATTGTCCTGTATCAGCCACCACGCGCCGGGGGTTCGGTAATGAAAGCCACTTTCTGAATGCCCGCACGCTGACACGCCAGAACGACTTTCCCCACGCCTTCGTAACGCCCATCTTGATCGCCACGGATATGCACTTCAGGTTGCGGCTTCAGCACGGCAATTTCCTTGAGTCGCTTCACCAGATTTTCCGTGCCGGAAACCTCCTGCATATTCCAATAGACATCACCTTCACGGCTCACCGAAATAATGATGTTTTCCGGCTTGGTTTGCGTCGGAAGATTCACTTCCTGGGGAAGCTGAACGGGTACCGTCTGCACCACGACCGGAATAGTAATCAGGAAAATGATCAGCAGTACCAACATCACATCGACCAGCGGCGTGGTGTTGATGGCGGCAATTTCCTGATCTTCGTCAGAAGCAGCGCCGAGCGTCATGGCCATGAGATTACGCTCCGCGTGCAGGCCGTATCATCAATGCGGCATGTAGTTCACCGCTGAAGGCGCGCACATCTTCCATCACCAGCTTGTTACGGCGCACCAGCCAGTTGTAAGAAAGTACCGCCGGCACCGCCACCGCCAAACCGATGGCGGTCATGATGAGTGCTTCACCGACGGGGCCGGCCACCTTGTCGATGGAGGCCTGACCGGCAATCCCGATCGCAGTCAAGGCATGATAAATACCCCACACCGTACCGAACAGGCCGACGAAAGGTGCGGTCGAACCCACAGTCGCCAAGAAAGACAGGCCATCTTGCATACGGTTCTGCACCGAATCGCTGGCACGCTGAATCGCCATGATTGCCCAGGAGTTGAGGTCGATCGTACCCGGATTGGATTTCTGGAACTGACTCACAGCATTCACACCGGTTTCAGCGATGTAGCGGAAAGGACCGTCTTGTGCCAAGCCCTGAATACCTTGCTCGATCGAACTCGCCGACCAGAAGGTTTCCTGCATGTGGCGGGCTTGCTGACGCAGCTTGAACTGTTCATAGAGTTTGATGGCGAGGATGTACCACGAACCAAAGGACATGATGAGCAGCATGACCAGCGTCCCTTTGGCAACAAAGTCACCTTGCTTCCAGAGCGCGTCCAGACCATAAGGATTGTCGACGGTTTCCTTGACCGTGGAAGCGGAAGAAGAAGGAGCAGAAACAGGTGCGGAAGAATGCTCCGTTGAAGTGGCCGGGGTGACGGTAACGGCCTCTTCCGCATAAGCCACGGATGTCACAGACATCGTCATTGCGCCTGAGAGCGAGACACCCGCAATCATGGCTGCGGACAGCAAGGAGGACATTTGTTTCTTGAAAGACATGAGTTTCTCCGATTTTTCTATGTATCTGTAGGTGTTTCAGTGCAGGCTAATCATTCAATCATTCAATCGCGTACTGTTACTGTTCCAACCGCCATGTGTATTTGATGCTTGCCCAGCTTTGTTCCGGTTTTCCATCCACTGTTCCTGGTTTGAACCTGCACTTGCCCAGCGCATTTTTCGCAGCCTGATCGAGGCGATCATAGCCACTCGATTTTTCAATCTTGCTGTCGACAACCCGACCATCGACATCAATCAGGAAGCTCACGACCACCGTTCCTTCTTCTTCCAGTCGTTTCGAGGCGGCCGGATATTCGGGCTTATCGCAGGAATGTGCGGCATTGATAATCGGTGCCGTGCGCACGGTCGGCTGCGTCGGGACGGGTGTCGCCACAACGGGCGGCGGGGCGACCGGCTTGTTGGTCGTCACCACCGTAATCGCATTGCTCGGTGCCGTTGAGGGCTGCACCGCCACATTGATTTCAGGCGGCGGAATGTACGGCGGCGGCGGGGGTGCCAGCTTGGGAGGCGGTGGAGGCGGCTTTTCAGCCTCCGGCTCCTTTTTGACTTCCTCGATGATTTTGGTTTCGATTGGTGCACGGATGACTTCAACCACCTGACGCGCCAAGCCTGTCATCAGTGCATACGCCACCAAAACGTGCAACAGCACGACCGCAGAAAACCCCACCAGATGACTGGCTGAATTTTTCCGCTGCCCTGTATATTTCATGCTGTCTCCTGCTGCTTCATGTTTTTATCTGCGCATACACATAGAGCACACACAGTGCGATCAGCGCGCGATTATATCCAGCAAATGCACTTGTCCTGTGACATGGACCCAATATTCCTGCCATCACGCCCATGCCACCCCATCAACGTCCGAGAGCACCAAACACCTTTTGTAGCAGCTTGCTACCGGTTTCAATCGGGTTAGCGCGAATCTGCTGTTCCTGTTCCGCAATCATCAGGAATAAACCATCCAGTGTTTTTTGTGTGACGTAGGTATCGAGGTTGGCTTCGTTGGCATCGATCAAGTTCAATTTCGCTGCCTTGCCTGCAAGCTTGTCGTATTTCTCGGACAACTTGAGCCGCGCCGTTGCCTTATGGACGAGCGGGCGAATCTTTTCAGTCAGCTGTACTGACGTGGTTTTACGAAAATATTGAGTTGCTGCATCCTGCGGCCCCGAGAGAATGTCATACGCATCTTTTACCGACATATTCTTGACAGATTGAACCAGGAGCGGTTTGGCTTCAGTCACCGCACTTTCGGCGGCACGATTCATGGTGGTCACCAACTCATCCATCTGCTTACCCAAACCCAGCGTGCGCCCGAGTGTCTCTATCGGTTGCAGTGATTCCGGCAAGGAAATCCGCACCTTGCCATTACCCAGAAAACCATCCTGAGTCCCCAGTGTTGTCACAGCATGTTCAGCGCCCCGAACAAGGGCTTCCTTGAGTCCGGCAACGGCCTCTTTATTACTGAAGGCTGCGGCCTGAGCCAAGGTCATTGTGAAAAAAAACGATAACAGTGCAAACAAGCCTTGACGATAGTTCATGCGAATCCCTTTTCTCAAACTTCCTCAATTTTTGAAATCAATCAGACGCTGCTTGAAGCACGTTTCACCGCGTCCTCAAGAAAGCCGTATTCTGCCTTGTGTTCGAAAAACAGACGAAGCAGATCCTGCGGCTCATCGATGTCACACGCCAGACCGGGTCGATCAACACGACTCATAATTAGATTCGCTTGTTCCATTTCAGCCTGATGCAACGCAAAACTTCCCACACCGAAACGCAAGGAAAACGACAGAGGCAGCGATACAAACAAGGCGTTAGTTCCCTGTCCCAACTTATCCGATGCAATCGCACAACCGCCTGAACCAATCGCACGTCCTGCGCTAATCAGTGCATCCACGTCACTGCTCTGAAGCAAGGGCAGGTCGGCATGGAGGATGAGCACTTCACGTACTCCACGCGCATTCAATTCGACTGCCCCATGAGTGAGCGCTGCATTGAGCCCGCCACCCAGATCGACAATATGGAGCAGATCAAGTTCTGCCAGCGTTTCTGCCGTCACCACGGCGATACCGTCTATCAGATGCGCCATGCGTAATGCCTTCAACACCTGTTGAAACATACGCTCGACGAGTTGGCTACGTTCTTCGTCTGTCAGCATTTCTGCCAGCCGCCCCTTGGCCGTTGCCGAGGACTTCAAGGCGATCAATGCCCAGCAGCTCATTGTGTCGCGGTCTTGCGTTGTTTGAGTGTCTGCGCGTAATCGAGGGTGACGCGCGCCAGACGCTGGCGGTCTGCGAGGGTTTTCATCAGCGTATCGGTGACATAGGTCGGCAGGCCGAGCGTGGCGAGTTCGCTTTCCACGGCGGCATCGCGTTCGTCGAGCACAAAGCCGTCGAGCAGATCGCCATAATGCTGTGCCACCGCCAACGGTGAGACGGAAATCCCCAGTTCGTGCATGATCTTGGCGGTGGGGCCTTTGACCGCAGCACCGCCGACCAGCGGGGAAATGGCGATGACCGGTGCGGCCGACTGGCGCAGCAGCTCGCGCATTCCGGGTAAGGCGAGGATGGGGTCGATGCTCAGATAAGGGTTCGACGGGCAGATGATGATGGCATCAACGGCAGGGTCGGTGAGTGCGGCACAGACCTGTGCGGTGGGCGCGGCGGCCGTCGCCCCGGCAAAACGTAACGCTGCTACGCGCGGCTGGCATTGGCGGCGGACGAAATAATCCTGAAAATCCAGCTCGCCGATTTCCGTGGTGACGCGCGTGCGCACAGGCGCATCCGTCATCGGCAACACCTGCGCGGCGATGCCTAAGCGGCGGGCGAATTCAGCAATCACGCTGGTCAGCGATGCACCGGATTGTAGCTGGCGGGTGCGCTCGACATGCAGGGCGAGATCGCCATCGCCGAGCTTGAACCAGGTGGCACCGCCCAGACTTTCCATCGCCTGCATGAACGTCCACGTTTCGTCGCGCCGTCCCCAGCCGGTTTCCGGGTTGGCGATGCCCGCCAGCGAATACAGGGCAGTGTCGATATCCGGCGAGATGGATAGCCCCAGATGTTCGAAATCGTCGCCAGTATTGACGATCACCGTGAGTTGTTCGGGTGGCACGACATGTAGCAGCCCCACCGCCATCTTGGCGCCGCCCACGCCACCGGACAAGGCCACGACGCGGCGTGGCTGTGGCTGTGTCGCCATATTCATTTGAACAGGTCTTCTTCCAGTGGCCGGATCAGGCTGGAAACATCGCGTTCCGCGGCCTGCCAGCGCAAGCCTTGCACCAACACGAGTGGCGTGCCTTCCGCGCCTTCGCCCATCGCCAGTCCGGCGGCCGCGGCGATGGCATCGGCAAAGGCGACCTGCGTCACTTCTAGCGTGCGCCCATACATGTCCTGCTCGCCGCGTCGGTCGATTAACGCCGGTAATCCGGCACTGCCCAGCGCGACGTTGACCACGCCGTTGCGCCACGGACGACCAAAGCTGTCGCTGATAACGATGCCCAGCGTGTGCCCCAGCCGCGCCTGCAACTGCGCGCGCAGCGCGGTGGCTGAGGCATTGGCATCGAGCGGCAGTAGCAGCACCTGTTCGCGTCCGTTGCTGCCCGGGGCGATGTTGGAGTGGTCGATGCCCGCATTGGCCATCACATGGCCGCCGCGATGACGCACGATCAGTACATGTGGAATGGCACGCAGCACATGCGTGGATTCAGCCAGCACCAGCTCCACCAGGCGCGCATCTTTTTTGACGATCTGCGCCAGTTCCAGCGCGCGCGCCGAGGGTTGCACCGTGTCGAGTTCGACGAGCCGCCCTTCGGCTTTGGAGACGATTTTTTGTGCCAGCACCAGCACGTCGCCATCGCGAACGGCCAAGTCATTCTGCTGCAAACCCGCTTGAACGAGAGCCGCGAGATCATCGCCGGGTTGAACCTGGCCGATGCCTTGCAATGCAGTGTAGGTGATGCCTTGAGACATAAATGTGCAATCGTGCAAGCTTACGATTAGCGCAGCTGATATTTCAGCACTTTGCCCGAGGCATTCAGGGGCAAGGCAGCCACGATGTCGACATGGCGCGGCACTTTGTAATTCGCCATGTTGTCGCGTGCCCAGGCAATCAGCCCGGCGGCATCCAGCGCAGCACCGGGACGCAGCACGACAAAGGCCTTGCCGACTTCGCCTTGGCGTTCATCTGCCACGCCAATGACGGCGACCTGGGCGATCGCTGGATGCGCGGTGAGGATGCGCTCGACCTCCGCCGGATAGCAGTTGAAGCCGCCGACGATGTACATATCCTTGAGGCGATCGGTGATTCGCAGATTGCCGTTGGCATCGAGGATGCCGATGTCGCCGGTATGCAGCCAGCCATCTTTGTCGATGCTTTCGGCAGTGGCAGCGGGGTTGTTGAAGTAGCCCTGCATGACGTTGTAGCCGCGCATCACCACTTCACCTTCCGCGCCTGCGGCGACCGGCTGGCCATCCTCGCCGATGCAACGCAGCTCGATGCCGGGCATGGCGCGGCCACTGGTGTGGGCGATGGTTTCCGCATCGGCATCGCGATCGCAGATGGTCGCCACACCACAACATTCGGTCAGGCCATAGGCGGTGACGATAATCTTGAAGCCCAGTTCGTCGCGCATGCGGTGAATCATTGACGGCGCAATCGCCGCCGCACCGGTCACCGCCACGCGTAGGCTGGATAGATCGAAGCTCTTGAGTTGCGGGTGGGCGAGGAAGGAAAGGAATAGCGTCGGCGAACCCGGCAGGAAGCTGATGCGCTCGCGGCCAATGAGTTGCAGCACGCTTTCGGTATCGAATACCGCCAGCGGATAAATGGTGCAGCCGCGCATCAAGGCCGCCAGCCAGCCGGCCTTGTAGCCGAAGGAATGGAAGAAGGGGTTGATGATGAGATAACGGTCGTCGGCCTGCAAATCGACACAGCGCGCCCACTCGTCAAAGGCGCGGATGTTCTGGCCGTGACAAGTCATCACGCCCTTGGGGCGACCCGTGGTGCCCGAGGTGAACATGATGTCGGAGAGGTCTTCTGGTTTGACTGCGGCGGCACGTTCATGCGCTGCGGCTGTCGTGGTCTGCTCTGCCTGCTGGAGAAAATCTGCCCACGCCAGATCGCCAGCGTGCGCCTTGCCCAGCACCACCACGCGCTCCAGTTGCGGGGCATTTTGCCCCTTGAGCATGGCGGGGAAATAGTCGTTGAGAAACTCGCCGACACAAAACAACAGGCGCGCGCCGCTTTGCTCAAGGATGTCTGCGGCCTCCACGCCTTTCATGCGCGTGTTGATCGGAATCAGAATGCCGCCGACGCTATGGATGCCGAGTGCCGCCGCCACCCATTCGTGACAATTCGGAGCCCACACAGCCACGCGATCGCCTGCCTGGATGCCCGCGCTCATCAATGCCCGCGCCACTTGCAGGCGCAGCGCATCCAGTGCGGCGAAGCTCAGTTCGCCATGCTCTTCACGGATGGCAATGCGGTGCGGATGCTGCTGTGCAGCGGCGGCAATCAGGCCGGGGATGGTTTGCGGCAGGGATGACATGGGAATTCCTTGCGAGATTCAGTGAAAGGTAGTGCTTTATTCCATGACCATGGTCATGTCTTCATTGCCCCAATAGGCGCGCATTTCGATCACCTTGCCCGCGGCGTTGAAACGCATGGTTTCGATCACGTTAATACGCATTTTCGGCATGCCGGGTTGCGCCAGATCGACAATCAGCGGCATCGCGGCGTAATCGCTGGAGGAGCCGCTTTGCGCGCCGGTGATGCTGAGCTTTGCGCCACTGGCAATCGCCATCTCGTAAAAGGCGCGAATGTCCGCAGTGCCCTGTCGCGCACCCGTGCCGACCGGATCTTCGACCGTGGCATCCTCGGCATATAACGCCATCACACCTTCGAGATCGCCTGCATTGAGCCGTTCCACATAGGCGCGCATGGCGGCTTTCATGGTCTCGTTATCTTGCTCCGCCATGATGTTGTCCTTAAAAGAAATAGCGACTGATGGTGTCGACGACGCAGCCGGGTTTGGCTTCGCCTTCGATTTCGATGGTGATGCGGATGGTCGCCTGCACGCCTTCGCCAGCCTTGTCCACGGCAATCACCTCGCCCTTGCCGCGAATCCGCTTGCCCGCCTTGACCGGTGCGGGAAAGCGGATTTTTTCGCAGCCGTAATTCACGCCCATTTTCATGTTGCGAATTTCGACGAGCTGCGGCAAAAACAGGTTGGCGAGCGACAGCGTGAGATAGCCATGCGCCACACACGCGCCGAACGGGCCGTCCTTGGCGCGCACCGGATCGACGTGGATCCATTGATGGTCATCCGTGGCATCGGCAAATTTGTTGATGCGTTCCTGGGTCAGTTCGATCCAGTCGGTCGCGCCCAAATCCGTGCCCGGTGCGGCGAGCAGTTCTGCTGCGGAAGAAAAAACGGTGGTCATTTTTGTGCTTTCCTTGATTGCCGCTTAGGCGCGCTGGCTGCTAACCGAGACAATTTCGCCGGTCATGTAGGATGAATAATCGCTGGCGAGGAACATGATGACGTTGGCGACTTCCCAGACTTCCGCCGCACGGCCAAAGGCTTCGGTGGACGTGAGTTTTTGTAGCAGTTCTTCGGAGGCAGATTTTTTGAGGAACTCGTGCAGGGCGATGCTCGGCGATACCGCGTTAATGCGGACGCCATAATCGGCGGCTTCCAGCGCGCTGCAACGGGTCAGAGCCATCACCCCGGCCTTGGCGGCGGCGTAATGCGCCTGTTCCTTTTGCGCGCGCCAGCCGAGTACCGAAGCGTTATTTACGATGACGCCCTTGCCCCGCGGCTGCATGACCTTGAGCATGGCGCGCGTCATGCGGAACGTGCCGTTGAGGGTGATGTCGATGACCTTGTTCCATTCGTCATCGGTCATCTCCACCAGCAGCTTGGAGCCGCCCAGACCGGCGTTGTTGATGAGGATATCCACACCACCGAGTTTGGCTTCGGCGGTGTTGATGAGCGTTTGTACCTGATCTTCCTTGGTGACATCGCACAGTTGCCCGGAAACCGGCCGATCGCCCGCCATTTCTTGCAGTTTGGCGACCGATTCAGTTAAGCGACGCTCATGCACATCAGAAATCATCAGGGCGCGACAGCCTTCCTCGATACATTTCTGTGCGGTGGAAAAGCCAATTCCCGCGCCCGCAGCGGCGGTAATCAGGACGGATTTGCCGGTCAGCAGGCCGTGACCGGGAACATAGGGAGGAGGTGCGCGCATGAGGAGTTCCTTATGAAAAATTATTTGCCACGCGGTTCCTTGGGCATGCCCAAGGCGCGTTCAGAAATGATGTTGAGCTGAATTTCATTGGTGCCGGCGTAGATCGTGTCGGCGCGGCTGAACATGTAGATGCGCTGCAGATGAGCGCGGGCGGTGTTGTCCTGCGCGTCGAGAATCTCGCCAGCGCAGCCGTAGATGTCCATCGCCAGCTTGCCCAGATCGCGATGCCAGTTCGACCAGTAGTATTTGTACATCATCCCAGCGCGCGGCAGCGTGCCGTTTTCAGTGCCGGAGAGCATACGCAGGGCGTTGTAGCGCATCACCTTGAGGCCGCTCCACGCTGCTGCGATGCGCTGGCGGATGTGTGGGTTTTTGTCCGCCCCATTGTCTTTGGCGGCCTGACACACCAGCTCAAACTCATGGAGAAAGTGCATTTGCTGGCCGAGTGTGGATGCGCCGCGCTCGAAGCCGAGCAGTGCCATCGCCACATTCCAGCCTTCGCCGGGTTTGCCGATGATGTGTTCCGCCGTGGTGCGCGCGCCATCAAAAAATACTTCGTTGAATTCCGCCGTGCCGGTGAGCTGGCGAATCGGACGGATTTCAATACCGGGCTGATCGAGCGGCATCAGCAGGAAGACCAAGCCCTTACTGCCCTGACTCTCGGGGTCGCAACGCGCCACCACAAAAATCCATTGCGAATCATGCGCCAGCGAAGTCCACACCTTCTGGCCGTCGACGATCCAGTCGCCATTCTCATCCTGCCGCGCACGAGTACGCACGTTGGCAAGATCGGAGCCTGCGCCCGGTTCGGAATAGCCCTGACACCACAGCTCTGTGCCGTTTTTGATGCCCGGGAGAAAACGCTGTTTCTGCGCTTCCGAGCCCATGGCAATCAGGGTCGGGCCGATCAGCCCTTCGCCAATGTGGCCGACCCGTCCGGGGCCGCCCGCGCGCGCGTACTCTTCGTGAAAGATCAGTTGCTGCGCCAGATTCAACCCGCGCCCGCCGTGTTCTTTCGGCCAGCCTACACAGGTCCAGCCGCCCGCCGCGAGTTTCTTTTCCCATGCCTTGCGCTGTTCGGGAAACGCGTCTTCATCGCCCGGCCCGCCGCGATGCTTGAGCGGGGCAAATTCGCCGACCAGATTGTCTTTCATCCACGTGGCAATTTCGCCGCGAAAGGCTTCGTCAGCCGCAGAAAATTCGATTTGCATGTGTCGTCCCCTTCTTCCCTTACTCAGCGTCCAGCAGCGCGCTGGCGATGCGTTCGCGCAGGGCATCGGCACTGCCGAGCCAGTGCGCGCTGGCTTGCGCGCGCTTGAAGTAGAGCTGTGGATCATATTCCCAGGTGAAGCCCACGCCGCCGTGCAGCTGAATGGCATCGGCCGCGCAGTAGCAGTAGGTATCCGAAGCCAGTGCCTTGGCGGCTGCCGCTTCGAGTAGGAAGTCGGCGGCCAGTGCCGGGTTTTCTGCCACTGCCGCCGCGCCATAAATGGCAGAACGCGTGGCTTCGATCTTTACCATCATCTCGGCACAGCGATGCTTGATCGCCTGAAACGAAGCAATGGTACGACCAAACTGCACGCGCTCGGCGGTGTAGGCGAGTGTCAGATCAAGACACTGCTGCGCACCCCCCAGTTGCTCGGCGGCCAGTGCCAGACGGGCAAGACTGATGGCGCGCGGCATGAAGGCAGCGACTTGCGCGGCATTGGCGATTTGCGCATTGGCCGGCAGGGCGACGTTATTCAGGCGAATGCTGGCGAGTCGGCGCGTTAGATCAAAGTTCTTCAAGGCCACGCGTTCGATGCCAGGCAGTTGCGCTGACAGCGCGTACAAGGCCACCAGACCGTTTTCATCGGCCGCCGGTACGATCAGCAGATCCGCGGTCGCGCCATCGACCACCATGGCAAACTGGCCGTTGATGAGCTGTGCGCCTTGGGCATTGGTGCTGATGGCGGCACTGACACGGGCAGGCTGCTGCCAGTCCATGCCGTTTTCAGCGAGAGCCAGTGTAGCCGTCAGTTCGCCTGCCGCGATTTTCGGCAGGTAGTGCTGTTTGCTGGTTTCATCCGCGACTTCCATCAACACCTGTGCTGCCAGTGCGACGGTGCTGAAAAATGGCGCGCAGAGCAGGCGGCGACCCATCTGCTCCATGAGCAGTACCAACTCGACGCTGCCCAGACCGAGGCCGTCGTAAGTCTCTGGCACGGGCGTGGCGCACCAGCCGAGCTCCTGACCCACCCGCGCCCACAGCGCAGGATCAAAGCCGGTTTCGCTTTCCATGGCGGCGCGCACGGCCGCGGAGGTGCTGGCTTCGGCAAGAAATGCCTCGGCGGTGTCGCGGATCATCTCCTGGTCGGAGCTGAGAGCAAAATCCATGAGTATCCTCTATGTGTCATAAAGCCCCGGACACACGCATCGCGTGTTGCCGAGGCTGGCGGGATGGGGTTTTAGTACTCGTTTTAAGGTGAGATACAAAATTAGAACTGTTTTGAAGCTGCGAGCGTAGCGAGCAAACCAGTAGCCGCCCCTTGAGGGGCGGATGGGTGGGGTGGGTGTGTTTGGTAACGCTTATTTTATGTTCTGCGGGTGAAGCTGGCTACCCTGCGCGTTAAGCATCAGGAGCCGTAGACTTTTTGCGGCGGCACGGCTTCCTTGATGAGATCCTGCACCACGCTGGTCAACTCAGCCGGATTCCAGCGCGCCTTCTTGTCACGCGCCGGGCCCGCACGCCAGCCGTCGGCGAGCATCACCTGCCCCCCGGCGACTTCAAAGACGCGCCCGGTTACGCCGGTCGACAGCGTGCTGCCCAGCCAGACCACGATCGGTGCGACGTTGGCAGAATCGTAGTAATCGAAGCTGCCATCGGTGGGCTTCTTCATCATTTCGGCAAACGGGCCTTCGGTCATCAGTGTGCGTGCCGAGGGTGCCAGTGCATTCGAGGTCACACCATAACGTCCCAGTTCAGCCGCCTGCACCAGCGTCAGCGTGGCGATGCCGCCCTTGGCAGCGGAGTAGTTGCTTTGCCCGATCGAGCCTTGCAGACCCGCGCCCGAGGTGGTGTTGATGATGCGCGCCTCGACCTTTTGACCGGCCTTGGACTGGTCGCGCCAGCGGCGGCAGAGAATGTTGGCAAGGCAGAAATGACCGCGCAGATGCACGTTCATGATCTGATCCCAATCGTCTTCCGACAGGCTGACGAACATGCGGTCGCGCACGATGCCGGCGTTATTCACGACGACATGCACGTCGCCAAACGCTGCCACGGCGGCATCGACGATCTTTTGTGCCGTTTCCATGCGGGTGATGTCATCGCAGGTGGCGATGGCCTTGCCACCGGCGGCGATGATTTCGTCGCGCACGGCTTCGGCGAAGTCCTTGCGGATGTCGTTCACCACGACATTCGCGCCTTCGGCGGCGTAGGCCATGGCATACGCCTTGCCCAGACCGCTGCCAGAACCGGTGATGATGACGGTGCGCTGATCGCAGATACCCATGTTTTTATTCCTTCTCAATCGTGATGAAATCAATGTGAAAGCGATGGCCAGAGAGCTGACCGATAACCGTTCATTTTTTTACATCGGGCACGACTCAGGCATCGTCCGATGAGACTACAGTCGCACCACAGACGTAGCACTCGCCACAAAATGCGGATTCTCCAGCCCCGCTTTGCCATAAATGAGCGGCACGTCCGCCAAGGTGAGTACTTGCCCACCTGCCGCTGCGAGCAGCGCATGTCCTGCCGCAATATCCCACTCCATGGTGCGCCCCAAGCGCGGATACAAGTCGGCTTCACCCGCCGCGACCAGACACAGCTTGAGCGAGGAACCGGCGGCAAGCAGACGATCTACCTTGATCTGGCGTTCGGCGAAGAAGGCATCGAGGGCTGCGGCATCTCCATGCGAGCGGCTGGCAACAATGGTCATGCCGACCGCGGGTGATGGGATACGGCAATGAATGGCGCGACAGCCTTGCTCATCCTCCACCTGCGCGCCCAACCCGCGCGCGCCGCTGTACAGCCGCCCGGTTTTGCCCAGTGCCGGAGCCAGTACCACGCCCAGTACGGGCTGATGATTTTCGATCAGGGCAATATTGACCGTGAATTCACCATTGCGGTTGATGAATTCTTTGGTGCCATCCAGTGGATCGACCAACCAGAATTGCTGCACGCCGTTCAACGACGGGATGCGCCCTGCTGCCGCAGCTTCTTCTGAGACCACGGGGATATGGGGTGTCAATCGCGCTAGTCCGGCGAGAATCAGAGCTTCGGCCTGTGTATCGGCTGTGGTCACCGGCGAGGCGTCGGCTTTGTCGTGCACGGCGAAATCGCTGGCATACACTGCCATGATGGCTTCGCCCGCCTGACGCGCCAGGGCGATCACGGCAGCGCGCAGGTCGTGTAATGACACTAAAGAATGATTTTGGGCGTTCATGGTCAGATTCTAGGATAATGTCGGGTTTTCGAGCCGCAAAGCTTCAGTTCCAGCGGCGGTTCGGGTCGCAAAACTGTCAAGAAATGGGAATGGAGAATGCGTCCATGAGTCTGACTCACCTGCAACGCCTCGAAGCCGAGAGCATCCACATCATGCGCGAGGTGGTTGCTGAAACCGAAAATCCGGTGATGCTCTATTCCATCGGCAAGGATAGTGCCGTCATGTTGCATCTGGCAATGAAGGCATTTTATCCCGCCAAACCGCCGTTTTCGCTGTTGCATGTCGATACCACCTGGAAGTTTCGCGACATGTACACCTTCCGCGACCAGATGGTCGAAAAGCTCGGGCTGAATCTGCTGGTGCATATCAATCCCGAAGGTCTGGCGAAAAACATCAACCCGTTCACCCATGGCTCGGCGATTCATACCGACATCATGAAAACCGAAGGGCTGAAGCAGGCACTCGACAAATACGGTTTCGATGCTGCTTTCGGTGGCGCGCGCCGCGACGAGGAAAAGTCGCGCGCCAAAGAGCGCGTGTTTTCCTTCCGTTCGGCACAGCATCGCTGGGACCCGAAAAACCAGCGTCCCGAGCTGTGGAACCTCTATAACGCGCGCAAGCACAAGGGCGAAAGCATCCGCGTGTTTCCGCTGTCAAACTGGACGGAACTGGATATCTGGCAATACATTTATCTGCAGAACATCCCCATCGTGCCGCTGTATTACGCCCAAGAACGCCCGGTGGTCGAGCGCGATGGCACGCTGATCATGGTTGACGACGAGCGCATGCCGCTGCGCCCTGGTGAAGTGCCGATGATGAAGAAAGTGCGCTTCCGCACGCTGGGTTGCTATCCGCTGACCGGTGCGGTGGAGTCGGAAGCCGATACGCTGCCCGCGATCATTCAGGAAATGTTGCTTACGCGTACTTCCGAACGGCAAGGACGCATGATCGACCACGATTCTGCCGCCTCGATGGAAAAGAAGAAACAGGAGGGATATTTCTGATGGCGCACGTCTCCAACCTGATTGCCGATGATATCGAGCAATACCTGAAAACCCACGAAACCAAGGAGCTGCTGCGTTTTATCACTTGCGGCAGTGTCGATGACGGCAAGAGCACGCTGATTGGCCGCCTGCTCTATGAATCGAAAATGCTGTTCGAGGATCAGCTCTCCGCGCTGGAAGCCGACTCGAAAAAAATGGGCACGCAGGGCGAGAATCTTGATTTCGCGTTGCTGGTCGACGGGCTGGCGGCCGAGCGCGAGCAGGGCATCACCATTGATGTCGCCTATCGTTTCTTCTCCACCGAGAATCGCAAGTTCATCGTTGCCGATACGCCCGGTCACGAGCAATACACGCGCAACATGATTACCGGTGCGTCGACTGCCGATGCGGCGATCCTGATGGTTGATGCGCGCAAGGGCATTCTCACGCAGACGCGCCGCCACAGCTATCTGGTGTCGCTGGTCGGCATCCGCCACATTCTGGTGGCGATCAACAAGATGGATCTGGTCGATTATTCGGAGCAGACCTACCGCACCATCGTCGAAGACTATCGCGCCTTCGCCAGCCAGATCGGCTTGAGCCATATCACCTTCATCCCGATGTCGGCGTTCAAGGGCGACAACATCATTACCCAAAGCGCGAACATGCCGTGGTACACCGGCACGACGCTGATGGGCTATCTGGAGTCGGTCGAGATTGATGCCGACCGCATGCAGCACGCGGCTTTCCGCTTGCCGGTGCAGTGGGTGAATCGCCCCAATCTGGATTTTCGTGGCTTTGCCGGCACCATTGCCAGTGGCGTGGTCAAGACCGGTGAGCGCGTGCGCGCCCTGCCTTCGGGACGGGAGAGCACGGTGGCGCGCATCGTCACGGCGGATGGCGATCTGTCGCAGGCGGTGGCCGGGCAGTCGGTGACGCTGACGCTGGCCGATGAAATCGACATTTCACGCGGCGATGTGATTTCTGCCATCGATGCTCCGGCCAGCGTGGCGGATCAGTTCGAGGCCACTATCGTCTGGATGAGCGATGAGCCCATGTTGCCGGGTCGTCGCTTTTTGCTGAAAATCGGCGCGCATACGGTGAATGTCGAGATCGGTCATATCAAGCACAAGGTCAACGTCAATACTCTGGAGCAGCTGGCGGCGACGCAGCTCACCCTCAATGAAATCGGTATTTGCAACCTGAGTCTCGACAAGCCCATCGCTTTCGATCCTTACAAGGACAACCGCGAAACCGGTGGTTTCATTCTCATCGACCGGATGAGCAATAACACGATTGCCGCGGGGATGCTCGATTTTGCCTTGCGCCGCGCCAGTAATATTCATCGGCAAACTGTCGATATCAACAAGTCGGTGCGCGCTGCGGCCAAGCAGCAAAAGCCCTGTGTCATCTGGCTGACGGGCTTGTCGGGGGCGGGCAAATCCACCATTGCCAATCTGGTGGAGAAAAAACTCTACGCCTTGGGCAATCACACCTATCTGCTCGATGGCGACAACGTACGGCTGGGGCTGTCCAAAGACCTGGGCTTTACCGAGGCCGATCGCGTCGAGAACATCCGCCGCATTGCCGAAGTCGCCAAACTGATGGTGGATGCGGGCTTGATCGTCATCACCGCGTTCATTTCGCCTTTCGCCGCCGAACGACGCATGGCGCGCAGCTTGGTTGAAGCGGGTGAATTTGTCGAAATTCACGTCAACACTCCGCTCGATGTGGCAGAAGTCCGCGACCCTAAAGGGCTGTATAAAAAGGCGCGGCGCGGTGAGTTGAAGAACTTTACCGGTATCGACTCACCCTACGAAGTCCCCGAAACGCCTGAATTACGCATCGACACAACACAATGCACCGCTGAAGAAGCCGCCGATCAGGTGATACGCAAATTGGTGGAACTGGGCAATATCCAATCTCGTTAAATCGACAACATTTTCTTTCAGCTAGGTCAGCCTGTCCTCTTTCCGAAGAAGTCGCAGGGTGGATATGCATTAGCCCCATCCACCTTGGCCACCCTGCTCACCCTGTCCAGTCTGTCCACATTTGCCCTATAATTGGCCTCTCTCGAAACTTGCCCAAGTGGTTTTGAAACGGCCGTGAAGTCCACCAATAAGCTGAGTTTTTATCTCGCTCGCATGGCAGCGCGCGGCTTTGCTGCCGAGCAAGTACTCCAAGGCACGCAACTCAGTGCCGAACGTATCCAGAGCGACCACTTTCGCGCCAATCCCCAGCAGTATCGACAGGTCATCCTCAATATGATGCGTTTGAGTGGTGATCCTTGCATCGGGATTGCACTCGGTGCCGAATTCAAGATTAGTGACCTAGGTGTGCTGGGCTATGCAGCCTTGAGTGCCGCCACGCTGGAACAGGCTCGCGAGGTCTTTACCAAGTATTACTCCCTGAGTGAACAGATATTCACGTCCAGCAATCACATCGTGGAAGGTCGCTGGTACTCGGAAATTCGTGATAGCTATCTGCTCGGTAACGAGGCCTTGCGCTTTGCGGTTGAGGAATTTGTCAGCCGAACGATTGGACTGGCGGCCACCATCACCAACAAGCCTTTTCCAATACTGGAAATGTCTTTGACCTACGCTCCTCCGGCCGATTTGAGTGCGTATCAGCAACGCTTTGGCTGCACGCTGCATTTCAACCAGCCGCGCAACATCGTTGTTTTCGACATTCAATGCCTCAAGCACCCGGTGAGCCTCGCCAATGAAGAAGTCTTCAAATTGTGCGAACGTCAGTGTCAATTACTGACGACCAAAAACGAGGAAGACGACCTACTCTCCAACCGCATCCGAAATTATCTGGTCAAGCATCCGGGCAAATTCCCCACCTTGGAAGAAATGGCGGGGCATCTCAACATCGGCTCGCGTACTTTACGACGGCGACTGGTGCGCGAGGACGTGACTTTTCAGGCGATTCTCGACGATACGCGCCGCGAATTGGCCATCCAGTACCTCATATACACCTCGCTCACACCCAAGCAGATTGGCTTCATGCTCGGCTACAGCAGTGTGAGCAATTTCCGCCGCGCTTTCAAAAGCTGGACGAATAAAAAACTCTCGGATTATCGGGAGAATGCGGATATCGATAGTTGATCGCTTATTAACGATCATGGTAGCCATCTCCACCCACAGAGGATGAAATAATCGTTACCCGATACCAAATACGCCTAC